>SLRS01000158.1 GCA_007130855.1 Trueperaceae bacterium | reverse complement strand
TGCTTGCGCGTGTGGCGGCTCATGCATCATCACGAACTCAAGTCGTGGACCATGTCCTCGCTCGAGCGGTGCCTCGTGCGACGCTTCGCGCCGTGCCGACGCACGCCTAACGGGGCGCCGGAACACGGCCGAACGGCAGCGCCGCTCGGTACGCTCACGCCGAACTCGAGGCGTTCGTGCCGATGGGAGGTGAGTCTTCGTAGCTGTGATCGCGGCCCGGACCCGCGAATCCCGCAGCGGGTAGCACCCGCAACGAGCCTTCGGAACATTCCCTGGAGGTAGACATGCGCACCTTCATCACGGCGGTTCTCGCCCTCGTTCTCGGCGCCGCCAGTGCCCAGTTGACGTTCTGGACGACCGAAGAGCAGGCCGAGCGGATGGCGATCCAACAGCGGATCGCCGCGGACTTCGAAGCGGCCACCGGCATCAGCGTCGTCGTCGTACCGGTCACCGAGAGCCAACTCGCCGAGCGCATGACGGCGGCGTTCGCCGCCGCGGACCTTCCCGACGTCGTGTTCCACCCGGTCAACTACGCCGTCACCTGGGCCGACGCCGGCATCCTCGACACCGCCGCTGCGACGGAGGTCATCGACGACCTTGGGATCGACACGTTCAGCGGCGGCGCGCTGCAGATGGTCGAGTTCGCCGGCGAGTACACCTCGGTGCCGGCCGACGGCTGGACACAGCTGCTGCTGTACCGCGCCGATCTGTTCGAGGAGGCCGGGCTCGAGTCGCCGACGACGTTCGAGGCGATCCTCGCGGCCGTCGAGGCGCTGCACGATCCTCCGAACATGTTCGGCTTCGTGGCGGCTACCGATCCCAGCCAGGACTACATGATGCAGGTGTTCGAGCACTTCGCGCTCGCGAACGACGTCCACCTCGTCGACGACGAGGGCAACATCACGCTCGACACGCCCGAGATGGTCGAGACCCTCGAGTTCTACCGCGAGCTCGCGGCCGCCTCCCCGCCGGGCAACCTCTACTGGATGCACTCACGCGAGCTCTACCAGGACGGCAGCGCGGCGATGATCGTCTGGTCGCCCTTCATCATCCCGTCGTTGGTGGGGCTGCGCGACGAGTTCCCGGTGCCCGCCGACGATCCGCACTACTCCGGCTGGCTCGCCGAGCAGACCGAGTTCGTCACCAGCGTCGCCGGTCCGAGCAATCCCGATGGCGCCGGCTGGGCGCAGCTGCAGTACTTCGGCATCACCGTCGACGCCGACATCGATGCGGCGCAGGCGTTCGTGCGCTACCTGCTGACCGACGGCTACCTCGACTGGTTGTCGATGGCGCCGCAGGGCAAGTTCCCGGTGCGTGCCGGCACCCAGGACGATCCCGAGCGCTTCACCGCGGGTTGGGCTGGCCTCGAGATCGGCGTCGATCGGTTCGCGCCCTTGAGCGACTTCTACGATCAGGAGGTCATCGACCAGATCGTCGGAGGCCTCGAGACCGGCAGCCGCTGGGGCTTCGCCCAGGACGAAGGCGCGCTGCTCGGCAGCGTCTACGCCACGCAAGTCATCAACGACCTGCTGCGCTCCTTCATCGACGGCGAACGTACCGCCCAAGAGACCGCTCGCGAGATGCAGGCCCGGGTCGAGGGTCTGCGCTGACGCCCACGCTGGGTGGCCGACTGATCGGTCGGCCACCCAGGCTCACCTAGGCCCGACGCTTGGGGGTGTCTCATGCCGGCGCGCCGTAGGAGCTTATCGGCCCGGGAGGCACGTCTCGCGTACGTGATGCTGGCGCCGACGTTCGCCGTCATCCTGCTGATCGTGCTCTTCCCGGTGCTGCTGAATGTCTGGATCAGCTTCAAGCCGGTCACCCTCGCCGACTTGCGCGCCCCCGCGCCGGTCGTAAACGAGCGCGCCATGGAGCAGCCTGACGCGGTCGGCGACGAGCTGGTGCTGCGGCTCACCATGCGTAACAGCAGCCAACGCGTCCCGCTCCACGACGTGCGATGGCGGAAGACCCTGCCACCGGGCCTCGAACTCGAGCGCGTCGACGCGCGCTGTTCTCAGGACGGTCGGGTGCTCACGTGCCGGTTCGGCGACTGGGAAGGGGGGCACCGGGAGACGTTCGAGTTGGTCTTCGGCGCAGGCGCCGCCTACTTCGACGCCGGCGCGCCCGACGTCCGCGCGGCGCCGACCGAGGTGCGCGCCCAGGCCGAGAACATCCTCACCAACTTCGTGTTCACGCTAGACAACTATCGTCGGATCATCGCCGGCCCCGACTTCTGGTCGACCTTGAGGATCACGCTTGCGTACACCTTCTTCAGCTCCGTCGGCTCGATCCTGCTCGGGCTGTTCGCCGCCCAGCTCCTGAACTCGTCGTTCCGCGGCCAGGCGTTCCTCCGCGGCCTCTTCCTCTTCCCGTACGTGGCTCCGGTGATCGCCGTGGCCTTCGTGTGGGCGTTCTTCCTCGATCCGTTCAGTGGCACCGTGAATGCGCTCGGCCAGCGCTGGGATCTCATGTCCGAACCGATCAGCTTCTTAGGGCAGCGCAGCATCGGGGTGAGCTTGTTCGGGCTCTCTTTCGGCTTCCCGCTCGCGCTCGCAACCGTGATCGCGTTCAGCTCCTGGAACTACTTCCCGTTCGCTTTCTTGTTCCTGCTGGCGCGCCTCCAGGCGGTGCCAGCGGACATGTACGAGGCCGCCGACGTCGACGGCGCGGGGCCCTTCCAGAAGTTCTGGTTCATCACGCTCCCGAATCTCGCGGGCGTGCTCGCGGTGCTGTTCTTGCTGCGCTTCATGTTCCTGATCAACAAGTTCGAGGACATCTTCCTGCTCACCGGCGGGGCAGCTGGAACGCGCAACCTGCCGGTCCTGATCTACGACGAGGCTTTCGGCCGCGCCGACATCGGCGCCGGCTCGGCGGTGGCGATGATCCTGTTCCTGGTGCTGCTGCTGTTCCTGTTCGTGTACTACCGCTTCGCGCCGGAGACGGAGCGATGAGCGCAGCGATCGAGCCTCGCAGCCAGCGTTTCACTGCACCTGCCGTGGTCATCGGCGCCCTCGTCGGGGCGGTCACCGTCGCGCTGGTGGTGATGCTGTGGTCCTTAGTCGCCACGGTCGTTGGCGGAATGGTGACGACCATGCCGATCGGCGAGGCGCTCATCCTCGGCGTGCTGCTCGGGGCATTCACCGGGGTCGTTCGCGGCCGCCGCGATACGCCCGTCGCGCTCGCCGTCGGCGGCGGCCTCCTGCTGGCGCTGGCCTACCTGGCGCTGCGAGCGTTCCGGCCGCTCGGACTGGATGCCGTGCAACCGATCTGGGGCGTCGTGTTCGCCTTCGTCGCACTCGGGCTGGCCGGCTTCCTGGTCCGTTACGCACTGCGCGATCTCGACCTCCGGCGCGCACGGCGCGACGTGATCGAGCGCGTGATCGTGCGGTTGCTGCGCGGGTTCGGGTTCGCGTTCTTCTTCGTGATCATCCTGTTCCCCTTCTGGTACATGCTCTCGGCGTCGCTCAAGACTCGCGCAGCCATGCTGCGCGACCCAGCCAATCTCGCCATCGAGTTCGGCCTCGGAGCCCAGACGCTGTTGCGTGGTTACTGGGAGGTGCTCTTCACCTTCGACTTCGTCCGGTTCATCGGCAACAGCGCCCTGGTGGCCACCGTGACGATGGTGGTGACCTTGATCATGGCGGTGCTCGGCGCCTACGCGGTCACCCGCCTGGCGTTCCCCGGGCGTACCTTCCTGTCGCGCTCGATCCTGCTCATCTACATGTTCCCGGCGATCGTGCTGGTGATCCCGCTCTACGCCGTGTTCACGCAGTTGGGGCTGCGCAACACGCTACCGGGCCTACTCATCGTGTACCCCGCTACGACCATCCCCGTCGCCCTCTACATGCTACGCAGCTACTTCCAGACGCTGCCACGGGATCTCGAGGAGGCGGGCCTGATCGACGGGTGTACGCGGGCGCAGGTGATCTGGCGCATCACCCTGCCGCTGTCGATGCCGGCGATCGCTTCGGTCGGCCTCTACGTTTTCATGATCGCCTGGAACGAGTTCCTGTTCGCCTTCATGTTCCTCGACAGCCCGGCGATCTTCACGCTGCCGCGAGGCATGGTGATGCTCGATAGCCAGGAGGTCCCCCGCCAGTACCTGATGGCCGGCGCCATGATCATCACCTTGCCGATCATGCTGCTGTTCTTCTGGTTCGAGAAGTTCCTGGTCGGTGGCCTCACGGCCGGCGGCGTCAAGGGCTGATGCGCGCCCTCTTCGTTTCCGCGCGGCTTGCCGGCACGGATGGCGTGAGCCTCGAGAACGCCAAACTCGTTGGTGCGCTGGAAGCACTCGGCTTCGAGCCACACTTGTGTGCCGGGGAGCTCGATGAGACCGGTCCGCCCGGCACCCTCGTGCCCGCGCTCCACTTCCGCGACCCGGTAGCGCTGGCGCTCGCAGAGCGCGCCTTCGGAGGTCGCGAGCCCGATGCGTCGCTTCGCGACGACTTGCGCGCGCGCGCGGCCGAGCTCTTGATCATGCTCGAGCGGGTTGTCGATGCCGTGCGCCCCGACTTGCTCGTGCTCCAGAACGTGTGGGCTGTGCCAATGCAGTTGCCGCTAGCCGAGGCACTCGCGGACTTGGTGGTGGCCCGCCGCCTCCCGACGTTGTCGCACGAGCACGACTTCCACTGGGAGCGCCAGCGCTTCGCTCGCACGCGGGTTCCGCACTACCTCGACACGTACTTCCCGTTCCATACCACCGGTGTACGACACATGACCATCAACAGCCTGGCTGCAGCGGAGTTGCGCCGCCGCCGCGGCGTCCAGGCAACGGTCGTGCCGAACGTGCTCGACTTCGATGCCCTTGCGCCGCAGCCCGATGCGTTCGCGGCCAGCTTTCGCCGCGCGATCGGCCTCAGCGACGAGCAGCGACTGGTGCTGCAGCCGACGCGGGTGATCCCGCGCAAGGGCATCGAGTTGGCGATTGACCTCTTGGCCGAACTGGCCGATCCGCGAGCGGTCCTCGTGATCACCCACGCCGCAGGTGACGAGGGCTTCGACTACCTCCGCATGCTCGAGCGGCGGGCACGCGAACGTCGCGTGGACCTGCGGCCGGTCGATCACCTCGTCGGGCCGGTACGAGGCACGAGCCGCGAGGGCAAGCAGCGCTTCGGCCTTTGGGACACCTATCCGCACGCCGACATGGTCACCTATCCGAGCCTCTACGAGGGGTTCGGAAACGCGTTGCTGGAGACTGTCTGGTTCGGCAAAGCGGCGCTCGTGAACCGTTACCCGGTGTACGTTGCAGACATCGCGCCCAAGGGTTTCCGGTTCGTGGAGATCGACGGCTCGGTAACGCCTGCGGCTGTGGCGGTGTTCGCCCGGCTGCTAGGTGATCCGCAAGCGCGCGCGGCAGCGGCTGCGCACAACCTCGAAATCGCGCGCGCGCACTTCTCGCTGCCGACACTTCGACGCCTGCTGGTCGCCGAGCTCAGGGCCCTCGGCCTGTCGCCCAGGGCGTGACGTTGCGTCGTGCGGTCCAACACGTGGCGCGGTACCCCCGTAGGGTATGCTCTCTTGCATGCTCAGTCATATGCACGGGGGGAGGAACGCCGTCACGTGGGCGCCTTGACGCTCGGACCGCTCGTGCTGTCGCTCGACCGAGCCTATGCCGGCCTCGGCTTCGCGGTCCTGCTGCTGGGCGCCGAGTGGCTCGCGCGTCGTGGGCGCCCCGAGGTTGCGTCCTGGGGTTGGCAGGCGGCGCTGGCCGCATTCGTTGGCGCTCGTGCGGGATTCGTGCTCGTCAATCTCGAGCATTACGGCGCTGCGCCAGCGGCCATCTTGGCCATCTGGCAGGGCGGCTTCGAGCCCTGGTGGGGCGTCGCGGCCGCCGCAGCGGCGAGTGTCGTGTTCGCCGTGCGCGCGCCCGCTCTTCGGCGTGTAGCCCCGTCGTTGGGTGTCGTCGCGTTGGCGGCCTGGTGGTTGCCGTCGGCCCTCTTCACGCCGAGCGGCCACGTGAGCGCCGCTCGGCTGCCGCCGCTCGAGCTCGAGACGCTCGAGGGCCAGATCGTGAGCCTCGTCGACCTAGGCGAACCGAGTGTGGTGAACGTATGGGCGACCTGGTGCCCACCCTGCCGACGCGAGATGCCGATCCTCTTCGAGGCCGCCGATGCCACTCCCGGCGTGCGGGTGTGGCTGGTCAACCAGCGTGAGAGTCCGGCGGCGGTGCGTGCCTACCTGGACGCGGCAGGCCTGCCCCATGACGGGGTGCTCCTCGATCCTAGCGGAGCTCTGGGTTCGGCGCTCCGGGTCGCCGGCCTCCCGACGACGTTCGCGTTCGACGCCCAGGGTGCCCTGATCCACGTGCACGTCGGCGAGATCTCGGCGCCCGCGCTGCGGTCGCTGATGGCGCGGCTCGCGGGGCCAGACGGCGCTCGCTGACGTCTGGCGAACGCATCGGCGTCGTGGTGTCAGCGTCGCTCAGGCTGCGGCTGTGGGCCGTACGTGGTCGCCGAGCATTCGGGTGATGCCGGTCGCGAGTTCGTAGGTGAGCCCTACCACCCCTAGCCGGCCATCCGCCACACGCGTGGCGATGACAGGCCCGGCCAACCGCAAGGCGGTGACCGTCATGCGCAGGTGGGTGTGCCCGGCGAGATCGGCGAGCGCGTCGAGGTCGTCGGCGTCGCTCGCGTGCCTCGAGGCGAAGGCGACGGCCGGCGACAGCGGGGCCAACACCTGCACCAGGTGGCCTTCGGGGATGTCGTCGCCGCCGAAGGTGGCGGCGGCGGCGCGGATTGCGCCGCATGCCTGATGAGCCAGGACGACGATGAGCGGGACGTCGAGTTCGAGCACGGCGAACTCGAGGCTCGCGAGCGCATCGGGTGACAGCACCTGCCCGGCATTGCGCACGATGAACAGGTCGCCGAGCCCCTGGTCGAAGACGAGCGTCGGCGGGACGCGGGAGTCGGAGCACGCGAGCACGGCGGCCAAGGGATGCTGGCCGGCGGTGAGTGTGGCGCGCGTGCGGCGTCCCTGATGGGGGTGAGTCGGACGGTCGTCAGCGTAGCGCTCGTTGCCGGCCAAGAGTTCCTCGAGCACGACGGCGGCACGGGGCTGGAGCTTGGAGGTCATCGCGCCTCAACGGTACCGCAACGCACGCCAAGTCGTCACGCACCGTACGGGTCACGTCGCGTCGTGCGGATCATCCTCCCGGGCGTCGAACGGCAATCGCGGTTGGACGATCCGCCGGTGCGCGGGGAAGAGGCCACTGAGGCTGACGCCGAGCAGGCGTAGGGCCCCGGGCGGCCGGGGTGTGGTGAACAGGAGGGCGTCGGCCCAGGATCGCACTTCCTGGGTGGTGCCCAACGGCGTAGGGGGCGTGGACGAGCGCGTCACCACGCGGAAGTCGCGGTACTTGACCTTGAGCGTCACCGTCCGCGCTGCAAGCCTGGCTCGTACGAGACGGCGGCCCACGACCTCGCAGATCGCCGAGAGCTCCGGCTCGAGCGCCTCGCGGCGGTCGAGATCGCGCGCGAAGGTGCGTTCTGCCCCGATCGACTTGCGCTGGCGATCGGGCACGACCGGACGCTCGTCGACGCCTCGGGCCACGTCCAGGAGGAAGCGGCTGAGCTTGCCCACCGCGGCATGTAACCGCTCCTGGTCGACGCGCAGCAGATCCGCGCCGGTCCGGATGCCGAGCGCGTGCAGCCGTTCGGCGGTGCGTGGGCCGACTCCGAAGAAGGCCTCGATCGGCAGGGCTGCAACGAACGCTGGAACTTCGTCGGGCGTGACCACCGTCAACCCGTCGGGCTTGCGCATGCCCGAGGCGACCTTGGCCACGAACTTGCCGTTGGCGACGCCGGCCGAGGCGGTGAGGCGAGTGTCGGCGTGGATCTCGGCCTTGATCGCTCGGGCCACCAGCGTGGCCGAGGGCGGACCGCGTTTGGGTTCGGTCACGTCCAGGAAGGCTTCGTCGAGCGCCAACGGCTCGACCAGGTCGGTGAAGCGCCGGAACACCTCGTGGACCAGCGCCGATGCCTCGTGATAGGCCGCGAAGCGCGGCGGCACCAGGATGAGCTCCGGGCACGCCCGACGAGCCACGGCCGTCGGCATCGCCGAGTGGATGCCGAAGCGGCGTGCCTCGTACGACGCCGTCATCACCACACCCCGTTCGCTGCCCCCTCCGACAGCCACGGGGCGGCCACGAAGCCGCGGCTCGTCCCGTTGCTCCACGGCGGCGTAGAACGCGTCCATGTCGACGTGCACGATCTTGCGCATCGGCCTCACGCTAGCAGGCAGCGAGCCGCGCCTGGCTGATGCCGACCGGCCCCGGCGGTCGCAGTCACGACGTGGGGCCGATCGAGGCGCCATGATGGGGCCATGCGCATCGAACAGATCGAGCTCCGCGAACTCGCCATGCGGCTGCGGTTCCGCTTCGAGACCAGCTTCGGCGTGGAGCAGGACCGTCGCATCCTGCTCGTCACCGTTCGCGGCGAGGGTGGCGAGGGGATCGCCGAATGCGTGGCCGGGGAGTTTCCGGGCTATGCGTACGAGACTCGAGACACCGCCTGGAGCGTGATACGCGAGTTCGTGGCGCCACTCATCCTTGGCCACGACTACGCCACGCCGCATCAACTGCTCCATGATCTGCGCTTCGTTCGCGGCCACAACATGGCCGTGGCTGCCGTCGAGATGGCCTTCTGGGATCTGCAGGCCAAGGCGCTGGGCGTCCCGCTGTGGCACCTCTTGGGCGGCGTGCGCACGAAGGTGCCGGTCGGCGTCTCGATCGGCATCCAGCCCACCGTCGAGGCGACGATCGAGCAGGCGCGAATCCACCTCGAAGAGGGCTATCGCCGCGTGAAACTCAAGATCAAGCCCGGCTGGGATGTTGCACCGGTACGAGCGGTACGTGAGGCGTTCCCGGACGCGGATCTCACGGTCGACGCCAACAGCGCCTATCGCCTGGTCGACGTGCCGATCATGCGTCAACTCGACACCCTCGACCTGGCGTACATCGAGCAGCCGCTCGCGCACGACGACCTCATCGATCACGCTGCGTTGCAGGGTCAGCTCGGCACGGCCATCTGTCTCGACGAGTCGATCCACAGCGCCGAGGACGCGCGTAAGGGGCTGCAGATCGGTGCCGGGCGGGTGATCAACGTCAAGGTCGGCCGTGTACGCGGCTACGTGGCGGCACGCCGCTTGCACGAGGTCGCTGTGTCGTTCGGGGCGCCAGTTTGGTGTGGTGGCATGCTCGAGTCGGGTGTGGGGCGCGCCCATAACCTGCACATCTCGACGCTTGAGGGCTTCGTGCTGCCGGGCGACACGAGCAGCGCCAGCCGCTACTGGGACGCGGACATCGTCGAGCCGCTCCTCGAAGCCGTCGACGGGGTGCAGCAGGTGCCGTCCGGGCCCGGCATCGGTGTGCGCCTCGTTGCCGGCCTGGTGGAACGGCTCACCCAGCGTATCGAGATCCTCACCGCCGACGCCAAAGGGTGTTCGTGACCATTGGCACGAGCCCCATGCCAGACGCGTCATCTGGGAGCAACGGGGTTGACATTCCGGTAGGAGGGTTCATACACTCGGCATAGAAGACAAAGGTATCCAGAGCTCCGCTTTGCTGCGGCCGCTGGAGCCAGCCGAGGAGGCCGCGGGATGACACAGTCCACTGGCTACGCCATCACGGCGTTGGGCCACGTCGCGACCAATGGCGGCAAGGCGCAGTTCATCAAGGACATCGCCGAAGCCACGAACCTTCCCCATCCCTACCTGGCCAAGATCATCCACACCCTCGCGCGGCGTGGTCTCGTCGTGACGCGCCGGGGTGTTGGTGGTGGGGTCGCGCTGGCGCGGCCGCCCGAGATGATCACGCTCCTCGATATCGCCCAGGCGCTCGACGATCCGCTGCTGGAGGAGCGTTGCATGCTCGGGACCGCGGATTGCACGGATGAGCGTGCGTGCCCGGCGCACTCGTTCTGGACCCAGCACCGCAAGGAGCAGGTGGACTTCCTGCGCGAGAGCACCTTGGCCGACGTTGCCGCCTTCGAGCAACGGCAAGGTGCGTGGAGCGCGGCGTGAGACGATCGCGAGGCGTGGGCGGGAAGCCGGGCCAGGATGCTCAACCCCACGCCCACCCAAGTTCGACTCCGGCGAGATCGGGTTCGGGCCCAGCCGCCGTGCGCACGACTGCATGCCGGCGCTCGTTTCAGGTCTTGAAGCCGAACATCGAGCGCCAGGGGATCGGCGCGGCGCTGGTCGGCCAGGGGCTCTGGGCCGATCAGCCCTTCAGTGTCGAAGAGATCGTGTCTCCGCATGCATGAGTTCGGGCTGGCGGTGAGCATGGTCGATCTCGCTGTTGAAGCAGCGCGCAAGGAAGGCGCCGAGCGGATCGAGGCCATCCACGTCGAGATCGGTGCCCTGGCGGGTGTCGTACCGGAGGCTCTCGAGTTCGCCTTCGGCGGCGCCCGCGAGGGCACGATGGCGGCACATGCTCGATTGGAGGTGACGTACCTCCCTGCCATCGCGTACTGTGCGACATGCCAGTCCGAGTTCGAACTCGACAATCGCTTCGGTATCGCCGTGTGCCCTCGCTGTGACACCCCTTCGGCCGACCTGCGGCAAGGGCGTGAGATGCACGTGAGCCACTTGGAGGTAACGTGATGGCCGGTACCGCACTCACGCGCGACGTGCGCGTGAGTGGCCACGGTACGGTCGAGACTCCCGGCGCGCGCGTGGTCCAAGTCCAGAAATCGCTGATGCGCCACAATGACGCGGTCGCGGTGGCCAACCGCGCCGCATTCGCCAACTGCCTGGTGCTCAATCTGGTTTCCTCACCGGGTTCGGGGAAGACCGCCTTGCTCGAGCGGACCGTGCGAGACCTCGCCGGGGAACTGCGCATGGCGGTCGTGGTTGGTGACCTCGAAACCGACAACGACGCCGTGCGCATTCACGCCGCCGGCGCCCCGTCGGTGCAGATCGTCACCGGAACCGTATGCCATCTCGAGGCCGAAATGGTGGCCCGCGCCGTCGATCAACTCGACCTCGATGGGCTCGACGTCCTCGTGATCGAAAACGTCGGCAATCTCGTGTGCCCCGCCTCCTGGGATCTAGGCGAGGACGTCCGTGTCACCTTGCTGTCGGTCACCGAGGGCGAGGACAAGCCGCTGAAGTACCCGCGCATCTTCAAAGACTCGCACGCGATCGTGATCAACAAGGTAGACATCGCGCAGGTCGTCGGGTTCGATCGTGCGCAGGCGCTGGCGAACGTACATAGAGTGACTCCCGCGGCGCAGGTCTTCGAGCTTTCGGCTCGTACCGGTGAGGGTATGGCGCCGTGGCGGGCGTTCCTGCGCGAGCGGCTGGCCACCAAGCGGGGGTGAGGGCATGCCGCTCGAGCGGCGCCGCCTCCGAGTGACCGGCACCGTACAGGGCGTCGGCTTCCGGCCGTTCGTCTACCGACTCGCACGGGTGCACGCGCTCGCGGGTTGGGTGCGCAACGATGTCCACGGTGTGACGATCGAGGCGGTGGCCACAGCCGACGTGCTCGAGGCCTTCGTCCGTGCCATCGAGGTCGAGGCGCCAGCGGCCGCGCGCGTCGAAGCCGTGTTCGAGCTCGAACGCGCCCAGGCCCATGCTGTCGCGCCGGCCGGCTTCGTGATCGTTGCGAGCGAAGATGCCGCGCACGTCACGACAGCCATCTCGCCCGACCTCCCGGTCTGCGAAGACTGTCTGCGCGAACTGCGCAACCAAGACGACCGACGCTACCGTTATCCGTTCATCAACTGCACGAACTGCGGCCCCCGCTACTCGATCATCGAAGCCTTACCGTACGATCGCCCACTCACCACCATGCGCGGCTTCGTCATGTGCGCGAGCTGTGAGGCCGAATACCACGATCCGCTCGACCGCCGGTTCCACGCCCAACCCACGGCCTGCGAGGTCTGCGGGCCGCGCCTGCGCTTCGTGGTTGCCGGTGAAGGGGTCGACGAACGCTGGGACCAGGACGCCTTGCGAGCGACGGCGTCTGCACTGCGGGGGGGTGCGGTCGTCGCGATAAAGGGTCTTGGCGGGTACCATCTCGCCTGCGACGCGCGTGACGTGGCGGCGGTCGCGGCGTTGCGCGTGCGCAAGTTCCGCAAGGAGAAGCCCTTCGCGGTGATGGGACGCGATCTCGACGCCCTCGAGCCGCACGTCGAGCTCTCGCCGGCAGCACGCCGGCTCCTTTCTGGGAGCGAACGACCGATCGTGCTCCTGGCCAAGCGCGGCGACACCCTCCCAGCCGATCTCGCGCCCGACAACGCAGCTCTGGGCGTGATGCTGCCCTACACACCGGTGCACCACCTCCTGTTCGACGGCGGCGCCCCCGAACTGCTGGTGATGACCAGCGCCAACCGCTCCTCCGAGCCCATCGCCTATCGTGACGACGAGGCACTCGAGCGCCTGCAAGGCTTGGCCGACGCCTTCCTCATCGGCGAGCGCCCGATCGCGCGCCGCCTCGACGACAGCGTGGCCCTCGTGGTGGCCGGCGAAAGCGCGGTGGTGCGGCGCGCGCGAGGGTACGCCCCGGCTCCAGTCCTGCGCTCGGAGCGCTTCGAACAGCCGCTGCTGGCGCTCGGAGCCGAGCTCAAGAGCAGCATCACCCTCGGCGTCGGCGGCTCCGCATACATGAGCCAGCATCTGGGTGATCTTGGCGATCTCGAGTCGTACCAGGCCTTCAGGGAGACCGTGCAAGACCTGTGCGCCATGTACCACGTCGATCCGCGTCAGGTCCGCATGGTGCACGACCTGCACCCGGCCTACGCGAGCAGCCGCTTCGCCGAGCAGTTCGGAGCAGCTCGCCTCGCCGTCCAACACCACGTCGCACACGTGGCCAGCGTGCTCGCCGAACGCGGAGCCTGGGAGGTCCCGGTACTCGGCTTCGCGTTCGATGGTGCCGGCCTTGGTGACGACGGATCCGTGTGGGGTGGCGAGGTGTTCGCGGGAAGCCTGGTGGGGGGGCTGCGCCGGGTCGCCCATGTGCGCCAGGGATACCTGCCGGGCGGCGACGCGGCCGCCCGGACACCGATCCAGGCCGCGGCGGGCTGGCTCGAGGCCCTGGGCGACGGCGTCTGGGAGCGCGTGACGCAGCCGCCGTTCGATCTGCCTGCCGCGCGCCTGGGCTTCGCCCGGCAGCTGATCCACACCGGACTCAACACACTGCGAACCACGAGCGTGGGCAGGCTGTTCGACACCGTCGCGGCGCTCACTGGGTTCCATCGCAGCATGACCTTCGAAGGGCAGGCCGCCATCGGCCTGGAGGCGGCGGCGCGTCGGACGTCCGAGTCCGAAAGGGATCTCGAGCCGTACCCGTGGCCCTTCGACGGCCGCACGTGGGACCACGCGCCCTTGTTGGCGGCCCTGCTGGACGACATCGACGCGGGCGCGAGCGTAGCGCGGGTGGCATGGCGCTTCCATGACGCTCTGGCACGCGGCGTCGCCGAGGCTGCCATCTCCCTGCGCACCGACGAGCCCTTCGAGCGCGTGGTGCTCTCGGGAGGAGTGTTCCAGAACAGCCTCCTCGTCGAGCGCATCGTTTTGCATCTCGATGGTGCGGACATTCCGCACTGGCGCAACAAGGTGGTGCCATCGAACGATGGAGGTATCTCGCTGGGCCAGCTCGCACTGGCCGCCTGTCTGCCGGGAGGTTGACCATGTGCTTGGGGATTCCACACGAAGTCGTCGAGGTGCTCGATGAGGATCGTTGCCTGATCCGCCTTGGCGGCGCGATGCATCACTGCTTCATCGGGTTGGTCGACGAGTTGAAGGCAGGGGATTGGGTGGTGGTCCACGCGGGCTTCGCAATCGACAAGATCTCCCCTGAGGATGCCGCCGCCAACCTCGAGCTCATCAGCCAGTACCTAGAGCCCCTTCCCGGTGGTTGACGCAGGTACGGCGCCCAGCGCCGGGGTGGCCTTCCGGCCCGAGGTCTACAAGGACCCTGGTCTCGTGACCCAACTCCAGCGGCGAATCGCGTCCTTGGCAGACGGCCTCGGCCGGCCGGTCAAGCTGATGCACATCTGCGGTACCCACGAGCACGAGATGGGACGCTACGCGTTGCGCGACCTCCTCCCAGCGAGTGTCGAGGTGCTCGCCGGGCCGGGCTGCCCCGTGTGCGTGTGCGACAACGAGTACATCAACATGGCCATCGAGCTCTCGCTCCAGCCCGACACGATCCTCACGTCGTTCGGCGACATGCTCGCCGTCCCCGGCAGTATCCCGCTCGAGGGTGAGCGCCGCGGCGACGTCCGCATGAGCCTGCTCGACGCCCGCGCCCGCGGGGGTGACGTCCGCGCGGTGTACAGCGTGTTCGATGCCAAGCGCATCGCCGAACAGAACCCCGACGAGCAGGTGGTGTTCTTCTCCGTTGGCTTCGAGACGACCGTCGTCGCCGTCGCAGCCATGCTCAAGCGCGGCGTACCCGACAACCTCTCGGTCATCGAAGCCAACTACTACACGCCGCCGGCCACGCAGTTGCTCCCAGACCTCGACGGCTTCGATGTCGAAGGCTTCATCCTGCCCGGGCACGCCGTCACCATCACCGGCTTGCGCGTCTACGAGGACCTCCCGGCGCGCGGTATCGCCTGCGCCTCCGGTGGCTTCGAGCCCGTCGACGTGCTCGCCTCCATCGCCTCGCTCCTACAGCAGATCCGAGACGGCGCCCCCGTCGTCGCCAATCCTTACGGGCGGCTCGTCAAGTACGACGGCAATGAACGGGCCAAGCGGGAGCTCCACGAGGTTTTCGAGCTCGCGCCGATCCGTTGGCGCGGCATCGCCGAGATCGCGGCGTCAGGCTACAAGCTGCGCGAGCCCCATTGGTACGCCAGCGCCGCCCGCCGCTTCTCAGGACAACTCGATCCGGTAGTGCTGCGCGGCGCTGAGCATCCCGAGGGTTGCCGCTGCGCCGAGGTGACGCTCGGGCAGATCCGCCCAGACGAGTGCCGCGTGTTCGGCCGGCGCTGTACGCCTGATAGCCCCTATGGACCGTGCATGGTGAGTCACGAGGGGACGTGTCGCGCCTGGTACACCTATGGCATGCACAAGGAGCAGCTCCGTGTCGAAACCGTCTAGCGAGGCCCCCCCGGAGGAGCGCCCCCGCGCGTCCTCACGCTACGACACCGTCCGCCTGAGCCACGGCTCGGGCGGCAAGCTGACACTCGAGTTGATCGAGGAGCTGTTCGTGGCCACGTTCAACGACGGAGCCATCAAGGAGCTCACCGATGCCGCGGTCCTGGTGAACCCGGGCGGCAGGCTGGCATTTGCGACCGACTCGCACACGGTGAAGCCGGCCTTCTTCCCGGGGGGTGACATCGGCCGCCTAGCGGTCGCCGGGACCGTGAATGACCTCGCCGTCATGGGCGCAAGCCCGAAGTACATGAGCGCGGCCTTCCTGCTCGAGGAGGGCTTCGATATGGCGGAGCTCGAGCGAGTGGTTCGTTCGATGAAGGCCACCGCCGACGAGGCCGGCGTCGAGATCGTCGCGGGCGACACCAAGGTGCTCGAGCGCGGGCACGGTGACGGTATCTTCATCACCACCACGGGCATCGGCTTCCTTGCAGACGACGTCCATATAGGTGTCGGCCACGTTCGTCCTGGTGACAAGGTGCTGGTGAACGGGACCCTCGGCGATCACGGTATCGCGGTGATGTCTCGGCGCGAGGGGCTCGACCTGGCGGTCGAGCTCGAGTCCGACGTGGCGCCGCTCAACGGCCTGATCGAGGCCGTACGTCTCGCGGCACCGAATGTCCGTTTCATGCGCGATGTCACCCGCGGCGGCCTCGCAGCCGTCGCTAACGAGGTCGTGCAGCGCCAGGCCTTCGGGCTGCGGGTCTTCGACGTCGCGGTGCCCATACACGAGCTGGTGGAGCAGTACAGCGAGATGCTCGGCATCGACCCGATGCTCGCGGCAAACGAGGGCAAGGTGATGTTGATCGTGGCCCCTGAAGAGGCCGACGCCGCACTCGGCGCCATGAAGGCCCATCCGCTCGGGCGCGAGGCCGCCATCATCGGCGACATCGTGCGGAAGCCCGAGGGCGTGGCCCTCGTCGAGACGGCCTATGGGAGCCGGCGCGTACTGGAGATGCCGATCGAGGAGCAGCTTCCCAGGATCTGTTGACGCCGTACCGCACGGCCGGCCAAGGCGCCATCGTTCAGCGTGTCAGCTGCTGGGTTCGCGAGGCGATCGGTGGCCGTTGCCCTCGGTGACCGGCGGCCGAGAGCGCCGAGGCAGCGACGCGCGTTGGTACGACGTTGAATCTTCGGGTACAAGGCGCAGGACGTCACTTCTCGGGGTCGACCAGCCCTTTCACGAACCAGCGCTGCATGAGGATGATGATGAGCACTGGTGGTACCAACGCCAGCATGGCGACGGCCATAATCATGTTCCAGTCGGTCGCCGACTCGCCGCTGCCAATCATCCTGACGATGCCGATTACGATCGTCTCGCGCCCGCGGCTGGTGGTGACGATGAGTGGCCACAAGTATTGGTTCCAGCCGTAGATGAACATGATCACGAACAGCGCCGCGATGTTGGTGCGTGACAGCGGCAGCAGCACGCTCCAGAAGAAGCGCATTGCGCCGGCTCCATCTATTTGTGCGGCATCGACGAGCTCGTCCGGGATCGTGAGGAAGAACTGGCGGAACAGCAAGGTGGCGGTCGCCGAGGCGATCAGTGGGATCGTCAGGCCGGCAAACGTGTCCACCATGCCGAGGTTGGCCACCACCGCATAGGTGGGGATCATCCGAACCTCGACCGGCAGCATCAGTGTGATGAAGATCATCCAAAAGAAGAACATCCGGCCGGGGAACTCGAAGAACACGACCGCGAATGCCGACAGCAGCGATATCGCGATCTTGCCGAACACGATCGCGAGGGCCATGTACATGCTGTTGCGGAGCAGCATGACGGCCGGCGTCCCGCGTACTCGTTCGCCCACGCCGCTGTACAGCGCCTGCCGGTAGTTGTCCACGATCTCGGGGCCCGGCGTGAGTGGCATGTCGCCGCGGGCGATGGTCGGTGCCGTGTGGGTCGAGCCGATGAACGTCAAGTAGATCGGGAAGACGAAGATGACCACGCCCACGAGCAGGATCAGGTGTGGCAGCCAGCGGTTCTGACCGAGTGTCATCAGTAATGCACCCGCCGTTCGATGTAACGGAACTGGATCACGGTGAGCCCGATCACGGCCGCCATCAAGATCACCGATTGGGCGGACGAGCCGCCGAGGTCGAGGTTGACCCAGCCGTCGCGGTAGAGCCGGTACATCAGTGTGGTGGTGGCGCGGCCGGGACCGCCTTGGGTGATGGCATGGATCACGCCGAAGGTGTCGAAGAAGGAGTAGATGATGTTGACGACGAGCAGGAAGAAGGTGGTTGGCGAGAGCAGCGGGAAGATCACCTGCCAGAAACGCCGCATGGGCGACGCGCCGTCGATGGCGGCCGCCTCGATGATCGTCTTGGGGATCGACTGCAAGCCCGCGAGGAAGAACAGGAAGTTGTAGCTGACCTGTTTCCAGGCCGAAACGAAGATGGTGAGCACCAGGGCCTGATCACCGTGCAGCCGGTAGTCCCAAGCGAAACCCATGGCACGCAGGCCTTGGCCGATCGTCCCGATATTCGGGTGGAAGATGAAGAGCCACAGCACGGCGGCGACCGCCGGCGCGATGGCGTACGGCCAGACGATCAACGTGCGATAGCCGGTGGCACCGCGGATGACCTGATCGGCCATCACCGCGAGCAGCAGCGCGGGCGCCATGGCGAGCAGCGTCACGGCGGTCGAGAAGATGACGGTGACGCGTACCGCCTCCAGGTAGAGCGGGTTCGAGAGGACGATCTGGAAGTTCTCGAGCCATACGAACTCGGTCCGTAGCCCGAACGGGTCCTCGATCAACAGGGACTGGTAGATCGCTTGACCGGCGGGCCAGAAGAAGAAGGCGATGGTGATGGCCAGCTGGGGCGCGAGCAAGAGGAAGGGGAGCAGTTTGTTGCGGAAGAGAGTGCGCCGTCGCATGGATCCCCTTCGCGAACCACGGGCGCGTCCTGGTCGATGCGGGACGCTAGGATTCGGGGGCGCCGGGTCGACCCGGCGCCCCCTGTGGCGTGATGGCTAGCGGTTCGCCCGCTCGAAGGCTCGCAACACGACGTTGCTGCGTTCGACGGCGTTGTTCATTGCCTGCTCGGCCGACTGCTGGCCCTCCAAGGCGATCTCGAACTCCTCTTCGATGATGGCGCGGATCTGAGGCATGTTGCCGAGCCTCAGGCCCCGCGAGTTGTCGGTCGCTTCTCCACGGGTGAGTTGGAGGTAAGGGATGTCGAGGCCTGGGTTCTCGTCGTAGAAGCCTTCGACTTCGAGCTCTTCGTAGATCCCGAAGCGGATCGGCAGGTAGCCGGTGTCGACGTGCCACTTCTGGGCCTGTTCGACGGTGGTGAGGAAGGCGAAGAACTCGGCGACGCCTTGCCACTCCTCGTCCGAGCGGTCGGGACCCTGCATGATCCAGAAGCTCGCCCCGCCGATGATCGAGTTCAGCGGCGCGTTCGGGGTGCCTTCGTAGTACGGGAGCATGTGCATGGTCCAGTCGAACTCCGCCTCGCGGTTCACGCGGGCGATGAGGGCCGAGGAGCCCTGCACGATGGCACACTCGCCCGAGACGAAGAGCGTGTCGCCGGCGTTGCCGCGGCCGCCGTACATGAACGAGCCTTCGGCCGACATGTCGATCAGGTTCTGGACGTGTTGGACGTGCAGGTCACTGTCGATCAGCATCTCGGCGCCGAGCCCCTCGAGGCCGTTCGACAATGATGCGAGCGGGATGTCATGCACGGCGCTGAACTGCTCGAACTGGGTCCAGGTGGGCCATGCCATCGAGAAGCCGCAGTCCGCTCCGCCCTCGTCGACCACTTGCCGCGCGACCTCGCGCACCTCTTCCCAGGTCTCCAGCGACACCGTCGCCGGGTCGATGCCGGCTGCCTCGAGAGCGTCGTCGTTGACCCACATCACGGCTGTGGAGCTGTTGAACGGCATCGACATCATGCGGCCATCGGGCAGGCTGTAGTAGCCCCTGACCGCGGGCAAGAAGACGTCGGGGTCGAACGGTACGCCTGTCTCCGCGAAGAGCTCGTGGACTGGCTTGATGGCGCCCTCCGCGTACATCATGGTGGCCGTGCCGACCTCGAACATCTGGACGATGTGCGGCGCGGTGCCAGCGCGGAAGGCGGCGATGGCAGCGACCATCGTCTCATCGTAGGTACCGGAGAAGTCGGCGACCACCCGGTACTGGTCCTGCGAGGCGTTGAAGTCCTCGACCTGCTCCAGGGTGTGCTCACCGAGTGCTCCCGTGAGCGCGTACCACATCTGGATCTCGGTGGGCTGGGCGTGGGCGATGGCGAAGAGCGCTAACAGTGACGCCAAGAGCGAGGTGCGTAGCGCGCGGGCAAAGGATGACGTGAACCTCGGCATACAGAACTCCTTTCGAGACGGTGACAGGCGTTGATCGCGCTTGGTCACCGGTAAAGCCGCTTGCCAATGATGTATCTCCCGAAACCTCCCTCGCGGTAGGCTGCCGCGGCCTCGGAGGGAAGACCGAGGAGCGCGTCCAGGCTAGGGGCAGCGCCTATGGCGGGACAACAGGGAGCCCGTTTGTGACGATTCCTATCCTACACGGAGTGCAGTACCGAGGGCTAGACGCATGTCCCGCCTTCTCGCTACGTCAACGCCCATTCGTGTGCGTGGCGCAGGGAGTGACGGCGGCGCCCAGCCGGTGCCTCGGGGTGTCCGACCAGCGGCACCGTTGACGGTCGTGCGTCCCTGAGCGCGTGCTCGCAAGGGCGAGCCTCACGTCCGTGCCACCCGATACCGCTGCCAAGCTCGGCGAAGCGTGGGTCGATGCGCGCCATCGCGGCGGCGCCGTGCAGGTCGCGTGCGCCAGTAGTTGCCGAACACGATCCGATCGGCGGCCCCCCGGCGTATGGCAGGTAGGAGGCTGGCGACGGCGGTGACGGCCACCGAGTCTGCATCGCGCCAGTCGATCGACCCGAGCGCGATCCCGAGGTCGGCATCGTGACCTAAGGCCTCCGCCCCCGCCTCGTGCGCGCCGGCCAGGGCGGCGCGCCACTGCGACGGCTGGGTCGCGGCGCTGGCTGCCGATCTGCCGTCAGTGCCGACCGCAGAGCGCGGATCGCGCTCCACAGCTGGCTCGACGCGCTCCATCGCGATGCTCGCCTTGTCGTCGCTGAGCCGGCGGCCATGCCCGCGAACGCACGTCTC
Source organism: Trueperaceae bacterium (assembly GCA_007130855.1). Taxonomy (GTDB): domain Bacteria; phylum Deinococcota; class Deinococci; order Deinococcales; family Trueperaceae; genus CSSed10-48. Next base: position 14,993 of record SLRS01000158.1, on the reverse strand, counting down.
AACGTGAACCGAGCCGGCGATGGCGCCGAGATCGAGCGCGTGCTGCGGGTGAACGCCGCAGACGGCTAGCGGCCCCGAGTAGCCGCCCGCATCAGGACCTTGAGGCTGAGGCGCGCGTCGTCGCAGCTGCGATGGCGCTGGCCGATGGGATCCAGGACGTCCATCTCGGCGGCGGCGCGCGCCAGCTTGGCGCGGTTGAAGCGTAACCCGCAGGCGCGCGCGTATGCCTGCATGGCGCACTCGAAGCCGCGGATCCTCTCGCGGCGGCCCCATAGTGTGGCCGACTGACGCACCATGCGCTCGTCGAACGGTGCGTTCCAGGCCAACACCCGACGGCCCGCGACCAGTCGGAGCACCGTGTCATGAACCTCGTCCCACGTCGGTGCCTTGGCGAGATCGGCCATGGTGAGCCCGTGCACGCGGGTCGCGGCCGGGGGGACCACACCGGCCTTTGGCCGGACCAGTGTCTCGAGCAAGGTCTCCCCGTCTGGCGCGATGATACCGATCTCGATCACCTCGTCGCGGTAGCCCAATCCGGTCGTCTCGGTGTCGAGCATCACGAAATCGGACAGGAGCAGCGCTCGGATCCACTCGCGCGCGGCTTCCATGTCGGGCGGTGCCCCGAGGCGTCCGGCGGCGCGCCGCGACGTCGACGGCGCTTCGGGGAGCGCCACGACGGCGCGCCGGCTGGCCCGTCCACCGGTCGACCCTGCCGTGCCGATGGGCAACGGGCCGCTGCTGGGATCGTGGCTGCCTCGTCCGACGGGCTTGGTGGGCTGGCGCTGGCGTGGAACGGCGTCGACGGTGCGAAACAACTCGATGGTACGGCCTTCGTGCCGCAGGTATGCCACCGGTTCGCCGCGGGGCTCGAGCCCGGCAAAACGCAGATCATTCGCGGGGCGCAGGCCGGGAGGGACCGCATCCCAGCCGTCGAACGTGGGGCATTCGGCCATGGGGTGATCATACGGAGTGTGGCTGCACCAGCCGGTGGTGCCGTCAACGACGGGTGGTCGGATCGAGATGGTCGCGCAGACCGTCGCCGAGCAGGCTCCATCCCAGCACGGTGAGGATGATGGCCAGCCCAGGGACGAGGGCGGGAAAAGGCGAGAGGGCCATGAACCCCTGGGCCTCGCGCAACATGTTCCCCCACGAAGGCACGTCCGGCGGCGTGCCGAGGCCGAGGAACGACAGGGCCGCCTCGGCGAGGACGGCGATCGCGAGGGACAACGACGCCTGGACGACGATCGGCGACGCGGCACCAGGGAGCACGTGGGCCCACAATAGCCGCGGTTCACTGGCCCCGAGCGCCCGCCCCGCCTCCACGTAGTCGCGGCCACGCAGCGTCAGCACCGATGCCCGCATCAGCCGGGCGAACACCGGTACCGTGGCCAGCCCGATCGCGGCCATGGCCGTGACGGTTCCGGGTTGGTATACGGCAGCCAGGAGGAGCGCCATGAGGATCGCCGGAAAGGCGTAGAGCACGTCGACGAGTCGCATGATCAGCTCATCAGCGGCGCCACCGCGCCAGCCGGCGAGCGCGCCGAGTACACAACCGAGCGAGAGCGAGATGCCGACGGCCACGAAGCCGACGAGGAGTGCCGAGCGAGCCCCCACCAAGACGCGCGAGAACAGGTCGCGACCGAAGTGATCGGTGCCCAGCCAGTGCTCAACGCCGGGTGGCGAGAACTGGGCACCGAAGTCCATTCGATTCGGGTCGACGGGGAGCCATACCAATGAAAGCGCTGCCGCTGCCGCGACCAGGCCCACGAGCGTCGAGCCCATCACCAGGCTGAGGGGCGGCCGCCGTCTCATGCGTACCGGATGCGCGGGTCGAGCCAGCCGTAGGAGACGTCGACAACGAAGCTGACGAACACGATCGTGCCGGCGTAGAGCAACACCACGCCCTGTACGAGTGGAAAGTCTCGGTTGCCGATGGCCGAGAGCGCAAGTCGCCCCAGGCCCGGCAGCGCGAACACTTGCTCGATCACGATGGAGCCGATGAACACGTTCGTGAGTGACAGGCCCAGCATCGTTACGAGGGTGACCATCGCGTTACGCAAGGCGTGCTTGCCGATCACGCTGGTCGATCCCAGCCCCTTGGCACGTGCCGTGCGCACGTAATCCTGACGTAGCACGTCCAGGAGCACCGCGCGCGTCATCCGCGTCATCACGGCGGCCTGCCCCAACCCGAGCGCCAGGACCGGCAGCAGAAGCGCCCGAAACGCGGCCACGGGCCCAGCCTCCCAGCCCGGGAAACCGCCCGCCGGGAGCCACCGCAACTCCACGGCGAAGAGGATGATCAGGAGGAGGCCCAGCCAGAACGAGGGGACCGCTGCCCCCAGCTGCGAGGCGAGCACGGTCAGCGGGTCGAGCCAGGTGCCGCGGCGTACGGCTGCCAGCACGCCAAGCGGGATCGCCAACGAGGTCGCCACCAGCGCTGCCCCGAGTGCGAGGGCCACCGACAACATGAGCCGGTCTCTTACCAGGTCCGCCACCGGCCGCTGGAACTGCAGCGAGGTCCCCAGGTCGCCCCGCACGAGACGTGCGAGCCAGCGGCCGTAGCGTTCCACAGGCGGCACGTCCAGGCCCAGTTGCGTGCGCAGGGCGCTGAGGGCTTCCGGAGAAGCCGTGACTCCGAGGATGATGGCGGCCGGGTCACCGGGTACCGCCAGCACCGCTGCGAACACGACTGCGCTCGCGAGCACGATGCTGACGAGTGCCGTGATCAGGCGCCTGACGACGAAGGCGGTCATGGTGCGGTGGTACTCCGCTGACGCCCGGCGCCAGCAAGTCGGGCGCTCAGGGCGCCCAGAAGACCTCGGTCACATCGATGGCCGGCGTGGGCTGGTCGATCCAGAAACCGCGCAACCCTTCGCGCACGGCCACGGTGTTGGCAGGGCTGAAGACCCACACGTTGACTGCATCCTCGGCGATGATCCGTGCAATCTCCTGGTAGGCCTCGAGCTCGGTCTCGGCGCTCCGGGCCGCCTCCGCCTCGGCCAAGAGTTCGGCGATGCGAGGGTTGTCGTACCGGAAGTAGTAGTCGGGATTCGCGTAGATGTTGATGTCGCGTGGCTCGGCGTGGCCGATGATCGTCATGTCGTAATCGGCGCCTAGGAAGATCCGCTGGATCCAGGTGCCCCACTCGACGACAGCGAGGTTCACGGTGATGCCCACCTCGCGCAACTGCTGCGCGATGACCTCGCCGGTGCGGCGTTCGAATGGATAAGGCTCCGGGAGCTCGAACGTGACGCTGAGGCCATCGGCGTATCCGGCCTCGGCCAAGAGCGCGCGGGCTCGCTCCGGATCGAACGCGTACAAGTCCGTCAGGTCGAGGTAGTACGGCTCGGCCGGCGTCATGTGGGTTCCGATAACAGTGCCCTGCCCGAAGAACGCCCCGCGAACGATCGCTTCCTTGTCGATGGCATGGGTGATCGCCTGCCGAACGCGCGGATCGTCGAATGGGGGTCGGGCATTGTTCATGGCGACCGTGATCTCGGTCGTAGCAGTGCCAGCATGCGTTTCGAGCCCGGGGGTTGCGTCGATCACCCCGACGTGCTCCGGCGGAACGGCGGCGCCGATCAGGTCGATGTCGCCGGCCTGGAGTGCTGCCAAGCGGGTGTTGGGGTCACTGATGATGCGGAACGTGACGGTTTCCAGGTGTGGGAGCTCGGGATTCCAGTAGTCCTCGAAGCGCTCGAGCCGAACCTCGCTGCCCTCGACGTATCGAGCGAAGCGGAACGGGCCCGTGCCGATCGGTTGGCTCCGCTGCGTTGCTGCACTAGCAGCGGGGTAGATGATCGAGTCGGGACGCGCCAGGTTGTACAGCAAGCTGCGGTTGGGCCGGGTGAGCGAGAAGGTCACGATGCTCGGGTCAGGGGACTCGACCGACGCGATGGCCTCGTAGTACTGCTGGTTGACGTGACCGCTGTCCGGGTCGCGGGCCCGCTCGAACTTGGCCATCACGTCGGCGACGGTGAGTGGGCTCCCGTCATGGAACCGCACGTCGTCGCGTAGCGTGAAGGTCCACACCAAGCCGTCGTCCGAGACCGTCCATGCGGTTGCCAGGGCTGGCACGATCGTGCCGTGGCGATCGAAGCGCACGAGGCCCTCGAACACGTTGCCGTACGTTACTCGCGGGATCTCCTGCGAGGTGCTGAGGGTTGGATCCCAGCCGGGCGGATCGGCGCTGATCGCTACCACGAGGCTGCCCCCAGGCGTCGGGCCTTCCTGCTGTGCGAGGGCACAGCCGGCCCAGCCGAAGGTGAGGACGGCGCTCAGGAGCCAACGCACGTGTCGCTGCATACACAACCTCCGGGTCGATCGGATCGTCGGCTGTGCCGACGCGGTGCGCTCGAGCGGAATTCGCCTAGGCTACAGGAATGAGCCGCCCGCTGCACGGGGCACGGCGACCGCGGCGCTCTCGCCGGTGCCGAATCTGCCCTCGTAAGAATCCCGTCAGAGTCTCCGCGTAGTATCGATACGTGGATCGATGAGGTCTCCTCCCAAGGCCTCCCACTCTCTTCCGAACCCGGACCCCGTGCCTCCCACACGGGGTCCAACCTTTGCTGCGCTCGACAGCGCGACCTGACCGTGGCTCAGAGACCGGGGAAAAGGGGGCGCCACCAAGGAATCGCCAACAACGTTACGGCGAACCCCAGAACGTAGAAGACGAGTGAGCGCACATAGGCGGTCCGAGCCACCGTGGCGCGCTTGCCGAGGGCGTAGCCAACATGCACCAGGACGACGGCGCCCACCATCAGTAACAGGTGCTCGACGAGGAAGAAGCGGAACTGCTGGTCAGCCATCGCCGCCGCCACGTTGGCGAAGGCCGAGCGTACGAGTGGGCTCACGACGTAGAGCAGCAGGCCGATGACCAGCTGTAGGTCCATGGAGACCATGTAGGCCAGTCCTGAGAGTTTGGCACCGCGTCCCCACGGCGCGCCGCGCACCAGGCCAGCGATGGCGAAGCCGATGGCGAGGACGGCGGCTATCAGGACGAGCCAGCGCGCGGCGTTATGGAGATGGAGCAAGCCGATGTACATAGCACACCCTCCGAGGGGCCCAGCGGCTGACCGGCACGCTACCGCTGGACGCGACACGCTCTACAGCCTACGCCCGCGACGTCGAGGCGGCAACGGCGCGTGACGGGCACGCGCTCGCGGTAGCATCGCGTCAGGAGGATCGCCGTGGCTCGAGTCGTGGTTTCGGAATGGGTCGACGGTGCCGCCCTCGAGCGGTTGCGTGAGCGGCATGAGGTCGTTGTCGACCCCGACTTGCATGCCGATAGACCGCGATTGCTGGCGGCACTGGTCGATGCCGAGGCACTCCTGGTGCGTAATCTGACCCATGTCGACAGCGAGTTGTTGGACGCCGCGCCGCGCCTGCGCGTCATCGGCCGTGTCGGCGTCGGGCTCGAACGGATCGACGTCGCGGCAGCCGAAGAACGCGACGTGATCGTGTCGTGGGCTCCGGGGACCAACGCCACCAGCGTCGCCGAGTACGTCATCGGCGCGGTCATCGCGCTCCGCCGGCGTTTCGAGGCCGCGACCAGCCACGTCAGGGGAGGCGGTTGGCAGCGGCAGGCCTTCATGGGGAGCGAGGTGGCCGGTTCGACTCTGGGCATCGTGGGGCTCGGTGATATCGGGGCACGTGTCGCGCGTCGTGCGCTGGCACTCCGCATGCAGCTTCTTGCCGTCGATCCGTTCGTCCACCAGAGCACCCAGGCGGTGCAGGAGTACGCCATCGAACTCGTCACCCTCGAGGAGTTGCTCGGACGTGCCGACGCGCTGACGTTGCACGTGCCGCTGCTGCCGACCACCCGCGACCTGATCGACGCCGCTGCGCTCGCGCAGATGCCGCGCGGAGCTGTCTTGGTCAATACCGCGCGGGGAGAGCTGGTCGACGAAGAGGCCATCGCGGAGGCCCTTCGCTCCGGGCAGCTCGGCGGTGCGGCACTCGACGTCCGGCGCGGCGAGCCACCGGCCTCGCCCGACCCGTTGGCCGGGTGCCCGAACCTGATCCTCACGCCGCACGTCGCTGGGGTGACGCACCAGGCCAATGCGCGCGCATCCGCCCATGCGGTGGAGGAAGTCTTGCGCGTCTTGCGAGGTGAGCGCTCACGCACGCCGGCGCCGCGCTGAGGCAAGCGGGCAGCGCGGCGAATCAGGCGAGTGTTCGCGGATCGACGGGCGCTCCGGTCGCCAGCGAGCGCTCGACGGCCAGGCTGAGTGCAACCGATTTCAGGCCGTCATCAGCCGTTGCAGGAGCGTCTGTTCCCGTGCGCGCCGCCCGCACGAACGCCGCCGTCTGACGCCACAGATCGAAGGCGTGGCCGGTGGCGGCGCTGATCGGGAGTAGCCGGCTGCCGTGTCTGTCGTGGAGCTCCAGCCGCACGCTAGGCCGAGGGTCGGCATCCATGCGACCGCGCCACAGCGCCCGGGCAGCGGCTCGCTCACCCACCAACCGTAGGTCGACCGTATGACCGCCGGCAGCGATGCTGCGCGTCACGAGTCCGATCGCCCCCGCTTCGCTCTCGATCCGCACGTCGAGTTGCTCGCGAAACCGTTCTCGGCCGGGACGCGATCGCGCCCACGATTCCAGCGAGACCATGTCGCCCAGGTACCAGCGGGCGAGGTCGAGGTAATGGATCGCCTCTTCGAGCACCACCGGGCCGAGCCGCGCCGGATCCTGCTTCCAACCGCCCGAGCCGGCCCGGTAGGGGCGACGGAACAGATCCAGCGCCAGGTGGATGGGCCTTCCCAGTGTCTCATCGAGCAGCAGCGTCTTCACTCGTTCGAAGAGCTGGAACGTCCGCATCTCGAGGCCGACCGCGACCACACCTGCGCTCGCCGCGGCCGCAGCCACGACCCTACGGGCCGAGGCGACGTCGATCGCCATGGGCTTCTCGACCAGGACGTGTTTTCCAGCCGCGAGTGCGGCCATGGCTTGGGGTGCGTGCAGGTCATTGGGGCTGGCGATGATGACCGCTTCCACCGCGGGGATCGCGAGCACCTGGCCGAGGTCCGGTGTCGCTGGGACACCCCACTCGGCCTGCACCCGGTCGCTCGAGGCCTGGCTGCCCGTGGCCACGGCGATGAGTCTGGCGCCACCGCGAGTGAGGGAACGTCGGTGCATGTCGGCCCAACGGCCTGCGCCAACGAGTGCGATGCCCAGGGGCCACGTGTCGCCGGCGGCGCGCTCGACGACGGTGGGGCTCACAGCCTCAACACGTCGGCGCGGGCGCGACCGTCGATCATGAGGCTCGGCCAACGATCGTCCCAAGTGACGTTCTCCAGGCCGGACTCGCTCAGGAAGAAGGTATCCTCGGCCTTCGCCCACGGCAGCGACGGGTTCCACGCGTAGGCGGCGCCGCGGAGCAGGGGGCGCTGGTCGCCGGGGGTCACCAACCACTCGCGCGGTCGGTATCCGATCGGCCCGCCCTGGTGATGGTCGCGCCAGGCCTCGGGGTGCCCGACGGCGGTGTATGCCGTCCGGGCGGCGCCCAACACATCCTCGAGTCTGGCGTCGGGCCGTGTCGCCGTCAGCATCGCGGACTCTACTTGCAGCACCTGCGCCAGACGTTCCGCGATCGGGCCAGGTTGGACACCGAACTGCACGATCCGCGAGGTCGAGTTGACGAGGCCGCGCGCCTCGCTGCAGACGACGACCAAGGCCGCAGCCCCCAGCGGCGCATGGGTCGGGACCGGATGCCGCACGCTGCCGAACCGCGAGGCTCCCGCGACCAGCACCACCGGTACGTGCAGCCCTCGTGAGCGCAGGGCGCCGATCGCGCGCCCGGCGGCGGCATGCTCACTCAGGTCCGGCTCGAGCCCGGCGATGACGTCGGTGAGTGTCGTCGCGGTGACGCGGCCGGCGGCTCGCAGCCGCTCGACCTCGACGTCTAGAAGCGGCCAGCGGGCGTCGGTGACGTCGACTTCGCCGTCGTCGACGATGTCGCCGCTCGGGCTCGCGGCGCGCGCGATTGCATGGCTGCGTATGCGAAGCGCGCCAGGCTCTTCCCAGGGTACGGCATGGAGGTTACAGCCGTCGGGCAGCTCCTCCTTCCGCAGCCGCTCGGACTCGATCCGATTCGTCACGATCTCGACACCGGTCGCATGCACGACGGCCTCGACAACGGGTCCGGCCTGACGGCTGACCAGCACGTCCGCACCGCCAAGCAGCCAAGCGAGCGTGTCGGCTCGTCGGACCACCATCGCCCCCGCACCCCGTGCCTCGCTGCGCGCGATCAAGCGCGCTCGCTTCGTCTCCAGTTCGGCGGCGTCGCCACGGATGCGCAACGGTCCGGGCCCTGCCGGCTCGCCGCTGTTCATGGCTGGATCGCCTCCACGTCGGCGACCTCGGCAGGCGCGACCACGCGCTGCGTGCGAATGGCCTCGAGCACCGCGAGCGACACGCGGAGCGCCGCGGTCCCCGCCGCGATGCCGGCGACCTCGCGCGGCGCGCCCTCGCGGATCTCACGGTTGAACTGCTCGATCTGTGCCCGCCAGGGGTCGACCCCCCGGCTGCGCCAACGGGTCACGCCGCTGGCGTCACGGAGCGCGAGGTGCTGGTTCCAGTCGACCGTTACCAATCCCGCCGGCCCCACGTAGTTGTGGCGCTCCACGGGTTCGATCCCCGCCGGAAGCCCCCACGACACCTGGATCTGGCCCACCGAGCCGTCGGCGTACTCCAGCGTGATGAGCGCGCTGTCCAGCGCCCGCTGCGCGATGCCGGCGACCTCGGGCTTGTCGTGCGAGAAGGTGTATCCACGGGCACTGACCGCCACCGGCTCGCCCGCGAACATGCGGTCCCACAGGTTGAACACGTGGCAGCACATGTCGATAATCGGTCCACCATTGACCAGTGCGTCGTGCATCAACCGTTTCGGTCGCACGCCGGCGGTGATTGTGGCCTGAGCCAACAGTGGGCGGCCTGCGCGCCCGGTGTACTCCATCAGCGGCTGGTAGGCAGGGTCGAACCGCCGCATGAAACCGATGCGCAACTCCTTGCCGGAGCGCTGTGCGGCGCTCTCCATCGCTCTGGCGTCGGTCAGCGTCAAGGCCGCCGGCTTCTCGCACAGCACGTGCTTCCCCGCGTCCAGCGCCGCCACCGTGAAGCCGGCGTGCAGGTAGGTCGGGGTACACACCGAGACGACGTGCACGCTCGGATCGGCGAGCGCGCCGCTGGCGTCGGTGTCGGCACGAGCGCCGACGCGCGCGGCGGTCGCCTTGGCGCGCTCGAAGTCCGGGTCGACCACGGCCGCGACCCGAGCGCCCAGCGAGCGCCAGTGCTGCGCGTGCCGCGCGCCCATGTCACCTGCCCCGATGACGGCGACGACGAGCTGCGGCCCCTCCACGGCATCCGGCGGTGGCTGGCCGTCGCTGCTCCGTCGCATCGGTGCGGCGAGTTGATCGACGTCGGCGCTCATGCCCCGTACTCCGCGTACCAGCTGGGACCGGCACCTTCGATCGCAATGGCACCCTCGTATCGCCGGTGGGCGGTCCAGGGTCGGCCACGCTGAGCGAGCGCGCGGAGGGATCGTAGGTAAGGCAGGCTGACGCTTCGCAAGCGCTCGCGGATCGCGTCCAGGTCTGGGTACGCCTCGAGCGCGTCGTACCAGACCGCGCGTCCGGCCAGGAAGCCACTGGCGCCGGCGAGACAGGCGAGCTCGAGGTTGAACGCGAACTCATGCGGGCCAACGCCCGCCGAGAGTAAGACCCACGGCACGGGCGAGGCTTCGTCGAGTTCGGCCAGGCTGGCGCGCACCTCGTCGAGGGCGTACACCGCCTCGCGGCACCGGCCGTCGAAGGCGCCGGCAGCGAACTCTTCGGCCGCCTTGAGCTCAGCGGGGAACTCGAGCTTGAACAGGTCGACGCCGAAGTGCGAGTCACCGAAGTGCCTCACCGAATCGAGCACCCGCTGCGGCTTCGCTCGGGCGTAGTCACTGCCGTTAGGGTCCTCACCGGGCAACGGGTAGGTGAGGAGCTCCAGCACGAAGGGAAGCTCGTGCTCGCGGCACTCGCGGCCGACCTCGGCGACGAAGGCGTCCTGGTGATCGCGGGTGGCGGTCGACACGTCGGGCCGATACCATGCCAGGACCTTCACCCCCTGCGCACCGGAGCGCTTGATCTTGGCCACCGACCAGCCAGGTATCGCGTGAGAGCGCCGCTCCCCATCCGCGAGCGTGAAGTCGTGGTCCTCGAGGGTCGAGAGCACCCCGACGTGACCAGGAACCTTGCGGAGATGGTGTGGATGCGCCCAGATAGGATCGAGCAGGACCGCGCTTGCGTCGGGCGCGAGGACCTCCAACAAGACGCCCTTTACGGCCGCCACCTCTTCGTACTCGACGTCCTCTGGTCGACGGTTGCCATGGCGGGCGAGCGCAGCGAAGATCGGTGGTCGTTGGTCGACGGCGATCATGCCGAATCGACCACTGTCGTCTGCGAGCGTCATGAACGCACGCAACGTCCCGGCTGGCATGCTGGCCATAGAGGGAATGGTCGCGCTGGTGGCCTCGGTCATGCGTGCTCCTCGTCGGGCAAGGTGGCGGCGAGCCGCTCGGCCGCCGCCAGGTCGGGGAGGGCTCGACGGCCCGGTCCGGTACAGGCCAGGCCGCCGACGGCGCTAGCCAAGCGCATCGCGGCGCGCACGCTGCGGCCGCTCGCGATGGCGAACGCGTATGCCCCGTGAAAGGCGTCTCCCGCGCCCGTGCTGTCGACTACCTGGACGCGTGCCGCCGAACTGCGCCTGACGCCTTCGCCGGCGTCCCACACGATACCGCGTGGGCCGAGGGTGACGGCGACGACCTGATCGCATCGTTGTCGGAGGCGACCCAGGGCAGTGCTCGGATCGGTTTCGCCCAGCGCGGCGATGGCGCACTCCTCGGACACGATCAGATGATCGATCGCGGCGGTCTGCTCCCAGTGACGTAGGTCGCTCCAGTCACCCACCGTCGGCACGCCGTGCCGCTGCGCCAGCGCCAGCGCATGTGCCGAGAGCCGTGGGTGGCGTGCGTCGGTCAACAGCGCCTGCACCGCCGGAACGACGGACCAGTCGAGGGGGGCTGGGTCGTCGACCAGACCATCGCCACGATAGGGGAAGATGTGCCGCTCACCCAGCGGGTCGACCAGGACCGCGCTCACGAAGCTGCGCGCCCCGCCGGCACGCGTTGCGTGGAGGCGCACGCCTTCGCCGTCGAGCTCGTCTGCGAGGCTGCGGCCGGCTGCATCGTCGCCCAGGCAGGCCCACAGGTGCACTTCAGCGCCCAGGCGCGCTGCCGTGACAGCCGCCGTAGCCGCTGGCCCGCCGCCGTGCGCGCGGTATGCGCTTGCATGGGTCCGAGAGGACTCGGGAGGGAACCGCTCGACGTGCCAGACGTGGTCGAGGCAGGCGAGGCCGACCGCTCCCACCATCGTGCTGCGCAGGCCGCTGCTCACGTGGGGTCGATGTCCACAGCGGCGACCAGGGCGTCACGCACTCGCGCCGGCGGCAGGACGCTTCCGCCGATACGCACCACGAGCTCGTGGACTGCCTCGGTGTGCTCGCCTGCGACGAGCGCCAGATGATGCGGGAGCCGGGCATCGAGCACTTGCGCCACGACGTCGGCGGCACGACGCGGCTCACCATCCCAGCGCAAGGTTCCCAGCCAGCCGCGCACGCCGTCGACATCGGGCTCATCAGGTTCGGCGAGGATGCCGCTGATGATCACGGCGCGAGCACCACCAGACAGGAGCCGGAAGCCGGTGGCGGGACCCGCCGCGAGGTGCATATCGCGAACGACCCCGACACCGTCGCGGTTGAAGTGTGTCGTGAGGCGGGCGCCGGCCCTTCCGGAGAAGGCGGCGGGGGCATTGCCGCAATGCCACAGCATCAGCCGGTCGTATCGGCCATCGAGATCCGAGAGGTCCAAGAGTGCGCTCGGTGCGGCGGCGATGGCCTGCAGGGCCAGCATCGACAATGCGCCCATGACGTCGCCTTCACACGCCGTGGGTAGCAGTCTGTCGGCCATGGCGCCGACCGCCGCGCAGGCCATCCCGCCGCAGGCGTCGGCGAACTCGGGCCAGCAGCGCAAGGCCAATGCCTGATAGGCGCCATCGTCGGCTAGCGCGGCCAACGCCAACTCCGTACGGGCAGCGACCGCGACATGCGCCTCGCTGGCGCCGCGGAGGGGCTCGCTGGCACGCCACGCGTTCGCCCGCATCATGGCGTCATGGTCGGTGACGGCCTCCATGCGCGTATACAGTGTGGCCAAGGGGATCGTATCGACGTGCACCCCGGGGAGCGCGGGTCGCTCCTCGAGGCGGTAGAAGGCCGGGGCCGTGCCGCCGATCTGCAGGATGCGGGCATTCGCGAGTGCCCGCATACCTCTGAGCGACGCCACTGTCGGCCGCCAACGGCGGCCGAACGCCTCGCTGCCCGGGGCGCCCCAGTACCACTTGACGCGTTCCGCCTTGCCAACGGCCGGGTGGTCGAGGAGCGAGAGCGTCATATTCAGCCCGCAAAGGCTATTGAGCGGGAGCGGCCGCATTTCCGGTCGGATGCCGGCGCGCCGCAGGGGCAGCCCTTCGGCTTCGGGCACGGCCCACAACCCGACTTGCGGAACGGCCCTGAGGAGCGGCGCCAACACCTCGCCGGTCGCGAAGGTGGCCTGCAGCACGAGCAGGTAGTCGAGCTCTGCCGAGGCCGCCCAGGCGCCCACCCGGAGGGCGGCGTCAGCGTCGGTGACGCGTTCGGTTGCCGCAACGAGGTCGTATCCGAGTGCGGACCCGTCGCGCGCGAGGGCGTCCGACGCGCGCTTCGTGAGCGTCATCGCGTCGCCCTTGAACGCGTCGCGCACGACCGCGGCGAAGCCGACGCGCAGTGGAGCGATGGTCGGCATGACCGTCATCCTTTCACACCGCCGGCGGTGAGCCCGGCGATGATCTTCTGCTGGAACAAGAGGATCAACGCCACCAGTGGTAGCACGCCGATGGTGATGGCAGCGCTGATGACGGCCCACGGGAAGGCGAACTCCCCTTGGTACATGGTGATCCCGACCGGCACCGTGCGCATGGTCATGGCGGTGTTGAAGTTCAGGGCCAGCAGGAACTCGTTCCACGAGTTGACGAAGATGATGATGCCGGCCGTCACGATGCCTGGCGCCGAGACGGGAGCGATCACCTTGACCAGGGTCTGCAGGCGCGTGCAGCCGTCCACCAGCGCAGCGCTCTCGAGGTCCTTGGGGATCAACTGGAAGAAGCTCGTCAGGATTAGCGTGGCGATCGGCAGCGACAAGGCCACGTAGGGGATGATCAACGCCCAGTAGGTGTTGAGCAGGTTGGGCCCTTGCACGTCTGCAGGCACGAACGTCATGCCCAGCGCATGCAAGAACGCAACGACCTGGGAGACCACGGGGATCTCGGCCCCCAGGAACACGCGGTAGAGGGGTACGAGCAGGACAAGCGCGGGGAACATGCTGGTCATGACGATCGCCGTGAGGATCGCCCGCCGATAAGGCATGTTCAGACGCGCCAGGGCGTAGCCGGCCAACGCAGCGATGGTCACGCAGGCGATGGTGGCGCTCACCGACACGACCGCCGAGTTCAGCATGAAGCGCGCGAAGGGTAGCTGCTCGAAGACCTGCACGTAGTTGCGCAGCGTCGGCTCGTCGGGCACGTAGGTGATCGGCATGCGGATGAGTTCGTTCTCGTCCTTGAGCGAGGTAAGCATCATCCACAACAGGGGAAAGGTGCCGTTGGCGATCAGCAGCAGCGTGCCGATGGCAAGGAGCGCGCGGGTGAGTGGGCGGCGCCGGGAGCGCATGTCAGTCCTCCGTGTAGATCCAGCGCAGGTAGAGGACGGTGATGGCGAGGCTCATGGCGAACAGGGCGACCGACAGAGCGGCGGCGTAACCGAGGTTGAGGTTGTTGGTGGTGCTCGTGATGTAGATGCCGAGCGTCTCGAGGGTACGCCCAGGGCCGCCGCGGGTCATGGCATAGGGGATGTCGAAGGTCTGGATGGCGGTGAGCGTACGGAAGATCAGCGCCACCGCGATGGCGGGACGTAGCAGTGGCAGGGTGATGCTTGCGAAGCGTTGGAGTGGGCTGGCGCCATCCACCTCGGCAGCCTCGTAGAGGCTCTCGTCGATCGACTGCAAGCCCGCCAGCAAGATCAGGCCCACGAAGGCCGACGTGGCCCAGACGATGGTGATGATCGTCGCCCATACAGCGGGATCCGAGCGCGCCAACCACAAGGGACCCTCGATCCCGATCCGCCGCAGGAGATCGTTGATGACGCCGCTGGTGCTGTTGAAGAGCCAGGCGAACATCACGCCCACCAAGACGCGCGGCATGGCCCAAGGGATCAGCAACGCTACCCGGACCAGCCAGCGCCAGCGCGACGTGACGTTGGCCAAGAGTGCCAGTGGCAGGCCGACCGCGAACGACCCTGCGACGCTGGCGACGATGATCACGAGGGTGACCGAGAAGCTGTTCCAGAAGCGAGCGTCGTTCCAGCGTCCGTCATCGCCGGGGTGGAAGCCCATGAGGCCGACAGCGACGAGCAGGATACCGAGCGTCCACCACCACGCAGTCGAGCGTCGGAGTGCCCCGGCTCTTGTGGCGATCCAGAGCGCGATCAGCGCGGCGAGGCCCAAGAGGCGCCACGCCACGAGGTGGCCGAGGCCCCAGGTCATGGCGCTGCCCCACAGCATGCGCTCGTAGTGCTCCAGCCCGATGAAGGGTCGCCCGTGCCCCGGCAGGTTCAGGCGCTCGAAGTGGAGACTCTGCCACAGCACCTGGACGATGGGCCAGAACATCACGAGCAGCAATACCAACGCTGCTGGGATGAGCATGATGAAGCCCAGTTGCGCCTCGCTCGGGTTTCCCTGGCGCAGACGGCGCCAGAAGCCGGGTTTGCGGTAGGTGGTGGATGGCGCGCTGGCCATGGATACCGTCCGGTGATCAGATACGGACAAGGGCTTGCCTGAGCGCGCCTTGCCGGTAGTGGCCGGC
>SLRS01000100.1 GCA_007130855.1 Trueperaceae bacterium | reverse complement strand
CGCGAGCTGCTGGTGGTGCTGGTGCTGCTCGCCGCGCACCAGGGGCACAACTACGCCGTGACGAGCCTGAAGGCCACCACCCGCTTCATGGCGGTGGCGCGCCTGCAGCTCGTGATGGTGGTGGCCTACCCGCTGTTCGGCGTCGGCGGCGCGCTGCTCGGCGGGCTCGCGGGGTTCATCGCCGGCCAGGTGCTCGCCTACGCGCTGGTGTCGGCGTTCGCTTCGCGCAGTCGCGAGGTGATCCTGCGACCGCGCTTCGATCTGGTCCGCGCGCGCGCGCTGATCAAGATCGGCTTCCCGATCATGCTCGTCGGCGTGGTGCACGTGTTCTACACCACGGTCGACCGCTGGATCGTGGTGGCGTTCCTGGGGACCGAGTCGCTCGGGCACTACTCGCTGGCGATCATGACGCTCAGCGCGGTGGGGCTGCTGCCGCGGGTGATCGGCCAGCAGTTCTACCCGCGCATGGCCTTCGCCTGGTCGGCCAACCGCGACCCCGACGAGCTGCGTGCCATCGCAGCCCGCGTGCGCACGATGGCCTTCGCGGTGGTGATCCCGGCGGTGCTGGCGGTGATGATCGCGGTGCCGCCGCTCGTGCGGGCACTGCTACCCGCCTTCGAGCCCGGCATCGCGCCGCTGCTCGTGACCATGATCGTGCCGCTCGTGAGCGTGGTGGGTCAGGGCTTCGGTGGCGTGCTCCACATGCTCGACCGGCAGAACTGGCTGCTGGGCGCCATCACGGTGGCGCTGATCGTCAATGGTATCGTCGGCGCACTCCTCGTCGGCCCGCTCGGCCTCGTGGGCGTAGCGGTCGGCACACTTGTCGCGCACGCGCTCTACGCGGCGCTGCGGGTCTGGCTCGGCCACAAGGCGCTGCGCTCGCTGACCAGCCCCCAGGGCCCGCTCCGGAAGGCGTCGATTGACCGTGTCGAATCCTGAAGACCCCTCCGTCACCACCGGCGGCCCCGGCCCCTCCGCCACCACGGGTGGGCCCGGCCCCTCCGTCACCACCGGCGGCCCCGACCCCTCCGCCACCACGGGTGGGCCCGGCGACGTCCGCGGGCCGCGAAGCTGGCCTGCGCGCACCGTCCTCGTGGCCGAACTCTCGGCCAACCACCAAGGCGACCTGGAGCGCGCGAAGGACACGCTCCACGCCATGCAGGCGTCGGGCGCCGACTGGGTGAAGCTGCAGACCTACCGGCCGGAGTCCCTCGCCCTCGATCTCGACGGGCCGCACTTCGGACCGCGCACGAGCGGGCCGTGGGCAGGGCTGCGGCCCTTCGATCTCTACACCCGTGGCGCCTTGCCGCTCGCGTGGCACGCGGAGCTCTTCGCGCTCGCCGGAGCGTTGGGCATGACCTGCTTCTCGTCGCCGTTCGACGAGCAGGCCGTCGACTTCCTCGAGCAGCTCGGCTGCCCTTGCTACAAGGTCGCGTCGCTCGAGATCACGCACGTGCCGCTGCTGGAGCGCATCGCGGCGACCGGCGCGCCGGTGATCCTCTCGACGGGCGCCGCGACGCTCGGCGACATCGAGCTCGCGCTCGACACGCTCGGCCGTGAGCGCTCCGACATCACCCTGCTGAAGTGCACCACCGCCTACCCGACGCCCTTCGCCGAGGTGAACCTGCGCTCGATGGTGACGCTCGGCACCAGCTTCGGCCTCCCCGTGGGCCTGTCGGACCACACCCTGGGCCACACCGTCGCCGTGGCGGCGGTCGCGCTGGGCGCGCGGCTGATCGAGAAGCACTTCATCCTCGAGCGGGCTCACGGGGGGCCCGACGCCGCGTTCTCGATGGAGCCCGCCGAGTTCCGGGCGCTGGTCGACGCGGTGCGGGCCACCGAGGACGCGCTCGGTTCGGAGCGCTACGTGCTGGCGCCGTCGTCCGCCGAGGCCCGATTGCGCGGCCGGTCGATCTTCGTCTCGGCCGCGGTCGCGGCCGGCGAGCCACTCAGCGAGGCCAACGTGCGCATCGTGCGGCCCGGCGCCGGGTTGCACCCGCGCCATCTGCGCGCGGTGCTCGGAAGGCGCGCCCGCGAGGATCTGGCGCCCGGCACGCCGTTGGCCTGGCAGCACGTGTCGGCGCCGGACGATTGACGGCGTAGCGCCTCAGCGCGCGACCCGCACCATCCCCTCCGCCTCGAGCCGCTGCAGCCAGGGCCGCAGTTCGTCGAGCGGCGTGTCGAGCGCGGCGGCGACGGTCTCGAGCGTGGCGCCGTTGGCGAGCACCTCCAGCAGCCGCTGTCCGGGGGCGCCGTAGGTCGTGCGGAAACGCATCCACAGCTCGGTCATGGGGTTGAGCGCGTCGCGGCCGCGCAGCGTGAGCACGTAGTGCTGCGCCTCCCAGCCGGGCGGCTCGTCGGGCAGCGGCACCACCGGCGCGCTCGGTTCGTCGAGGGCGTCGAAGCGCTGCACCTCGGGTTCGCCCGGGACCGCGTCGCCGGCCGCGCGGGCCGCGAGCACCAGGTACGGCTCGCCGCGGTGGTAGAAGGTGACGCCCGCACCCGTCTTGGCGATCCCGGTGTGGTGCTCGGCGTCGCCTTCGAAGGCGCGTCCGAGCGCGTAGCCTGCGACCGCGGCCGCGCTGCGGGGCTCGAGCGGCACCAGGTGCAGGGCGTCGGGCTCGTTGTCGTGCGCCAGGCGCTGGAGCAGCCGCACGGCGTCCTGGCGCTCGAGGCCGAGGCCGCTGCGGTGCCCGCTCGCGGCCACCACGCGCCCCTCGAGCAGCAGCACCACGGCGCTGCCGAGCCCGCTGCGCCCGAGCAGCGCGCCGTGCCAGCCGGCCTCGCCGAGCCGGGCGAGCAGGGGCTTGACGTCGCTCACGCCAGGCAGCAGCCGCACGCTGCTGACGAAGCGGGGCAGGGCGCGGGCGGCGTCGAGATCGCATTCCGGGGCGACCGAAGGGAGTCGCGGCAGCGTCGAGGCGGCATGCGGCACGGCGTGCAGGTCGAGGTCGGTGGCGGCCAGGCCGGCGAAGCGGCCGAGCATGTGGCGCGCCTTCACCTCGCCGCCCACGAGCGCCATCAGCGCCACGCCGCGCAGCACCCGCACCCCGGCCACGTCCTGGCCCTGGCTGAGCGCCAAGGTGCCGCTCGGGAACCAGCTGCGCACCGCGCCCAGCAGCTCGTGGCCGCTGAGGTTGTTGGTGGCGCCGAGCAGGCCGTCGATCGGGTCGGTCGGCAGCGGCGGCGCGCGGCGAGCGCTCACGACTCGCCCCCTTCGTCACGTGACGAGGGCGTGCCGCCGGCGGCAGCCGCGCCGCGCCGGTTGGCGCGACCCGGTCGGCCGCGGCGCCGGCGACGCTTGGACCGACCTGCCGACGTCGCTCCGCCACCGCCTTCGCTGACGGCCACGGCCGTCGCGCCGGGCGAGGTGCCCGCCTGCGCCGGCTTGCCGGCCCCCTTGCCGGCCGCCT
>SLRS01000010.1 GCA_007130855.1 Trueperaceae bacterium | reverse complement strand
GCGGCGGCGGCGTTCGCGGCGGCGTCGCTCGCGGCGGCGGCGTTCGCGGCGGCGTCGTCGAAGGTGGCGATCAGATCGTCGCCGTCGAGTTCCAGCGCGCTGCAGCCGGCGTCCCAGAGCGCCGCCCCGAGCGCGCCCTCGGCGTCGCCGGCCGCGCCGCGCAGGCGGTAGGCGCGGGGCATCGGCTCAGGCCGGCACGGCGGGCAGCCGGTCGTCCTCGGTCACGATCTCGAAGCCGAGCCGCTCGCCGGCCTCGAGGTAGTAGGCGATGTCGGCCATGCGGGTACTCGGGCCCAACGAGCGCCGGTCGAACGAGCGCGTGGCGGTCATGATCATGGTCTCAGCCATGCAGGCCGGCACCTTGGCGGTGCCGAAGTGCAGGTCGATGGCGCTGCGCATGCCGCCCGGCGGACGCACCACGCCGCCCGGGATCACCTGCACGCCGGGCACCTGCCGGACGCCCTCGTCGACGTCGGCGGGGCGGCCGATGTCGAACACCCAGGCGCCGGGCTTGATGTGCTCGGCGAACAGCACCGGCATCGGATCGGAGGTGGCGCTGAACACCAGGTCGGCCTCGGCGGCGTCGGCGACGTCGGTGGAGATCACGATCTCGAGCTCCGGGTGCTTGCGCTGCAGCGTCGCGGCGCTGCGCGCCAGGCGCTCGCGGTCGCGGCCGATGAGCACCAGCTTGGCCACCTCGCCGGCGATGGTGCGCGCCACCCCGAAGGCCACCACGCCGTTGGCGCCGACCACCGCCGCGCAGGCGTTGGCGAGCGTGCCGCCGGAGGCCGAGAAGCGCACCAACAGGCCCGGCACCGCCGCGCGCACGGTGGCGGCGGTGTAGGCGCCGCCGTTGGTGATGGCGATCGCCGGTACCGCCTCCTGTACCTTCAGGCCCTTCTCGCCCACCGTGGACCAGAAGGCCCCCAGGCCGAAGGCCTCGGCGCCGAACTCGCGCGCCACCTGCGCCCCCTGGATGGCCATGCGCTCGGCGACGTCCGGGAAGGCGCGGATCTGGTCGGGCAGCAGCGGGCCGGAGATCAGCAGCACCCGCAGTTCGCGACCGTCGTGCAGCTCGATGCCGCTGATCTCGCCTTGCACCTGCGGCCGCATCAACAGCAGCACGCGCCGCAGCCACGACTCGGGCAGCCAGCCCCGCGCCACCAGCGCGCCGACCCAGCGCTGGGAGGCGGGCTGCCACAGGTCGTCGAGGGTGATCGGATGCACCATGAACGCGGCCAGCACCACCTCGGGCCGCAGGCCGAGGACCGGCGGCGGCTCACCCAGGCGCGCCTCGGTGCCGTCGCGCACGCGCGCCAGGGCGCCCTTCTGACGCCACAAGCCGAGCGCGGCCAGGATGGCGGTGGCCGCTACCGCGCCGAACGGCTGCCCGCTGGCGGCGACCGCCAGCGGCAGGGCGACGAGTCCGCCGGCCGTGGCGAGCGCCACGTAGCGGGTGCCCGCCAAGAGCGCCACGTAGATCCACACCGGCAGCGCCAGCAGCCACCAGGGCGCCACGCCGACCGCGACCATGCCGGCCAACAGACCCAGCAGCACGCCGTTGCCGCGGCCGCGGGGGGCGTCGAACCAGCGCGGCCAGGGCCACGGGTGCAGGTGGCCGGCGTACACGCCGAGCGCCGCCCAGGCGTTGCCCTGGAACAGCGCCACGATGATCAGGGCCTTGAGCAGGTCGAGCGAGAAGCTCGCGACCGCCACCTGCGGGCCCGCCACCCGCAGGACGTTCTCGACGCCGAGCAGGTGCGGATTCAGCTGGCGCGGGTGCAGGCCGGTGGCGCGACGCACCAGCAGCCCACCGAGCGGTGCCCCACCGGCGAGGTAGCCGACGGCGAGTGCGATCACGGAGGCGGCCACGGGATCCATGCGGGCCATCGTACGACTTGCGCGCAGCGCCCGCGTGCGCCGCGCGAACGCTCGGCCCGGGCCGGCGCGCGGCCGAGGTCGGGGGTACCCCGTGCGCCGACTCGGTGTAGCCTGACGCTCGTGGAGAGCCGCATGCCCCCGCACAACCTCGACGCCGAACAGAGCGTCCTCGGCAGCGTCCTGCTCGACAACGACGTGTTCTCGGCGCTCGAGGGGACGCTCCAAGCCGACCACTTCTACAAGGAGGGGCACCGCAAGATCTTCCGCGCCATGGACCGGCTCTACCGGCGCAGCGAGCCGATGGACCTGGTGACGCTGACCGAGGAGCTGCGCCAGACCAACGAGCTCGAGACGGTCGGCTCGGTCCCCTACCTGATCGGCCTGGCCGACGGCGTGCCGACGGCGGCCTACGCCGAGTCGTACGCCAAGATCGTGCGCGAGAAGGCGGTGCTGCGCGACCTCATCGGCGCCAGCGGCCAGATCATGCAGCGCGCCTACGAGCAGTCGGCGCCGCTCGAGCAGGTGCTCGACGAGGCCGAGGCGGCGATCTTCGAGCTCGCGACGAGCAAGCGGCGCTCGTTCTTCGAGGGCATGCCGCAACTCGTCACCGAGACGTTCCAGCACATCAACGAGCTGTTCGCCAACCCCGATCCGGTGTCGGGGCTGCGGATGGGCTTCAAGGAGCTCGATCAGCTGACCGCGGGCCTGCAGCGCTCCTCGCTCAACGTCCTGGCCGCGCGCCCCTCGATGGGCAAGACGGCCTTCGCACTGACCATCGCGCTCAACGCGGCGCTGCGCGAGCAGCAGCCGGTGGGCATCTTCTCGCTGGAGATGTCGGCGGTGCAGCTCGTCACCCGCATGCTCTGCTCCGAGGCGCGGGTCGACATGAGCCGGGTGCGCTCGGGCCAACTCTCCGATCGCGACTTCCAGCGGCTCGCCGACACCGCCGGCCGGATGTCCGAGGCACGCGTGTTCATCGACGATAACGCCGATCTCACGGTGATGGAGCTGCGCTCGCGGGCGCGGCGGCTGATGGCCGAGCACGACCTCGGCCTGATCGTGATCGACTACCTGCAGCTGATGTCGGGCGCCGGCCGCAGCCAGAGCGAGAACCGGCAGCAGGAGATCAGCACCATCAGCCGCGGCCTCAAGGCGCTCGCGCGCGAACTCGACGTGCCGGTGCTGGTGCTGTCGCAGCTCTCGCGGGCGGTGGAGGGGCGCCCCAACAAGCGGCCGATGCTCTCCGACCTGCGCGAGTGCGTGGTGGGCGACACGCCGGTGCTGCTCGCCGACGGCGGCCGGGTGCCGATCCGCGAGCTCGTCGGGCGCACCCCGCGGGTGCTGGCGCTCGGCCGCGGCGGGCGCATCGTGAGCGCCGCCAGCGAGCGGGTCTGGGAGGTCGGCAGCCGGCCGGTCTTCGAGCTGCGCCTCGCCTCCGGCCGGCGCCTGCGCGCCACCGCCAAGCACCGCTGCTACACCGTCGACGGCTGGCGCCGACTCGGCGCGCTCGCACCCGGCGACCGGGTCGCGCTGGCGCG
>SLRS01000172.1 GCA_007130855.1 Trueperaceae bacterium | reverse complement strand
CGAGGCGGAGGCCGACGTGGCCTTCGCCGAGCGGGCGCTGGCGTTGGGACGCGCGGCCTTGCGTGAACAGGGCGAGGAACTCGCACTGGTGCGTGTCGAGGCGCGCGCGGACGCGAGTGCGGCCGCGGTCGCCACACGCCTGCAGCGCTTCGAGGACGCCTACCGGCGTGCCGAACTCGGGCATCAGCGCGAGCGCGACGCCTTCTTGCGAGCCTGGGAGCGCTACTTGCGCGAGGCCGAGCGGCTTTGGGCCGGCGTCGGCTGGCCGTTCTCGCTCATGCCGGGCGGCGACGTCGGCGAGTGAGGCGCCTCACGCGTCCTTCGCGGGCACGAACACGCCGGCGACGTCGGACAGGTGCACGAAGCGGTCGGCCAGGTCGATCAGCGCCTGCGCCGCCGCCTCGCGGAAGGCCAGCACCTCGATGCGCAGGCCGCGCTGCTGCGCGAGCTCCAAGAGCGGCACGAAATCGCCGTCGCCCGAGGCCAGCACCACCACGTCGATGCCGTCCCAAGCACGCACGATGTCGGCGGCGATGCCCATGTCCCAGTCGCCCTCGAGCACCAGCCGGCCCTCGCCGTCGCCGCGATGCACGCGCACCGCGCGCCGCCGCACGCGGTACCCGAGCGCCGAGAGGCGCGTCACGAAGCCATAAGCGTGGTTCGCACCCTCGCGCTCGACCACGTAGGCGGTGGCGGCCTTCAGCCGCCGGCCGCGCTCGGCGAGCGCCAGCAGCCGCTCGTAGTCGACGTTGCGCCCGTGCGCGTCGCGCGCGGCGTAGTACAGGTTCTGGGTGTCGACGAACAGCGCCACGCGCTGCTCGGCGTACTCGCCCGGCAAGCGCGGCGGCAGCGCCCCCACGTCGGCGCCGGCGGCGTCGCTCACGCCGGCGCCTCGGGTGCGACGAGGTGCTTGGCCATGACGACGTTGTCCTCGAAGCTCGCGCCGTCACGCACGTGGCCGCGCTCGACGCCTTCGACCACGAAGCCGGCGCGGCGGTAGAGCGCCAAGGCGGCCTCGTTGCCCGCACGGACGTGCAGCGACAGCTTGCGCACGCGCTGCTCCCGCGCCCACCGTTCGGCCTCGGCCAGCAGGGCGCTGCCCACGCCCCTCCGGCGGCTGTGCTCGGCCACCGCCACGGTCAGCATCGCCACGTGCTCGAGGCGCGCGGCGCCCAGCCGCGCCGCCTCGCACCAACCGACGAGCTCGCCGGAGCGCTCCGCCAACCAGACCGTCGCGCTATGCCTGGCGGCGAACTGCAAGCGGTCGGCCAGCGCCCGCTCCGAGGCCGGACCGTCGCCCACGAACGCCTTGCCCTCGTCGTAGATGGCCTGCTGGAGCGCGTGCCAGGCGCGTGCATCGGCACGCCGCGCCAGCCGCACGCGCACCTGCCGCTGCGCGTCTTGCGGCGGCGATTCCCGTGCCGCGCCGGCGGCGGCTGACGCTCGCTCCTCCACACGCGCACGATAGCAACCGAGAGCGCCTCGGCGGCCACGGCGTACTGCCGGGCGCCCTGGTATCCTCGCTGCCGTCGCTGTGCGTGGGCCCCGGGCCGCCACGTGCCGCACGCTGGGAGGAATCCGTGACGGACGCCCCGCGCAAGCTCGTCACCGCCGAGTCGGTGACCGAGGGCCATCCCGACAAGCTGGCCGACCGCATCTCCGATAGCGTCCTCGACGCCATCTTGGCGCGCGACCCGCAGGCGCGGGTGGCCTGCGAGACGATGCTCACGACCGGCGTGGCGCTCGTGGCGGGCGAGGTCACCACCGACACCTACGTCGACCTGCAAGCGATCGTGCGCGACACCGTGCGGGAAGTCGGCTACGTCGACGCCACCTACGGCTTCGACGCCGACCACAGCGCGGTGCTGATCGCCCTCTCGGAGCAGTCGCCCGACATCGCCCGCGGCATCGACGGCGCCTTCGATGCCGACGAGACCGACGACGACAGCCAGCAGGGCGCCGGCGACCAGGGCCTGATGTTCGGTTACGCCTGTGACGAGACGCAGCAGCTGATGCCGCTGCCGATCACGCTCGCGCACGCGCTCGTCATGCGCCTGGCCGAGGTTCGCAAGGACGGCACCCTGCCCTACCTGCGGCCCGACGGCAAGGCCCAGGTGACGGTGGCATACGAGGGCGACCGGCCGCGCTCCGTCGCGACCGTGGTGATCTCCGCGCAGCACCACCCCGACGTCGACCTGGCCGAACTGCGCGCCGACGTGGAGCGGCTGGTGATCGCGCCGGTGATCCCCGAGGTGCTGCGCTCGCCCGACCTGCGTGCGCTGATCAACCCGACCGGGCGCTTCGTGGTGGGCGGCCCCCAAGGCGACGCGGGCCTCACCGGCCGCAAGATCGTGGTCGACACCTACGGCGGCGCGGCGCCCCACGGCGGCGGCGCGTTCAGCGGCAAGGACCCCACCAAGGTCGACCGCAGCGCCAGCTACTACGCCCGTTACGTGGCCAAGCACGTGGTGGCGGCGGGTCTGGCGCGGCGCTGCCAGGTGCAGTTCGCCTACGCCATCGGTGTCGCCAAACCCGTCGGGGCCTACGTCGATACCTTCGGCACCGGTGTGGTCCCCGATCTGGTGCTCGAGCGCGCGATTGCCGAAGTGTTCGACGCGCGCCCCGCCTCGATCATCCGCCAGCTCGACCTGCGGCGCCCCATCTACCGCGCTACGAGCGCTTACGGGCACTTCGGCCGCGCAGGCTTCAACTGGGAGGCGACCGACCGGGTGGAGGCGCTCAGGGCAGCTGTCAAGGTGTCATGAGGGCGCTGGTCTGATACAACGGAGCATATGGCACGAATCGTGTTGGGCCATCGCGACGGCGCGCTCGCCACTCGGCTTGCGCGCACCGTCCTCTCCGACCTCACGGCCGAATGGCCGAACCTGCAGCTGGTGCCGCGCACCGTGGCTGGTGAACCCACCGACGACGACGACCCCGTCCTGCGCGCCCTCGAAGACGGTCAGCTCGACCTGGCCGTCGTCGCCTGCGAGACGCTGCGCGCCTCGCTCCCCGCCGAGTTGGCGCTGGTGGCCATCACCCGCCGTCTGGAGCCGCGCCTGGCGCTGGTGACCAAGGGGGCGCGGAGCCTGAAGGCACTCCCCAACGGCGCCAGGCTGGGCATCGGCGCCGAGCGCGACCGGCCCTTCATCGCCTCGGGCTTCCCCGGCATGCAGGCCGAGCGGGTCGGCACCGACGTCGACCGCGCCCTGGCGCGCCTGGCCGTCGGCGACCTCGACGCGCTGGTGCTGCCCGCCTGGGTGCTGATCATGATGGAGCGCCGCGATCACATCGGCGTGCTGCTCGAGCCCGAGGTACTGCCGCCGGCGCCCGGCCAGGGCTCGCTGGCACTGCTCGCCCGCGCCGACGACGACCTCGCCGCCGAGGTCGCCTACACGCTGCAGCACCGACCGAGCTTCGACCGCGTCCGCGCCGAGCGGACCTTCGCGGCCGGCCTCGCGGGCCGCGCCCTGGGCGCCCTCGCCAGCGTCGACGAGGACGGCGAGTTGACGCTCTTCGGCGCCGTCGCCGTGGGCACCACCACGCTCCAAGCCAGCGTCAACGGCGAGGCGCGCGAGGCGGCGGAACTCGGCGGCGAGTTGGCGAAGGACGTCGCCCACCAGCTCGAAGCGATGGCCTGAGTCGGCGCCGGCTCAGGTGGCCTCGGCGGCCTCCGCGTCGGCCATCACGCGCTGCGCGACCTGCGCCGGCGCGGGATCGTAACGGTCGAAGGTGAGCGAGAACGCGCCGCGTCCGCCGGTCATGGAGCGTAGGTCGGCGGAGTAGTTCTGGACCTCCGACATCGGCACGTGGCCGCTGATGACCGAGACCGAACCCTCGGAGTCCATGCCCAGGATGCGCCCGCGGCGGCCGTTGAGGTCGCTGATCACGTCGCCGGTGAAGCGGTCTGGTACGCGCACCTTCAGCAGCGCGATGGGCTCGAGCAGCACCGGCTTGGCCGCCGCGCAGGCCTCGCGGAAGGCCTCGCCGGCGGCGATCTGGAAGGCCACGTCCTTGGAGTCGACCGGGTGGTCCTTGCCGTCGTACACGACCGCCTTGACGTCGACCACGCGGAAGCCCATCGGGCCCTTCGCCAGCGAGGCGCGGAAGCCCTTCTCGCAGCTCGACTGGAAGTTCGACGGGATGGTGCCGCCGACGACCGCCCAGTCGAACACCTCGCCCTCGTTGCGCCCCATCGGCTCCACCCGCAGCGCGACCTCGGCGAACTGGCCAGCGCCGCCGGTCTGCTTGCGGTGCCGGTAGCGGGCGTCGCCGGTGGTGCTGATGGTCTCGCGGTAGCTGATCTTGGGCGGCGCCGTGTCGACGTTCACGCCGAAACGCTCGGCCATCATGCCGGTGGCCACCTCGAGGTGCACGTGCCCCATGCCCCACAGCACGGTCTCGTTGGTGTCGGGATCGCGTACCAACTCGAGCGTGGGGTCGGCGTCGAGCAGCTTGCTCAGGCCCTCGCTGAGCCGGTCGTCGTCGGCGCGCGTCTTGGGCGTGAGCGCCAACGCCATCACCGGCTTCGGGAAGCGGATGTTGGCGAGCACCACGTCCGTGCTGGGCGCGGCGAGGGTGTCGCCGATGCGCACCGCGTCCGCCTTGGTGATCGCGCCGATCATGCCGGCGCGCAGCTCCTTGACCTCGCTCAGGTCCTTCCCCTTGGGGACGTAGAGGTGGGCGGTGCGGACGTCGACCTCCTGGGTGTGGTCGCGTAGGCTTTCGCCGGGCTTGAGCGAGCCGCTCAGCACCCGCATCATCGACACCTTGCCGAGGTACGGGTCGATGACCGTCTTGAAGACGCGCGCGACGAACGGACCCTCGACGCCCAGCGGTGGCATCTCGCCGCGCTCGAGGCGCAGCGGGCGGTGGTGCTCGACGCTGCGAACGCCCTCGTTCATGAAGTCGAGCAGCAGCGTCACGCCCATCAGCTTCAGCGCCGAGGTCATCAGCACCGGCTGCAGCGTGTTGGCGCGCACGGCCGCGAAGAAGGCCTTCTTGAGCGCCTCGGAGTCGAGTTCCTGGTCCTCGAGGTAGGCCATCATCAGGTCGTCGTCGGTCTCGACCACGGCCTCCACCAGGCGCTCGCGATACTCGCGGGCGACCCCCGCGACCTCGTCCGGGATGGGACCCTTGACCGCCTCGCCCTCGGGCCAGGTGTAGGCGACCATCTCGATCAGGTCGACGATGCCCCGGAAGTCCTCCGCCTGGCCGATGGGCACCTGGATCGCGGCCATGTTGCCGGCCAGCGAGTCCTCGATCGACGACATGGCCCGGAAGAAGTCGGCGTTCTCGCGGTCCATCTTGTTGATCACGAAGATGGTGTTGAGCTCGCGCTCGAACGACGAGGTCCACACCCGCTCGGTCCCGACGGCCACGCCCGAGACCGCCGAAACCAGGATCAGCGCACCGTCGGCGGCGGCCTGCGCGCCGCGGATCTCGCCCACGAAGTCGGCGTAGCCGGGCGTGTCGATCACGTTGAAGGCGTTGCCCTTCCACTCGTACGGGTGGATGGCCGAGTAGATGCTGATCTTGCGGCGCTTCTCCTCCGGGGTCACGTCGGACACGGTGGTGCCGTCCTCGACGGCGCCCGGACTGGAGAGGACGCCGGCACGGTGAAGCATCGCTTCGACGAGCGATGTCTTACCCGCGCCGCTGTGCGAGAGGACGGCGACGTTTCGAATCTGCGACATCTTGTTGACTCCCTCGGCTCGCATGACGCTGTGCTCGCGACGCGTGCGCTCACCCGCGTCGCCCGCGCTCATCAGCTGGTGAAGCGGAGTCTAGCACGCACCCCGCCGGCACCCCCGCAGGCGTTCGTCCCGGGCGTAGGCGCCGCGCGCCAGCCGGCGCCGGGCCAGGCTGCGCGGCCGTACACTGACGCGATGGAGCGCGAGCGCGAGCTGAAGTTCTCCCTGCTCGATCCGCCTCCGGACGACGCGCTGCTCGTCGATGCCTTCCGCGGCAGCGGCTTCGCGCTCGAGCCGCGCGGCACGCGCCGGCAGCGCGACGAGTACCTCGACACGCCCGAGGGGGCGCTGCGCGCCGCGGGGGTGGCGCTGCGCCGCCGCGAAGTGGACGGCGTGCGCCTGGCGACGCTCAAGACCCTCGGCCGCGTCAGCGGCCCCTATCACGAGCGTGACGAGCTCGAGCTGCCGCTGCCCGCCGACGGTGGCTGGCCCGCGACGCTGCTCGCGCGCGCGGCGCAGTTCGCGCCCTTCGACCCGGCGGCGCTGACGCCGCAGGTGCTGCTGCACACCGCGCGACGAGTGTTCGCGGTGCGCGACCAGGGCGCGCCGGTGGCGGAGCTGTGCTTCGACGACGTGAGCGCGCGCGCGCCCGGCGAAGCGCGCGAGGCGCTCTTCCTGGAGGCCGAGCTCGAGGCCGCACCGGGGGTGCCGCAGGCGCAGCTCGAGGCGATCGTCGCGCGCTTGGAGCGCGTGGTCGCGCTGACGCCGTCGGGCGTGACCAAGCTGCAGCGCGCCGAGGCGCTGCTGGCGCTCGGCGCGCTGCTGGAGTAGGTTGCTAGGCATGGAGCTGTACCTGATCCGGCACGCCCGCGCAGCCGAGCGTGGCGCCCACTACCCCGACGACAGCGTGCGGCCGCTGGTGGCCAAGGGCGAGGCGCAGGCGCGGCTGCTGCGCGCGACCTTCGAGCGCCTCGGCGTGCGCTTCGAGCGGCTGACCTCGAGCCCCTGGCGACGCGCGCTGCAGACGGCGGAACCGTTGCGCGTGCTCGCCGGCGGCGAACTGGTGCTGCTCGACGCGCTGGCCCAGGGCGATCCGAACGAGACGGCGTTGGCGCTGCGCAAGCTGCTCGCCGAAGGGCGCTCGCTGCGCGCGCCCGGGCGCGGCCCCGGCAACGGCGCGAGCGACGGCCCCGCTGCCGGCGGTCGCATCGCGGCCGTGGGGCACGAGCCGTGGCTGTCGATGCTCGCCGCCTGGCTGCTGAGTGGCCGCGCGAGCGGCCTGGCGATCACCTTCCGCAAGGCCTCGGTGCTGGTGCTCGAGGGCGAGCCGCGCGCCGGCGGCATGGCGTTGACGGCCTTCCTGCCGATGCGCACGGTCAAGGCCCTGTACCCGGACCAAGACCTCCCCGACTGAGGCGGAGCAGCCGGCGCGCGCGGGCACCCGCGCCGGCCGCTCCGAGCTACAGCAGCAGTTGCAGCAGCTGGTGCTGGAAGTACATCACCACCATGCCGAACACGGTGTTGCCGACCAGGAACGATTGGACCAGGTCGAAGGGGCTGCGTTGGGCCTCGATCGGATGGAAGTCCACCACCACGAAGGCCAGGATCAGCGCCGCGAACATGCCCTGCCCGAAGCCGCCGACGAGCCCGACGAGCGGGTAGAACAGGTCGACGGTGGTGGGGAAGTCACGGAACACCAGGTACTGGGGGGCCGCGAACGTGCCGGTGTAGAACAGCAGCGCGATCCAGCCGTAGAACAGCGCGAAGACGATTCCGCCGAACGCCAGCAACACCGCACCGATGGCCCGCGCCTGGGGGTCGAGCCGGCGCGTGAACAGCGAACCGAGGGTGCCGAGCGTGTCGTAGGTGGGCTTGCCCCACAGCAGCGGCAGGTTGAGGGCGGCCAGCATCACGGCGGTGCCCAGGAGCCCGGTCAGCACCGAGCTGAGCATGAGCGGCAGGATCAGCTCCATCGGCGCCCCCTCACCACAACCGGAAGCCGGGTACCGGCTGCTGGTTGGCGAACATGTACACCAGGGACGGCCCGTACGCCACCAACACCAGGAAGACGGCGAAGCCGAACCACACCCGGTAGTTGTCGAGCATGGCGATCACGCCCTCGCGCCGCATGGGCCGGGTGCTCGAGAACGGGATCTGCGGCACGTCGGCCGCGGCGAGGCGCCGCGTGCCGAAGACGGTGCGGAACATGACGGTGAAGTAGAGGATCACCGAGACCAGCAAGATCGCGCCGGAGACCGACGTGATCCACATCGGGACCTGCGCGTGCAGGTAGGCCTCGGCCCAGGCGGCGGGCAGGTTGGAGATCTGGGCGCGCCGCGGCACGCCGAGGATGCCCTGCCAGTGCATGCCGAGCGCGAACACCATCATGCCCACGAACCAGGTCCAGGCCGACCACAGGGCCATGCGCGGGGCGTAGAGCGGCTTCTCGAGCAGGTGCGGAACCAGCCAGAAGGTGATGCCCATGAACGTCAGCGTGACGGCCGTGCCGACCGTGAGGTGGAAGTGTCCGGGGATCCAGGCGGTGTTGTGCACCAGCATGTTGAGGTTGAAGCTGGCGTTGACGATGCCGCCGGCGCCGCCGAAGATGAAGCTGATCATCGCCAGCACCTGGGCCGTGAACGAGGCGTTCTTCCACGGCAGCTTGCCGATCCAACCCACCACCCCCTTGCCGCCGCGGCGGCGCCCGCCGATCTCGAGCGAGGCCGCCACCGTGAAGGCGGTGAGCAGGCTCGGGATGCCGACGAACATGGTCAGCATCGAGTGCACCATCTTCCAGCCGGCGCTCACGCCCGGGTCGGTGAACTGGTGGTGGAAGCCCACCGGGACGCTGAACAGCAGGAACATGACGAACGCGAGCCGCGCCAGCGCGTCGCTGGCGAGCTCCCCACCGGCCTGCTTGGGGACCAGCGCGTACCAGCTCACGTAGGCCGGCAGCAGCCAGAAGTAGACGATCGGGTGACCGGTGTACCAGAACAGCGTCCGCATCAGCAGCGGATCCACCCCGGCGCGCCAGCCCAGCGACCACGGGATCAGGAACCAAACGACCTCGACGACGATGCCGACGCTGGCCAGCATCCACATCAGCCAGGTGATGGTGGACATGTAGGTGACGATGGGCGTGGCCTGTCCCGGGTTCTGGGCGCGCCACTTGGCGCGCAACCGGAGCACCTCGGCGCCGATCATCAGGCTCGCCACCACCACTAGGGCCAGGCCGACGTAGAAGCTCCAATGGCCGTACAGCGGCGGGTAGAAGGTGTAGAGCACGTTGCTGGTGTTGCTGAGGATGCCGGCGCCGGCGATCACCAGGCCCGCCAACATGACGCCGTACGCGCTCCACACCCACGCCATCGCCGGGCGCAGGTCGAGTTCGCGCGCCGGCAGGTAGAGCAGCAGCCCGCTGATGAAGAAGGTGGTGAACACCAGTGCGTTGAGCACCCCGTGCAGCGTGAGCCCCTGGTAGTACGAGCGCAGGAAGGGGACGTACTCGTAGAGGTTGATGTTGCCGTAGTTGAAGGCTTGCAGCGGCCCCAACAGGGCGCCAACGAGCAGGGCGACGAGCCCCGTGCCCAGGAACGCGAAGGTGACGCGCCGCTCCGGGTAGGCCTCGGTGGCTGCCTCGGGGACGACGCCGGTGGCGGTGGTCAAGGCCATGCGGGGCCTCCAGGGTGAGCGCACGCGGCGCAGCGGGCAGGTGTGCTGGTGGCGCGCGACCGCAGCGGGCTCATGGGTCGATCACCTGGTCGCGGTACGCGAGCACGTCGGCCGGGCTCCAGCCCTTGCCGCGCTCGGCAGCGACCTCGTCGGGCTCGAACGGAGCCACCGCGGGACCGCCGAAGGCGACGATGTGGTCGAGGATCGCCGCCAGTTCGGCGTCGCCGAGGTGCGACCAGCCCGGCATCACGCCGCTGTAGTTGGTGCCACGCACCAGGATCGGACCCTGCAGGCCGTAGAGCAGCGAGTCGATCAGGTAGGGGCGGTCCTGGAGGGCAAGCTCGGCGGCATGCCCCGCCATCGGCGGGAAGACGCCGGCGATGCCGGTGCCGCCGGCGCCGTGGCAGCCCGCGCAGTTGACGGTGTAGAGCCGCGCCCCATCGACCGCGGCGGCCGCCGTGGGCTCCCTGGCCGCGACCGGTGCCGCCGCCGCTGGCGCCGCCGGTGCCGCGCCGCGCGCGAAGTCCGAGGCCGACACCACCTCGATCTCACCGAGCATGCCCTGGTGCCCGAGCCCGCAGTACTGGTTGCACACCGTCAGGTACGTGCCGAGCCGGTTGAACGTGTAGCGCAGCACCGAGATCTCGCCCGGGATCACCTCCACGTTCAGGTTGGTGTCGAGCACCTGCCAGCCGTGGATCACGTCGCGCGACGTGAGGTAGAAGGTCACCTCGGTGCCCACCGGGATGCGGATGTGCTCGGGCACGAAGGCGAAGGCCTGGGCCACGATCGCGACCTGCGCCTGGCCGGGGCCGGTGATGCGCACGCCGGGCTCGGCGAAGATCGGCTGCGCCAGCAAGCTGGCGGGCGTGCCGCGCGCCGCGACCTGGGCGATGTGGCCGCCCTCGGTCGCGAGGCTGTAGGCGATCAGGATCACGAACATCAGCGACATCAGCCCGGAGGCCGCGATCCAACGCCGCTCCCACTTGGCGATCTGGTCGTGATGGCGGGGATCCATGCTCAGCTCCGACTCAGGTTCAGCGCGAACATCCCGAACCAGAACACCAGGATCGTGACCGTCAGGAAGCCGGTCACGACCAGGGCTCCGATGGGGCGCTGCTCGTCGTCTGCCACGACATCAGCGGGCGGCGGCGCCGCGTCGGTGCGCCCCCGTGTGTCGTCATGCCCAGTGTCGTCGTCCACCTGATGAACCTCCGGATTCGCTCGGTATCGCACCGGTCGCCATTGTAGTCCCGGCGACGTTCGGGCATGCTGAGGCCGTGGAACACCTTCCCAGGATCGTGATCGCGGGTGCCGGTGGCGTCGTCGGCCGGGCGCTGCTCGCCGCGGCCGAAGGGCGCTATGCGAGCGTGGTCCTCACCCGCGGCGGCACCACGCCGCAGGGGATCGACAGCGTACGCTGGACGCCCTCGGCCGCACACGACGGCGATGAGGCGGAGCTCGACCACCTCGCCAAGGTGCTAGGCGGAGCCAGCGCGATCGTGAACCTGGCCGGCTCGTCGATCGCCGACGGCCGCCTCGACGCGAAGCACCTCGAGCGCCTCGAGGACAGCCGCGTCAAGGCTGCCGCCACCTTGGTGGCCGCGGGCGTGCGAGCCGCCGCGCCGCCGCCGGTCTGGTTCCAGGCGTCGGGCGCCGACATCTACGGCGATCGCGGCGAGGCGAAGCTCGACGAGCGCGCCGCCATCGTCGGTGACGCCCCGCTGACGCAGCTCGGGCGCGTCTGGGAGGGCTCGGCCGAACCCGCGAGCGCCTTCGCGCGCGTGGTGGTGGGGCGCCTGGGCGCGGTGCTCGCGCCCGAGGCCCAGGCCTGGCGCAAGCTGCTGCTGCCGATCCGGCTGTTCGTGGGTGGGCCCTTCGGCTCCGGGCGCCAGTACTTCCCGTGGATCGCGGCGGACGATGCCGCGCGCGCCATCCTCTTCCTGATCGAGCGCCAGGACGCTTCGGGTCCCTACAACCTGAGCGCGCAGCCGACGCGCCAGATCGAGCTCACCCGCGCCGCCGCCAAGCGCCTGCGGCGCCCCGCGCTGATCCCCGCGCCGGCCTTCGCTCTGCGGCTCGTGCTGGGCCGCGTCGCCGACACGCTGCTGCTGTCGAGCAAGCGGGTGGTGCCGCGCCGCCTGCGCGAGGCGGGCTTCCGCTTCGATGCCTGGACCCCGGAGCAGCTCGCCGAGAAGCTGATCGGCTGAGAGCGCGTCGGCGGACCGGCCCTCAGCGCGTCGTCGGCGCGGGCGGCCGGCCGCTGTTGGGCGCCTCGAGCCGGGCGACCTCCTCCTCGGCGAGCGTCAGGTCGAGCGCGGCGAGCGCGTCGCCGAGGTGCCGCGTCTTGGTCGCGCCGACGATCGGTGCGGTCACGCCGGGGCGCGAGAGCACCCACGCCAACGCCACCTGCGCCGGCGGCACGCCGCGCGCGTCGGCCACGTCGCAGACCGCGTCCACCACGGCGTCGCGCCAGGGCACGTCGTAGAGCTGCTCGGCGATCGACTCGTTGGCCCCGCGGTCGGTGGCGGAGCGCTCGGCCGGCCGCCGGGTGAGGTAGCCGCGCCCCAGCGGACTCCAGGGGATCACGCCGATGCCCTCGGCGCGGCACAGCGGCATCATCTCGCGCTCGGTCTCGCGATCGATCAGGTTGTAGTGGTTCTGCATGCTCACGAAGCGCGTCCAGTTGCGCCGCTCGCTGACGCCGAGCAGCTTCATGAACTGCCAGGCGGCCAGGTTCGATGCGCCGAGGTAACGCACGTGACCGGCCTTGACCAGGTCGTGCAGCGCCTCGAGCGTCTCCTCGATCGGGGTGTGCTCGTCGAAGCTGTGGATCTGGTAGAGATCGATGTACTCCGTCCCCAGGCGCCGGAGCGAGGCGTAGCACGCGTCGAAGACGTGCTTGCGCGACAGACCCGCGCGGTTCGGGCCGTCCCCCATGCGACCGCGCACCTTGCTGGCGATCACGATCTGGTCGCGCTCGGCGTAGCGCGCGAGGAGACGGCCGGTGATCTCCTCCGACACGCCGAGCGAGTAGACGTTGGCGGTGTCGAAGAAGGTGATGCCGGCCTCGAGCGCGTCGCGGACGAAGGGGCCGGCGGCGTCCTCCGTGAGGATCCAGGGCCGCCAGGCGGGCGATCCGTAGCTCATCATGCCCAGGCAGAGGCGGGAGACCTGGAGGCCGGTGGCGCCGAGCGTGACGTATTCCATGGTCGAGGCTAGCAGGTGCACGGCCAACCGCGTGACACACGGGGCGTGCGCGGTTCCGTACGCTGGAGCGCACCGAGGCCCCGCGCCGTGGCACCCGCGTCGGCCGTGGAGGAGGTTTCCAGCATGCCGAAACACAGCCGCGACGACTTCATGAACGTGCTCACGCTCCAGGAGATCGAGCAACTCACCGGCTTGACGGCTCCCGAGCGGCCCGACGTCGATACCGAACGCGCCTACCGCGAGTCCGCCTGGGAGAGCGTGAAGGTCGACGTCGAGTCCCGCAACGGCCTCGTGTCGATCGACGGCGAGGTGGCCGAGCCCGAGTGAGCACGGCCGCACGGCCGCACGCGGCGCCATGCTCGCCGTGGCGCCGACCCGCTGCTGCGGCGCGGCCGTCGTTGCGGCGCGTCCGCTGCTGCGGCGCGGCCGTCGTTGCGGCGCGTCCGCTGCTGCGGCGCGAACGTCGTTG
>SLRS01000063.1 GCA_007130855.1 Trueperaceae bacterium | reverse complement strand
GGCGAGAGCGCCGCCGACGAGCACCCGCGCGATGAGCACCCGGCGCACACGACGCCGCCCGGGCCCTTCGAGGGCATCGCCCCCGCCTACCGCGACGCCGAGGAGGCCCACGAGCAGGCCTGGGCACAACTCACCTGGTACCGAACCATGGAAGCGGACGGCTGGGCACGCATCATCCGCAGCCGCGCAGACCTCGCCGCGCTGCGAGCCGAGCGAGCCGCCAACTGGGATGCCCCGATCGGCGTGGTGGTGCTGATGGAGGGCGGCGATCCGATCCGCACGCCAGAGGAGGTCGGCTGGTGGTGGGACCAGGGCGTGCGCATCGTCGGGCCGGCCTGGCAGGGCACGCGCTACGCGGGCGGTACCCGGATGCCGGGACCACTCACGGACGCCGGCTTGGCGTTGGTCGATGCGATGCAGGAGCTCGGCATGGCGCTCGACGTCAGCCACCTCGCCGACGAATCGCTGTGGCAGTCGCTCGAGCGCTTCGAGGGCCCGGTGCTGGCCAGCCACAGCAACGCTCGCGCGCTCACCCCCACCGACCGCCACCTGAGCGACGACGCGCTGCGGGCGCTCGGTGAGCGTGAGGCAGTGGTGGGTCTCGTACTCGGCAACGCCTTCTTGGACCAGGCCGCCGCACCCGGCTCGACGGTCGACCTGCGCGCGGTGCGGCGCCACTTCAACCATGTCCGCAAGCTCGTGGGGGCGCATCGCGTCGGGATCGGCAGCGACCTCGACGGCGGCTTCGGCGCCGAGGAGACCCCCTTGGAACTCACGCGCGGCGCCGACTTCACGCGCCTCGGGAGGGCCGCGCCCGGGGAGCAGCGGGCGAGCTTCCTCGGGGGGGCGTGGTGGGCCTGGCTGGAGCGCTCGCTGCCGCAGCCGTGAACCGCGGCGACCAGGGCCTGCCCGACTCGGCCAGCACGGACGCACAGTCGCCAGCCCCGTACCGCGATCCCGGCCGAGCACCCTCCTGGTTCGGCGACCGCATCGCCCTGGGTGCGGTGCTCGCGCCGATGGCCGGCTACAGCGACGCCCCGTTCAGGCGCCTGGCCCACCACTTCGGAGCCGCCTGGGCCGTGAGCGAGATGGTCTCGGCCAAAGCCCTGTCGCTCGGCGGCCACGACGAACCCAACCTGCGGATCTCCGCTCCTTATCTGGACGAGCCCCACGCCGTGATACAGCTCTTCGCCGCCGAGCCGGACCTGGCGGCCGAGGCGGTGGCAGCGCTCGAGCAGCGCTATCATCCCGCGGCATTCGACCTCAACCTCGGTTGCCCGGTCAGGAAGGTCGTCAACCGCGGGTGTGGCAGCGAGCTCTTGCGTGATCCGCGGCGCGCCGCGGCGATCGTCGCGGCGATGGTGGCCGCCACGCGCGTTCCGGTGAGCGCCAAGCTGCGCTTGGGCGTCGACCGGGACGTGGCGGTCGAGGTGGCCCAGGCTCTCGAGCAGGCGGGCGTGGCTGCCCTGGCCGTCCACGGTCGCACCGCCCGCCAGCGCTACGGCGGGGAGGCGGACTGGGATGCCATCGCGCGTGTCGCGGACGCTGTGCGCGTGCCGGTCCTCGGATCCGGCGACGTGGCCGACGCCGCCGGCTACGCCGACGCGCGCAGCCGCGGCCTGGGCGTCATGGTGGCGCGCGCCGCGATCGGTCGCCCCTGGCTGTTCGCCCTCCTGCGTGGCGAGCCCCTCCCGTGCCGGGCGGGGATGGTCACGGTGCTATGGCGCCACGCGCGCGATCACGTCGCCTGGTACGGCGGCCCGAGGCCCCTCCGTCGTCTGCGAGGCCAACTCGAGGCCTACGCCCGGGCGCTCGCCGAGGCGCCCGGACCCGCGCTCGACGTCGACGCGCTGCGCGCGGCGCTGGTGCGGGTCGACACCTTGGCCGACCTCGCCCTGGCGCTGCGGCTCCACGCCGGCAGTGCTGCCCACGCCGATCCCGAGCGGCTCGGCGACACCTGGCAGCGCTTCGCCCGCGCGCCTCGCATCGCCCGCCGCAGCCGTCTCGCGGCCGCCCCGGGGCCCAACTGACGGCCGTGTAGACTGGCGCGATGCCGATCCTGGTGCGCCTCGCGCTGCGCAACCTCCTGCGACATCCGTGGCGCTCGCTGGCGACGGTATTGGGCGTCGGGTTGGGCGTCGCCGCGGTGATGGCGACGTTATCGGTGGGCGCGAACGTCGACGCCAACGTGCGCAGCACGCTGGAGGCCGTCGCCGGCCCGGCCGACCTGATCGTCACGCCCGGTGCTACCGGACGGGCCGTGATGCCCACGGCCGAGCTCGAGGCGACGATCCGTGCCGACCCGGCCGTGGTGTGGGCAGTGCCGGTCCTCAACACGCGGGCCGAACCCGAGCGCGAGGTCGAGGTCGCCACCGGCTCGCTCTTGCCTGGTGTCGACAGCGGCTTCCAGCTCGGCGGGCGGTTGACCGAGAACCCCGAATCGCTCCCCTTCGCCATCAGCGAGGGGCGCCTGCCGCGCGCGGGCGAACGTGAGGTCGTGATCAGCGAGGGCTTCATCGCCGGCCGGGGACTCGAGCTCGGCCGCTCGGTCACCTTCAGCAGCCAGGCCGGGCCACTGCGGTTGACGCTCGTGGGAGCGATGGACGACCGGGTGGCGCTCGCGACGACCAATGGCGGCCGGGTCGGCGTCACGCACCTCGAGGATCTGCAGGCCGGCCTGTCGCTGGCCGAGCGCGCCAGCCACGTGGAGCTCCAGGTACGTCCGGACGCCGACATCGACGCCGTGCGCGCACGTCTGCAGGACGCCGTCGGCGACGCCTTCACCGTCACCTATCCGGCCGGTGCCGGCGATACCACCAGCGGGATCGTGCAGACGCTCCAGGCCGGGCTGTTGATCCTGGCCGCGACCCTGATGGCGCTGGGAGGCTTCATGGCCTACAACACCTTCATGGCCGGTGTCGTCGAACGCACCCGCGAGTTCGCCTTGCTCCGCACCGTGTGCCTCAAGCGTCGCGACGTGTTGCGCCTGGCCTTGGCCGAAGCGCTTTGGGTCAGCCTCGCCGGGGTGGTGGTGGGGGTCCTGCTGGGGCTGGCGCTGTCCTACGGCATCACCCGGCTGAACGCGTTGGTGATCGGCTACGACTTCCGCGCCCTGGTGGTGCCGCTCGGTCCCACGCTGCTCGCAGGCGCCGTCGGGGTGCTGGTGGCCCTGCTGGCGGCGACGCTGCCGGCCATGGCGGCCTCGCGCACCTCGCCCATGGCGGCGCTGCGGTCGGTCGACGAGCGCCGGCCGCGCGCCCAGGTGTGGATCGGATGGCTGCTGGTGGCACTCGGCATGATCGCGACGCAGCTCCCGTGGAGTGGGATGTGGGCCCTGGTCGGCACCGCCTTGGCGATGGCGACGTTCTTCACGGGTGTGGCGCTGGCGGCCGAGAGCCTGATCCGACCCGCCGTGTACCTGGCGCAGCCGCTGCTGATGAAGCTGCTCGGCACGCCCGGACGACTCGGGGCCGGCTTCGCGCTGCGCAACGCCGCGCGCAACGGCGTGGCCATCGGCACCGTCATCGTCGGCGTGGGTCTGATCATCGGCGTCTCGGCGATGGTCAGCGGTATCAACCGCACGATCGAGGCTTGGGTCGACACCACCGTGGTGGGCGATCTGTTCGTGACCTCGCCCGTCCCGTTCGCTGCGGACTTCGAGGCGCGCGCCAGTGCCGTGGACGGCATCGAGGCCGTCTCCGGCGTCGGCCTGCGCATCGTCCGCTACGAACCCGAGGGCGTGCCGCGCGGCCGCAGCGTGGTGGTCGTCCTGGTCGACCCCGAGCGCTTCGATCCCGCCACCGGCTTCGGCACGCTCCAGTACGTGTCGGGGCAGGGCGATGCGCGCCGCGGTTACGAGGCGCTCGCCCGGGGCGGCACCGTGCTGGCCGCCAACACGATCCGCGACCGTTTCGGTGTCGGCGTCGGCGACGACGCGCGCCTGCGGACTGACGAGGGTTTCCGCGACTTCCCGATCGAAGGCGTGGTGGTGGACTTCACCAGCGGCGGCGAGACGTTCATCGGCTCGATCGACGACCTCGAGCGCTTCGGCGGCGGCAGCCCCGACCTGTTCGTGATGACCGTGCTGCCCGGCTACGAGAGCGCCGAGGTGCGCGAGTCGCTGCTGGCCGCCTTCCCCGAGACCCTGCTCGACGTGACGCTCAACGCCGACTATCGCGCGGCGATCCTCGACCTGATCCAGCAGACGTTCACCACCACCAACATGCTGCTGGTACTCGCGGCGCTCATCGCGGCGCTGGGCGTCGCCAACACGCTCGGCATGAACCTCTCACGGCGCGCCTTCGAGCTCGCGGTACTGCGCACGGTCGGGCTTCGGCGCCGCGACGTGCGCGCCCTGGTGATCGCCGAGGGGGTGGTGGTGCTGTCGCTCGGCGCCGTCCTCGGCGTGGGCTTCGGGTTGCTGCTGGCCGGCGTGATCACCGCCGGCGCCCAGGCGCTGACCGGCTACGTGATCGAGCCCTCCGTCCCCTGGCGCCTGCTCGCCGCAGCGGTGTTGCTGACGCCGGCCCTGGGTATGGTCGCCTCGCTCCTGCCCGCCCAGCGCGCCTCGAAGCTCGCCCCGCGTATCGCACTCGGCGCCGCCGAGCGCGCCTGAAGCCGACGGAGGACCATGGCCGACACCGCCACGAACATCGAAGCGCGCGCCGCGGCCGGCGACGAGCCGAGCGCGCTCGTGGCCGTGACCCTGCACAAGCGCTACCTCTTGGGCAGCCAGACGGTGCACGCCTTGCGCGGCGTGAGCCTCACCGTTCGCCGTGGCGAGTTCGTGGCCGTGATGGGCGCTTCGGGCTCGGGCAAGAGTACGCTGCTGCACCTGCTGGGCCTGCTCGAGGCGCCCGACGAAGGGCGGGTCGAGATCGGCGGCCGCGATACCAGCGGCCTCGACGACGACGCGCTGACGGAGCTGCGTCGGCGCAGCCTCGGGTTCTTGTTCCAGACCTTCGAGCTGATCCCGAATCTCAGCGCGCGTGAGAACGCCCTGCTGCCCGCCGACATGACCGGCGACGGCGAGGCAGGCCGCGCGCGGCTCACGCACCTCGCGGAGGTACTCGGCATCGCCGATCGGCTCGATCATCGCCCCGATCAGCTCTCGGGCGGCCAGCGCCAACGCGTCGCCTTGGCACGCGCCCTGATCAACGATCCAATCGTCGTGCTGGCCGACGAGCCCACCGGTAACCTCGACAGCCGCACCGGACGCGAGGTGTTGGCCCTGCTGTCGGGCGGCGTGCGCGATCTCGGCTGGACGGTGGTGATGGTGACGCACGACGCGAGCGCCGCCATGGAGGCCGACCGCATCGTGTTCCTGCGCGACGGTGAGGTCGCCGGCACGCTCGACACGCACGAAACCGACGTGCAGGCCGTGATGGAGCGGGCGCTGGGCGGTTGATGCCCACCCCGGAGGCGCGTCGGCGCGGCAGCTACTCGAGCCGCGTCCGCAGCAGTTCGCCCATGTCCACCGAGCGGCTCGCCAGACCCGGGACCTCGAGCTCCCACCCTCCGCGCAACGACACCTCCACGCCGCCGGCCTGACCGGCGGCCATCCGGGTCAGCTCGGCGACGACCGCGGCGCCGAGCTGCACGGGGTTGAGCACGACCTCCTGGACCACGAGCGTGCTCGCGCCTGCCGCTAGCGCCGTCGTCGGCAGCTGCACGGTGGCGACCTCGCGGCCGCCGAGGGCGAAGCGGGCGTCGGGCGAACGCACCAGCATGCCGACTGGAGCGTCGTTGTGCACGCGCACCGCGAAAGCGATCACCACCCGGTCGAAACTGACCGAGCGGACGCCGCTGGCCTCGCGATCGAGGCTCAGCCGGGGTGTGGCGAGGCGCAGGTCGGAGCTGACCGTGCCGGCGAGCAGGGTCGCTCGCTCGAAGCGTTGGACCGCCCCGAGGACCTCGACGCCGACGTGCGCGTCGAGGCGGTAGGCGACCGCTCGTCCGGCCAGGGCGTCGGCGAAGACGGTCCCGAGCGCCGCGAAGGTGTCGGTCGCCAGCGTCACGTCGAGTACCAGCCGCGCCTGACCACGCGGCGGCAGGTCGAGACCGCCGACGAAGCTGACACTCCCGGCGCGCACGTCGGCCAGGTACAGGTCGCCATCGAGGCTGGCGAGCCGCGCCCCCACAGGGTTCGGGTTCACGACGTCCAGCACCACCCGGAAGGTCGCGCTCGGCGCACCGACGGCGGCGACGTCGAGGCGGACGAGGCCGCTCCCCTCGGCCTGCAGGCGGAACGTCGGCGGGCCGAAGACCGCCTCGGTCCCGGGCAGGCAGGCCGTGAGGCCCAACAGGAGGAGCGTGAGCGCGCTGGCGAGCGCGGGTGGCAACGAGCGTGACATGGTCGACCTCCGGTCGGCGTTGGCGGCAGCGCGGTCCGCCTGAAGGGAAGGCATGCGATCGACAGGGGCGGGGACGCGGACCCTCGCGCTCAGGATACGGCGTGCGGCTGGCATCATGTGGTCACGCCAAGGCGTATCGTGTGTAAGATACTCATTATGATGAACAGCAGCCAGTCGTGCTCGCGCCGGTTCGACGACGGGGGGACCCTCATCATCCTGTGCGGTGGGGCCTCCGCCGAGCACGACGTCTCGCTGGCGTCGGCGCGCTCCGTGCTGGCCGCGATCGATGCCGTGCGCCGTGTCCGGCCGCAGGTGATCACCCGCGACGGGCGCCTCCTCGACGAAGGTGAGAGCCGCGACCTCCTCGGACTCGATCGGCGCACCGGAGCAGTGGCCGCGAGCGCCCAAAACGACCGTTCGCGCCGACCGCCAGCGGGGCTCGAGGGCCTCCTCGTCGGTCCCGATGACGTCGTCTTCCCGCTCCTGCACGGACCCTTCGGCGAGGACGGGAGCATCCAGGGCATGCTGCGCCTCAGACGGGTCGCCCACGTCGGCTCCGGCGTGCTCGCCAGCGCCGTCGGGATGGACAAGCTCACCATGAAGGCCGTGTTCGCCGCCCACGACCTGCCCCAGGTGCCCTACCGCGGCCTCGATTGGCACAGCTACCGGCGCGATCCCGACGCCGCCATCGCGAGCCTGCAAGGCCTCGGTCTGCCCGCCTTCGTCAAGCCCGCCAACCTCGGCTCCTCGCTCGGCATCGACCGGGCCAGCGACAGCGCTTCCCTGCGCGCTGCGCTCGAGGGCGCCTTCCGCTACGATCACCGCGTGATCGTCGAGGCCGCCGTGCAGCGGACGCGCGAACTCGAGGTCGCCGTGCTGGGCAACCACCAGCCCGAGTTGTCACCCGTGGGCGAGATCCGCTATCGGACCGCCTTCTACGACTATGCCAGCAAGTACGAGCCGGGCGGCGCCGAGTTGCTGATCCCGGCTCCGGTCCCCGAACGCATCGCCACGCAGGCGACGGCGTTGGCCCGCCGCGCCTTCGCGGCCATCGACGGGGCCGGGCTCGCACGCGTCGACCTGTTCTACGACGAGCGGCGCGATCGACTCCTGGTGAACGAGATCAACACCATGCCCGGCTTCACCGCGACCTCGATGTACCCGCGCCTGTGGGCCGCGGCCGGCCTCGCCTACGACGCGCTGATCGAGCGCCTCGTGGCGCTCGCGCGCGAGCACGCCCACGAGCAAGCGCGCGAGCGCGCCCACGAGCAGCACGCACCTGCCGGCGCGAGCGCGAGCGCTCGTCGAGGCGAGATCGCCGGCGTGCGGGCCTGACGCGACTGCGCGCCCTCGCGCACGACCATCCAGCGCCCGTCAGGTGCGGTATCTTGCGGCCCGGAGGTGGTCGCAGCCCCATCCGATCGGGACAGGCAAGCACGGCACGCTCGCAGCCTGGCGGCGGCAGAGCCTCACGGCCGTGAGGGCGTCGAGGATGATGCCCGGGCAGCGCCATGGCGCCGTGACGAGGTCGTCGATGGCGGCCACCGAGATGGCGCGGCGGCCGTGTCCGTGTCGGAGCCGCCCCAGGCGCCCGCCGCAGGCCTCGACCCGCTGACCGATCTCGCGGCCGCGCGCGTGCTGATCCTGAATGCCAGCTACGAACCGCTGCACGTCTGCTCCGTCAAGCGCGCCGTCAACCTCCTGATGCACGACGTGGTGGAGCGGGTCGAGGACTCGAGCCGCGTCCTGCGCACGCCCAGTACGCTCTTCCCCGTTCCCAGCGTGGTTCGGCTGCGGCGCTACGTGCGGCGCCCGCACCGCCAGCGCGTGGCGTTCAACCGCCGCAACGTGTTCCGCCGGGATGAACAGCGCTGCCAGTACTGCGGCTCCCGCAGCCACGATCTGACGCTCGATCACGTGGTGCCGCGATCACGCGGCGGTCCCACGAGTTGGGAGAACGTGGTGGCATGCTGCCGCGGCTGCAACGCGCGCAAGCGCGACCGGACCCCGGAGGAAGCGCGCATGCAGTTGCTGCGAAGACCCGTGGCGCCGGCCTTCCTGTTCACCGCGGCATACGGCATCGTGCCCGACGTCGACCCGCGCTGGGAGAAGTACCTGCCCAGCAAGCGCTGACAGCGAGCCGCAGGCGCCTCGAGGCGCCTGCGGCTCGGCGACTAACGGGGCGAATCGCGGAACACGCGACTGAGCAGCGCCGAGATCACCGACAGCACCAGCGCGCCGAGCACGGCCCCCCAGAAGCCCTCCACCTGCAAGGGCGACAGGACCGACGCCAGCGCCAGCGCCAAACCATTGACCACCAGGAGGAACAGGCCGAAGGTCACGACCGTGACCGGCAGCGTCAGGATCACCATCACCGGCCGCACCACCGCGTTCACCAAGCCCACGACGAGTGCCGCGATGAGCAGCGGACCGAGCCCCGGTTGGGCGATCGAAACGCCGACCCCGAGTTGGACCGTGATCCAGAGTGCCAGTGCGTTCAATGCCCAGCGGATCAGCAGATTCATGCGCCGAGGATACCAGAGCCGGCTCGGCGCCCGATGACCGCGGCGCCCGCGCCGCAGC
Source organism: Trueperaceae bacterium (assembly GCA_007130855.1). Classification (GTDB taxonomy): domain Bacteria; phylum Deinococcota; class Deinococci; order Deinococcales; family Trueperaceae; genus CSSed10-48. The sequence goes on along the minus strand of SLRS01000063.1, from coordinate 4,131 downwards.
CGGCGGCGCGCTGCCGCGCTCAGCTCGGGGTGCGCCGCAGCAGCGGTCGCGGCGCTTCGACGACGAAGCCGATCGAGCGCAGGATCTCGATCAGCTTCGGGTCGCGCCCGGAGAGCGTCGCCTCGACGCAGCCGAGCGGGCTGATGCCGGCCAACTCGTGCAGCAACGAGAGCACCAGGCGCCTGAGCATCTCGGTCGACGCGCGGTGTTCGGGCAGTACCCCGGCGGCCGTGAGGCCGATGGTCGCAGCCACCCCCACCGTGCGCGCCCCGCACAGGGCGTACCCCAGCGCAGGGCGGTCGGGCGCCTCTGCCGCCATGAACCACATGTCGGGACGGAAGGGCCCGAAAGCGCGCTTGAGCCAGGCCCAGCGCCGATCCGACAGCGCCCATCCCTCCGAGCGCCCGACCAGCTCGCGCAAGGCGGCATCGAGCGGCGGACGCCAGGCTTCGAGGCTGACCGGCCGCCCGAGCGGTGGCACCTCGGCCAGCTCGAAACGCAGCCTGCGCACGACGTCGAAGTCGAAGCCCTCGCCCGCCAGCAGCGCCGAGAGCCGCTCGGTGCGGTCCACGGGGATCCCGACCAGGTCGAGTTCCGCTGCCTCGTGATCGAAGCGCTCGCTGAGCTCGGCCACGAGTCGGGCGAGATCGTCGGGATCACCCTCGAACCACGGCTGGGCGAGCCGCAAGGTGCGTTCGTCGTCGTCCGGTTGGGGTGCCAGCGCCACCACACCCGCGCTGGGCGGCCCCACCGTCCGCTCCCAGACGAAGCTCGAGGCGGCGTCGCGGCGGGCGTTGCGAAAACGCGGCGCCAGGCGCTGGGCCGTCCCGTGCGGATCGACGTGTCCGAGGAACGCCAGGGAGCGCGCGACGAACCAGGTCAGTTCGGCTGGTTGGATGCGGCGGACCAAGATCCGCCACGATACCTCGTGACCGGCAGTGGCAGCGGCGGTAGGGTGTCGCCCATGGCAGCCCCTCGCATTCTGGCCGGCAGCGCCAAGGGTCGGGCGCTGCGCACGCCGGCGCGCGGTACCCGCCCGTCCCCGGCTCGGCTCCGCGCCGCCCTGTTCGACGCGCTGGCGTTCGAGCCCCGCGGCCTCTTCGTCGATCTCTACGCCGGTTCGGGCACGGTGGCGCTGGAAGCCGCCTCGCGCGGTTGGGAGGTGGTGGCCGTGGAGCGCTCGGCCGCCGCCGTGCGCTTACTGCGCGAGAACGCGTCGGGTTGCTCGCTGCGCCTGCGCATCACGCGCGGCGACGCGTTGACGGTGGCGGCGCGGCTGGAGCACGGCGCGGACGTGCTCTTCGCCGATCCACCCTACGACGCCGACCTCGCGACGATCTTCCAGGCACTGCTCGATCTCGAGGTGGTGCGGGCGGGAGGCCGCTACGTGTTCCAGCACCCGAGCTCGCTCGCGCCGCACCTGGCACTCGCCGGAGCGCCGGCACCGATCGACACCCGGCGCTATGGCAGCAACGCGCTCACGTTCGTCCGCCGCTGAAGCGCCGGCCGAGCGCCAGCCGGCGACCGACGGGCACGTGCCGGGGCCTTCCCGGCGCCTGCGGGACGCGTGCTAGACTGCCGCGATGCCGGCCCGGAGGCGACCTACGCCCCGCCGCAGCGTAGCCAGTCGACCACGAAGGGGCCACTCCCATGCTCGGATTCCTCCAGAAACTGTTCGACCAGAACGACCGTGAAGTCCGCCGGCTCGAGAACGAGGCCGTGGCGGCCGTGAACGCACTCGAGGCCGAGTACGAGCAGCTTCCCGACCTCGCCACCGCCTTCGCCACCTTGCGGCGCCGTCACCTCGAGGGAGGCGAGACGCTCGCTCAGCTGCTGCCCGAAAGCTTCGCGCTCACGCGCGAGGCGGGGAAACGGTTCCTCGGCCTGCGGCATTACGACGTCCAGCTGATCGGCGGCGCCGGCCTCCACTACGGCAACATCGCCGAGATGAAGACCGGCGAGGGCAAGACGCTCGTGGCCCCGCTGGCGCTGGCGCTCAACGCGCTCAGCGGCAAGGGCACGCACCTGGTCACCACCAACGACTACCTCGCTCGCACGGGTGCCGAATGGATGGGGCCCATCTACCGTGGCCTCGGGCTGACTGTCGGCGTGGTCGAGCACGGCATGGACGGCACGGCGCGCCGCGCCGCCTACCGCTCCGACATCACCTACCTCACCAACAGCGAACTCGGGTTCGACTACCTGCGCGACAACATGGCGTTCCGCCCCGACCAGCTCGTGTTGCGCGAGGACACGCCGCTGCACTACGCCATCATCGACGAGGTCGACTCGATCCTGATCGACGAATCGCGTACCCCGCTGATCATCTCCGGACCGGCCGAGATCGCCGGCGACAAGTACGTGGTGATGGCGCGGCTCGCGCGAAAGCTCGAGCGCGGTGAGGCTGGCGAGGAGAAGCAGCCCCCCACCGGCGACTACACCACCGACGACAAGTCGAAGGACATCCACCTCACCGAGCAGGGCATCGCCAAGGCCGAGAAGTCGCTCGGCGTCGAGGACATCTTCAGCCCCGCCAACATGGAGCTCGGCCACATGCTGCGCCAGGCGCTCCGGGCGCGCGAGCACTATCACCTCGACAAGCAATACGTCCGTGACGAGGCCGGCCAGATCGTCATCGTCGACGAGTTCACCGGCCGGCTGATGCCTGGCCGCCGCTTCGGCGAGGGGCTGCACCAGGCCATCGAGGCAAAGGAAGGCGTGAAGATCGAGCGCGAGAACCAGACCCTCGCGACCATCACGTACCAGAACTTCTTCAAGCTCTACGACAAGATCGCCGGCATGACGGGTACGGCGAAGACCGAGGAGAAGGAGTTCCAGGAGATCTACCGCACCGACGTCCTCACGATCCCGACCAACGAGCCGGTGATCCGTATCGACCACGAGGACGTCGTCTTCCGCACCATCGAGGGCAAGTACAAGGCGGTCGTCGACGAGATCGTCGAGGTCAACGCGCGCGGCCAGCCGATCCTGGTCGGTACCGTCACGATCGAGGCCTCGGAGTTGCTGTCGCGCATGCTCAAGCGCAAGGGCATCACCCACGAGGTCCTCAACGCCAAGCACCACGACCGCGAGGCCGAGATCGTGTCCCAGGCGGGACGCGTGAGCGCGGTGACGATCTCGACCAACATGGCCGGCCGGGGCACCGACATCGTGCTCGGCGGTAACCCCGAGGCGCTCGCGCGCCAGCTGCTCGTGCGCGAGGGTTTCGACCGCTACGACTCCGACACCGAGCTGTTCATCAAGGCGATCATGCTCCACCGACACGACGAGGCCCGCGAGGTGTCACAGCGCCTCGAGGGGCTCCCCAGCGGCGTGATGGAGCGGATCGTGGAGCTGCGCGATCAGGCCGAACGCGATCACGAGAAGGTCGTCTCGCTCGGCGGGCTGCACATCATCGGCACCGAGCGCCACGAGTCGCGCAGAATCGACAACCAGCTGCGCGGCCGTTCCGGCCGACAGGGCGACCCGGGCTCGTCTCGCTTCTACGTGTCGTTCGAAGACGACCTGATGCGGCTCTTCGCCAGCGATCGCGTGCTCGGCATGATGGACCGCCTCGGCATGGACGACGACCAGCCGATCGAGGCGAAGATGGTCAGCGGCGCCATCGAGCGTGCCCAGAAGCGCGTCGAGGACCGCAACTTCGGCATCCGCAAGCAGCTGCTCGAGTACGACAACGTGATGAGCAAGCAACGCGAGGTGGTCTACAGCCAGCGCCGCGAGATCCTGCTCGGCCACGACATCAGCGAGTCCGTGCGCGACATGATCGCCGACTACGTCGACTCGCAGGTGCAGCGCTACCTCAACCCCGAGCTCGAGCCCGAGGAGCGCGACATGGGGGCCCTGCGCACCGCCGTGCTCGAGGCGGTGCCCCAGCTCGATGGTTTCGACTTCGAGTCGCTGCGAGAGGCGAGCAGCCCCGACGAGGCGACCGAGATGACCCTCGCGAACCTCGAAGCCGCCTACGAGGCGCGCGAACGAGAGCTCGGCAGCGAGTTGATGCGCGAGCTCGAGCGCTTCATCGTGCTGCAGGTGGTCGACCAGCACTGGAAGGAGCACCTCCACAACATGGACGTGCTGCGCCAGGGCATCGGCCTGCGCGGCTACGGCCAG
>SLRS01000096.1 GCA_007130855.1 Trueperaceae bacterium | reverse complement strand
GCAGTTCGGCAAGGGGGCGATCATGCGGTTGGGGGATGATCCGCGGGGGTTGTCGGTGGGGGTGATCTCGACGGGGTCGTTGTCGGTGGATGTGGCGTTGGGGGTCGGTGGCTTGCCGCGTGGGCGGGTGGTGGAGATCTATGGCCCGGAGGCGGGTGGCAAGACGACGTTGGCGTTGCACGTGGTGGCGCAGGCGCAGCGCGCGGGTGGGGTGGCGGCGTTCGTGGATGCCGAGCATGCTCTGGATCCGTCGTACGCCAAGGCGTTGGGTGTGGATGTGGACGAGTTGTTGGTGAGTCAGCCTGATACCGGGGAGCAGGCGTTGGAGATCGTGGAGTTGTTGGTGCGTTCGGGGGCGGTGGATGTGGTGGTGATCGATAGCGTGGCGGCGTTGACGCCGCGCGCGGAGATCGAGGGGGAGATGGGGGATTCGCACGTGGGGTTGCAGGCGCGCTTGATGAGTCAGGCGTTGCGGAAGTTGACGGGGGTGATCTCGAAGAGTCGGACGCTGGCGCTGTTCATCAATCAGATTCGCGAGAAGATCGGGGTGTTGTACGGCAATCCGGAGACGACGCCGGGGGGGCGGGCGTTGAAGTTCTACGCCAGCGTGCGCATCGAGGTGCGGCGTAAGGGCGACGTGAAAGTCGGTGGTGAGAAGGTCGGTAATCGGGTGCGGGTGAAGGTGACGAAGAACAAGGTGGCGCCGCCGTTTCGGGAGGCGGAGGTGGACATCATCTTCGGTCGGGGGATCGATCACTTGGGTGATCTGGTGAGCGTGGCGAGTGATCTGGAGGTGGTGACCAAGAGCGGTTCGTGGTTCAGTTATGGCGAGTTGCGCTTGGGGCAGGGTAAGGAGAAGGCGGCGGAGTACGTGGGGCAGCATCCGGAGCTGGAGTCGGAGTTGCGTGAGCGGGTGCTGGCGACGTTGGGCGCGGTCGCGCGCGCGAGCGCGAGCCCGCCCGCCGGCGCCTCCGCCAGTGCGGCCGGAGGCGCAGCCGAACCTTCGCCTGCGAGCGGGCGCGTCGGCGCGTCCGCCAGCGCGACGGACGACGACGAGGAGGCGCCGCCGCTCGAGGCGTGAACGGCGACGGCGATGTCCGCGACGCTCGCCGCTGGTACGGACCCCGCCGGCCCCGCCGTCCCTGGCCCCACGGCTACGGCGCCTGGTGGCGGCATTCGTGCGTCGTGACCACGGTGTAGCGTTGGGTATGACGACGACGCCTCCGTTCACCGGTGTCCACCCGATCGTGCCCACGCCCTTCCACGAGGACGGTTCGCTCGACCTCGGCAGCGTCGAGCGGCTGATCGATCACCAGCTCGCGGCCGGCGTGCAGGGCATCGCCGTCTTGGGCTTCATGGGTGAGGCGCACAAGTTGCGCGGCGGCGAGCGCCGCAGCGTCATCGAGACCGCCGTGGCACGCGCGGATGGGCGGCTGCTGGTGTGGGTCGGGATTCGGGCCTTCGGCACGGCGGGCACCATCGAGCAGGTGCAGGAGGCCGAGGCGCTCGGCGCCGACGCCGTCTTCGTCGCCCCGATCGCACCCGGCACGGTGGCCGTGCTCGAGCGTCATTACCGCGAGGTGGCCGCCGCCACGTCGCTGCCCGTGGCCATCCACGACTATCCGGCCGAGTTCGGGGTCAGGATCCCGGCCGAGCTGATCGCGCAGCTCGCGAACGACGGCGTCACGCCCTACCTCAAGGCCGAGGACCCGCCGGTGCTGGTGAAGCAGCGCCGCATCCTCGAGCTGGCGCCGGGGCGGATCGGGATCTTCGGTGGCCTGGGCGGGATGTGGGTGCTCGAGGAACTCGCCAACGGCGCCGCCGGGGTGATGACCGGACTCGCCTTCCCCGAGGTGCTCGTCGACATCGTGCAGCGCTACCGTCGAGGCGACGTCGACGGTGCCGCGGCGCTCTTCGACCGGGTGCTGCCGCTGATCCGCTACGAGTTCCAGCCCGGCATCGGTGTCGCCCTGCGCAAGCACGTGTTCCAGCGCCGCGGCGTCTTCGCCACCACCACCGTGCGCGCACCGAGCCCCCCGGTCGACGACGCCACCATCCGCGAGTTCGAAGCCGTCGCCAAGCGGGTGGGGCTCGACCTGGACGCGCCCGGTTCGGGAGCGCCGTGAGCCGGTCCGCAGCGCTGCAGTGCACCGCGCGGACAGGCCAGCGCAGAAGTGCAACAATCTGAGGGCATGACCGATCCGAGCGAGCGCGCCGCCGTCGCGGCCCGGTTCGAAGCCGTCCCCACGGCCATCGTTTGTGACGTCTACGACGAGCACGCCTGGGAGCCGCGAGCGCTCCACGCCGAGCTCCGTCCGAGGACCGCGCTGGGCGTGCCGCTGGCCGGTTTCGCCGCGACCATCGTGGGCCGGCAGGAGCGCTTCGTGGGACCCGACCGTGCCAAGCTGGCTGCCGCCGACTCGCTCACACCCCACAGCGTGGCGGTGTGGGCCGGCACCGATGCCGGGCAGTACTGCCTCTTCGGCGACCTGATCGCGGCCACCATGCAGCGGCGCGGCTGTCGCGGGGCGGTCGTGGACGGGGGCCTGCGTGACGTCGCGGCCATCGACGCGACCGGCTTCCCGGTCTATGCCCGTTGGCTCAGCCCGGTGCAGGGGTTGGGCCGCTGGCGCGTGACCGACGTCGACGTGAGCGTCGCCATCCGCGCGGCCTTCGGGCCACCGGTGATGATCCGCTCCGGCGACTTCGTGCTCGGCGACGCCGACGGCGTGGTCGTCATCGAGGCCGAGCGCATCGAGGCGGTCCTGACGCGGGCCGAGGCGATCGTCGCCGCCGAGGCCGAGGCGCGCGAGCGCGCCGGCGAGGGCATGCGCGCGCAGGAGCTGCTCGATCGTTTCGGGCACGTATGAAACCCTCCCCGGAGCGTGCCATGGCCAACGTGCCCCGCCCCTCGCGCGACGTCACCAACGACTTCTCGCTGGTCGTCGCCACCGTCAACGGTACCGGCTCGCAGACGGCCAACCTGACGCTGCTGCGTGCCTGCTTCCACATGGGCATCCCCGTGCACGGGAAGAACATCTTCCCGTCGAACATCCAGGGCCTGCCGACCTGGTACCACATCCGCGTCAGCAAGGACGGCTACGTGGCCCGGCGCGAGTCGGAGGTGCTGGTCGCGTTCAACCAGCAGACCGTCGACGACGACCTCCGGGCCTTGCCGGCCGGCGCCATGGCGGTGGTCGACAGCGGCTTGGCGCACAGCGTCGAGCGCGAGGACATCAGCGTCTACGGTATCCCGGTCAAGGCGCTGATGGCGGCCAGCGAGCAGCGCGGCAAGCTGCGCGACTACCTCGCCAACATGACCTACGTGGGCGTGCTCGCCCACCTGCTCGAGATCCCGCTCGCGTCGCTGGAGGCGGCGCTCGAAGCCCAGTTCGGCGGCAAGCGCAAGCTGGTCGACACCAACATGGAGATCGTCCGGACGGCTCACTCCTGGGCGGTGGCCGAGTTGGTCAAGGTCGACCCGTTCCGGGTCGCCCCCATGGACGCGACGAAGGGCCGGGTGCTGATGAGCGGCAACGAGGCCGGGGCGCTCGGCAGCGTGTTCGGCGGCGTGTCGGTGGTGCCGTGGTACCCGATCACGCCGTCCACCTCGTTCGTCGACGCGCTGCGCGATTTCCTGCCCGAACTCCGTCGCGACCCAGACGGCGCGCCCACGTACACGGTGATCCAGGCCGAGGACGAGCTCGCGGCCATCGGCATGGTGGTGGGGGCGGGCTTCACCGGCGCGCGTGCGCTCACCGCTACGAGCGGGCCCGGTATCTCGCTGATGGCCGAGTTCGCCGGCCTCGGGTACTTCGCCGAGGTCCCCGGCGTGGTCTGGGACGTGCAGCGTGTCGGCCCGTCGACCGGTCTGCCCACGCGCACCGGGCAGGGCGACCTGCGCTTCGTCTACACGCTCGGGCATGGCGACGTCAAGCACGTGGTGCTGCTGCCTTCGTCGATCGAGGAGTGCTTCGAGTTCGGCTGGCGCTCGCTCGACTTGGCCGATCAGCTCCAGACGCTCGTGTTCGTGCTGTCGGATCTGGATCTGGGCATGAACAACTGGATGGGCCAAACCTTCACGTACCCCGAGCAGCCGCTGCAGCGCGGCAAGGTCGCGAGCCCCGAGGCGGTGGCGGAGCACGGTTTCGGGCGCTACGTCGACCTCGACGGCGACGGCATCACCTATCGCACCCTGCCAGGCAACCCGGCGCCCGGCAGCGCCTACTTCGCGCGCGGTACGGGGCACAACGCCCAGGCCGTGTACAGCGAGCGTTCCGACGACTGGGTCGAGAACACCGAGCGCCTGGCACGCAAGTTCGAGTCCATTCGCAGGCTCGTCCCGAGCGCGCTCGAAGAGCGCGTCGACGGCGCGCGCGTGGGCGTGATCGCGTTCGGGACCACGCGCTACGCCATCGAGGAGGCGCGTGACGCCCTCGCGGCCGAGGGCAGCGTCTGCTCCAGCCTGCGGCTGCGGGCGCTGCCTTGCGGTGACGAGGTGCGGCGCTTCATCGAGGCGCACGAACGCGTGGTGGTGATCGAGATGAACCGCGACGCGCAGCTCGCCGACATCCTGCGTGCCGAGTACCCGCAGCTGGCGCCGCGCATCGAGAGCATCGCCTTCCTCGACGGCATGCCGTTCACCGCCGGCTTCGTACGCGCGCGGCTCGCGCCGTTCCTCGAGCCCGTCTCCGTGGAGGTGGCTTGATCATGGACCGACCGCGTACCATCGCCAGCAACGCCGCGGGCCTGTCCCGGGCCGATTACGGCGCCAAGTCCAGCACGCTCTGCAAGGGGTGCGGCCACAACTCCATCGCCAGCCAGATCATCCAGGTGGCGTTCGAGTTGGCTCTGCGGCCGCACGAGGTGGTCAAGCTCTCGGGCATCGGCTGCTCGAGCAAGTCGCCCGCCTACTTCCTGGGCATGTCGCACGGCTTCAACGCCGTGCACGGGCGCATGCCAGCGGTGGCGCAGGGCTTGCTCGCCGCCAACCACACGCTGCGGGCGATCGGCGTCAGCGGTGACGGCGACACCGGCTCGATCGGTCTCGGGCAGTTCAAGCACCTGCTACGGCGCAACGCCCGCATGGTCTACGTGATCGAGAACAACGGCGTCTACGGGCTCACCAAGGGCCAGTTCTCCGCCACGGCCGACGAGGGGTTGCGCCTCAAGTACGCCGGGCACAACGACCTGCCGCCCATCGACCTGTGTCAGGAGGCCATCGCGGCGAGCTGCGGCTTCGTCGCGCGTAGCTTCGCCGGCGACGCCAAGCAGGTTCGTGAGCTGCTCAAGGCGGCGTTCAGCCATCGCGGCACCGCCGTGATCGACATCATCAGCCCCTGCGTGGCGTTCAACAACGACGACGAGAGCCCCAAGAGCTACGCCTACGGGCGCCATCACGAGCGGCCGCTGCACGAGCTCGGCTACATCCGCGTGGCCGATGAGATCGTCATCGGTGAGACCGAGCCGGGCGAGCTGACGATGGTGGAGCTGCACGATGGCTCGCGGCTCAAGCTCCGCAAGGTGGAGGAGGGCTACGACCCGACCGACCGCCCGGCGGCCATGGCACGTCTGATGCAGGCCGAGCGGCGCCTCGAGTTCATCACCGGCCTGCTCTACTACGACGCTTCGCGGCCCTCGTACGCCGAGGCCGCGCACCTCCCCGCCACGCCCCTGGCCGCGCTGCCCGACGGCGCGTTGCGACCGCCGCCCGAGGCGCTCGCGCGTACGCTGCAGCGCTACCGGTAAGGAGGCGCGTTCTCACGTGCGCCTCGGCGTCGTCCCGGAGTCTCCGCTGGAGTGGCTGGCGCTACGCGTCGACCGTGTCCCCACCCCCTTGGTCGACACGCAACTCGCCGTGGCCTGGGCCCGCACCCTGATGGTCGCGACGCGTGCCGGCGTCTTCGAGGCCCTGGCGCAGGCGCCCGCGAGCGCCGCCGAAGTGGCCTCGGCCTGCAACCTCGCGGCCGTCCCGACGCGGCGTCTGCTCGACGCCCTCACCGGCATGGGGACGCTGCTGCCGGCGGGGGCCGAGCGCTACCGGCTCAGCCGCGGGACGCGACGCTGGCTGCTGCGCGACTCGCCCGACACCGTGGTCGAGAAGGTCTTGTTCGCGTTCGACGAGTGGCGTTTCGTGGAGCATTACGAGCGCTACTTGCATGACGGCGAGCCGTTGGGCATGCACGCGCTGCTCGCGAGCGACCGCGCCCCCGACCCTTCGGCGCCGCCGCCGATCGGCGACACCGACGCGTACGGCCGCTACCAGCGCGGCCTGCACGCCCTGGCCGGCGTGGCGGCCGCCGACGTGGCGCGCCGCCTGCTGGTGCCGCGCGGGGCGCGTCGCATGCTCGACCTCGGTGGCGCCCACGGGCGCTTCGCTGCCGCCGTGCTGCGGCGCTACCCGCAGATGCGCGCGACCGTCCTCGACCTGCCCGCGGCGGTGGAGGCGTCGGCCGACCTGCTCGCTGCCGAAGGGCTCGGGTCGCGGCTCGAGCACCTGGTGGGCGACGCGCTCGAGCACGACCTCGGCGAGGGGGTCTGGGACGTGGTGCTGGCGTCGCAGCTCACGCACCACCTCGACGACGAGACGAACCGCGCCTTGGCGCGGCGCGTGGCTCGCTCGCTGCGGCCGGGCGGCGTGTACGTGGTGCAGGACCTGGTGCGCCCGGCCACGCCGGCCGAGGCCAGGCGGCTGCGGCTCGGGGCGCTGCTCGACCTCTACTTCGCCGCGACGAGCGGTGCCGGCACCTTCACGCTGGGCGCCATGCGCGCCTGGTTCGAGCACGCCTCCTTGCGGCCGTCACCGCCGCGCTGGCTGCGGAGCCTGCCGGGCATGGCGCAGCTGGCCGGGCGACGCGCCTGAGGCGCCTCAGCCGCCCGAGGCGCCGCCTGCCTCCGAGGCGCCGCCTGCCTCGGCCTCGGACGCCCTGGGGCCACTCGCCGCGAGACGCCTGAGGCGTCCGCGGGTCCGCGCGTTCGTGCCGACGATGTCGAACGTGAGCCCCATCGCGGCGGCCTGGTCCTGCAGGCCCGCGAGCACCAAGACGGCGTCGAGGTCGACGTGGCCCACGCGCGTGAGGTCGAGCCGCCAGGGGAGCTCGTCGCGGTGGCGGTTCCACAGACCCCGGACCGCGTCCTCGACCTGCGTGGCCGACGCGAACCAGAGCACCCCCTCGACCTTGACGAGGTGGCGGCCGCCCTCGCGCACGTGCTCGATGGTGAGGCGCGTCTCGCGCAGCAGGTGCACCAGGACGGCCACGGCCACGCCGGCGAGCAGCGCCTGGTCCACGCGCGGCTCGAGCAGCAACGTCAAGGCCAGCGTGGTCCAGGCGATCGTGGCCTGGGTGCGACCCAAGCGCCAGAGCGACGCGACTGGCTGCACCCGGATCAACTCGCTCGCCGCGGCGATCACCACGCCTGCCAGCACCGCCCGCGGCAGGTTGGCCAGGAGCGGCGCCAGGGCCACCAGCCCCAGCGCCGTGAGGCCGGTCACCATCCCCGACCAGCGCGTCCTCCCACCGGCGAGGCGATGCAGGGCCGCCCGCGAGAAGCTCGCGCCCACGGGGAACGCGCCGGACAACCCGGCCGCGATGTTGGCAACGCCCTGGCTGACGAGCTCGCGGTTGGGGTCCCAGCGCCGGTTGGCTTGGACGAAGCGGCGCGCGACCGCAACCGGCTCCGCGAAGCCCACCAGCGCGATCACCAGGGCCCCGACCAGCAGCTGCGGGGCGAGTTGCCAAGGGAGCGCCAGCTCGAGGCGCGGCCAGGCGGCTTCGACGCCGCCGAGGACGGGTCCGAGCCCGCCGCCGGTCAGGACCGACAGGCCGGTGCCCAGCACCACCGCGACCAGTGCGCCGGGGAGGAGCGGGTGTAACTGACGCGCGCCCAGGATGATGGCCAAGGTCCCGATGGTGGCGAGGAACGCTCCCGCAGACCAGGTCGCCGGCGTCGTCAGGGCCTGGCTGGCGCGTCCGAGCAGGCTCAGCCCGAAGGGGGTGACACCCAACGCCGCGGGCACCTGTGACGCCACGATCAGCACCGCTGCACCGAGGGTGAAGCCCCGCAGGACGGGCTGCGACAACACGAACGCCAGCGAGCCGCCGTGCAGCAGCCCCAGCGCCAGCCGCACCATGCCCACCATCAGCGCCAGCAGCGCCGCCGCGCCGGCGTAGGCCGGTGTGCCCGGGGGCACCTGCGTGGCCAACACGCCGAATACCAGCACGGCCGACATCGCCGTCGGCCCGGCCTGGATCGACGGGCTCGAGGCGAACCAGACCGCCGCCAGTGGCGCCACCACGGCCGCCACCAGGCCGAGGTGCGCCGGCAGACCCGCCAGCTCCGCGTACGCCAGCGATTGAGGGATCAGCACCAGCCCCACGGTGATGCCCGCCACGACGTCGCCTGGTTGCAAGCGGCGGCGGGCGGCGGGCGTGGGCTTGGTCATCGGCCGACGTGATCATACGCGCCGCGGACGCGTGCCGCGCCACCAACACGGCGCTGTACGCGGGCCGGGCTGGCTGGCGGGCGCGTACGCTGAGGCGATGCGGCTCCCCTTCGACAACCGCGAGCGCCGCGGCGGACAGCGGCCGAGCGAGGAGGACGCCCGCGCGCGGCGTGAGTTGTGGCGCGCCGTCTACCTGCCGACCGTGGTGCTGGCTCTGGCCGAAGGGATGCTGGTGCCGGTGTTGCCGCTGTACGTGGCAGACCTCGGCGCCGGCTTCGCGCTGGTGGGTCTGGCGCTGGCGGCGGAGGCGATCGGGATGCTGCTGGGCGATCTGCCGGCGGGATCGCTCCTGCGGCGGTTCGATCGCAAGCGCGTGATGCTCGTGGGGGTCGGCGTGGTCGGCGTCTCGGTGACGCTGATCCCGCTGTTCGGTACGGTGGCGATGGTGGTGGCGTTACGCCTCGTCGCCGGCGTGGGCGCCGCGCTGTGGGGATTGTCGCGGCACGCATACCTGACCGAGTCGATTCGCGCCGAGGCACGTGGACGGTCGATCGCGGCGGCCGGCGGCTCGCAGCGCATCGGGCTGCTGGTCGGTCCGGCGCTGGGCGGCGTCATCGCCGGAGCGTTCGGGTTCGCGGCCGCCTTCTTCGCCTTCGGCGTGGTGGCCGCGGTCGCGCTCGTGCTCTGCGCGAAGTACCTGGAGCCGCGCTCGCCGGCCGCGAGCGAGCCGCACAAGCGCCTGGGCCACCGCGCGGCGCTGCGGCAGGTCCTGGTCGAACAGCGGCGCTTGCTGCTGGTGACGGGGACCGGTTTCGTGATGGCGCAGACGATCCGGTCCGGCCGCAAGATCATCCTGCCGCTCTATGGCGCGGTGGCCCTGGGGCTCGACGTGCAGGCGGTCGGCTGGGTCCTGTCGATCGCCGCGGCCTTCGACGTGGCGCTGTTCCCGCTGGCTGGCGTGCTGATGGACCGTCTGGGGCGCAAGTTCGCGATCATCCCCTGCTTCGCGATCCAGGCGCTGGGCATGCTGCTGGTGCCCATGGCAGGCGGGTTCGCGGGGCTGGCCCTGGCGGGAGCGGTCATCGGCTTCGGCAATGGGATCGGTGCGGGCACGATGATGACCCTGGCCGCCGACCTGGCGCCGCGTGACACGATCGGCGAGTTCCTGGGCGTGTGGCGCTTGATCGGTGATGCCGGCGGCATGGGCGGTCCGGTGGCGGTGGGCGCGATCGCCGACCTGGTGACGCTCTCGAGCGCGACGCTGGTGATCGCGATGCTCGGGTTCGGCGCCGCGGCCGTGTTCGCCTGGGGGGTGCCGGAGACGCTCCGGCGACCGGCACCCGACCCCGTGGCATGACCGGCGCGCGGGTCCGCCTGCGGCCTCAGGCGTTTCCCGAGGCGACCACCCGCAGCGGCTGCGGACGCGGGCCGAGCCCGCGCCGGTGACGATCGAAGCAGCCGCGGCACACGAAGCGGCGGCGGGGCCGGCGGTAGCGCGGCAGACGGGCGCCGCAGCCGTCGCACACCAGCGCGTAGGGAGCAGGCGGCACGCTGACCGCCTGCGCCTCCACGCACGAGCGCGGCGCCGCACCCAGCCGCCGCGCCTCCGCGCGCCAGCGCGCTCCATGGCCCGCGCCCGGCGTACGCGCATGGGCGATCTCGTGCAAGATGGTGTCGCGCACCACGGCCTCGTCGTTCAGGCGCGTGAGCGGCGCCGAGAGGGTGAGCGTGCGCTGGCCATAGCGGCAGCTCCCCAGCCGCCGCTTGGCACGGTCGAAGGCGAAGTCCCAATCGCCGACCCCGTGACGGTGCATCAGCTCGAGCGCGAGGCGGCGTGCGTGGGCAAGCTCCATGGACGCCAGGGTACCGCCGGCCGCAGGCGCCGCGGCGTGGCGAACGGCGCATGCCGGGCTGGCTTCGGTCCCGGCCGCAGCGGCTGAGGAAGCAGCGCCCGAGGAAGGACGTGATGCGCATGAAGACGATCGGTCTGCTCGGCGGCATGAGTTGGGAGTCGACGGCGGCGTACTACCGCCACATCAACGAGGCCGTCCGCCAACGGCTCGGTGGGCTGCACTCCGCCACGCTGCTCCTGTACAGCGTGGATTTCGCCGAGGTCGAGCGCTACCAGCGCGAGGGCGACTGGGGGGCGGCCGGAACGCGCTTGGCGCAGGCGGCGCAGGTGCTCGAGGCTGCCGGGGCGGACTTCGTCGTGCTCTGCACCAACACCATGCACAAGGTGGCCGACGCGATCGAGGCCGCCGTCGCGATCCCCTTGCTGCACATCGCCGATGCGACGGCTGCGGATATCGCGCCGCACGCCTTCACGACCGTCGGCCTGCTCGGTACCCGCTTCACGATGGAGGACGACTTCTACCGCGGTCGCTTGCGTGAGCGCCACGGCCTCGAGGTGCTCACACCGCCGCCAGCCGATCGCGACCTGGTGCATCGGGTGATCTACCAGGAGCTCTGCGTCGGGACCGTGAGCGACGACTCGCGCGCGGCATTTCGCGAGGTGATGGCCGGGCTCGCGGGACGTGGCGCCCAGGGGCTCATCCTCGGCTGCACCGAGATCGCGCTGCTGGTCGGCGCGGCCGACGCCTCGGTACCGCTGTTCGACACGACGCGGCTCCATGCCCGGCTGGCCGTGGAGCGGGCCTTGACCACGCCGCGCGACAGTGGCGCCGCCGGCTGACGCGATCCGATCGCCGGGCTCAGCTCGCCTCGCGGTCCTCGAACAGTCTCGTCGGCTGCGAGCCCGGACCGTAGAAGCTGATGCGGTTCTTGCCAGACTCCTTCGCGTGGTACATCGCGATGTCGGCGTGCTGCTGCAGCGTCGCGGCGTCCAGCGCGTCTTGGGGGTAGACGCTGACGCCGATCGAGGCGGTGAGCGCCACGTCGTTGCCCTGCACCGGGTATGGGTCGGCCAGGCAGGCGAGGAGCGCTTCGGCGATCTCGCGGGCGTCCGTCGCTCGGCTCATCTCCGACACGAGGACGACGAACTCGTCGCCCGAGAGCCGGGCGAGCGTGTCGCTGCTGCGCAAGTTCGCCTGGAGGCGTCGCGCGGTCTCCCGCAGGACCTCGTCGCCGGCATTGTGGCCGAACGTGTCGTTGACGTGCTTGAACCCGTCGAGGTCGATGAAGAGGACCGCCAGATTGCGCCCGTAGCGCCCGGCCGCGGTGACGGCGCGCTCGAGGCGCTCCACGAGCAGCATGCGATTGGGCAGCCCGGTCAGGTGGTCGTGGTGCGCCAGATGCGCCAGTTCGGCCGTCCGCTGCCGGATCATCTCCTCGAGGCCTTCCGAGAGCCTGCGGAGATCCGTGTTGAGTCGATCGAGCTCCGTGTTGCGCGCCGTGAGCTCGCGAGTACGTGCCTCGACGAGCTGTGCCAACGTCGAGCGGGCCCGTTCTTCCTCGGCGCGCTGTTCGGTCATGTCGACGAACAAGGCGACCGCCCCGATGATCGTGTCGTCCTCGCTGCGCAGCGGAGCCGCGTTCACGCCCAGCGTGATCACCTCACCGTCTCCCCGACGGTAATACACGGCCGCGCCGTAGCACGACGCCCCGGCCAGCGCCTGCGCCAGCGGGTGTTCGGCCACCTCGTAGGGGCTCCCATCGGCATGGATCGCGCCCCAATCGGCGTAGTCGGCGCTGTGCTGGGCAGGGATCAGCGGGTGACCGAGCAGGCGCTCGGCCTCATCGTTGAACAGCACGATCTCGCCGCTCGGGGCTTCGGCGATCACCAGACCGACCGGCATCTGCGCGAGCAGATCGCGAATCGTGGCGGCGCGCCCCAGCAGGTGCCCGCGCGCCTGCTCGTCCGGGCGATCGTGGTCCGCACCACGCCGTTGGCGCCCTGAAACGTCTCGTGCCACTGCCCGACCTCGATCTCTCGGCTGCCACGCTGCGCTGCCGGCTCGGCGGACCCCGCGCCGGAGGCGTCAGGCGGCGATCCTACACAGTCTCGCTGCGACTGTCTAGCGCGCCGCGCGCGATGCGCTCGCCGTCCGGGTGTCGCGATCGCCCGGTACACGCACCCACTGGAAGGGCGCGCCATCAGGTCTCGACGGAGGGCGTGCCGCGCGGCGTCCGGCTCGCCCGCAACGCCTGGGCACCGCCCAGCGGCAGCGCCGTCACGAGCAGCGCGATCACGCCCGTCACGCGCAGGAGCCCCGACACCACGACGCCCTCCACGGCGCCGCCACCCAACCCGAGCGCCAGGACGCCGAAGGCGAGCTCCTGCAGCCCGAGGTTGCCCGGCGTCACGGCGACGTAGGTGCTGAGCTGCAGCAAGACGTAGAAGGCGACCGCCTGCGCCAGGCCCACCTCGGCACCGAGCGCGACGAAGCACAACCACAGCAGCGCCACCGCCTGCACGAAGGCGGCCAGCGTCCAGGCCAGCACCCGCGCCAGGTAACGCGCATCGCGCAGGCTCGCGAGCGTCACCTGCAGCGTCTCGGTCAGGCGCGTGTGGAGCCATGCCAAGGCCCGCCAGCGCTGCGGCACCAGCGCGAGGAGCGGCAGCGCCAGCACCGGGGCCGCCGCTGTCACCAACGCCGCCAGCCCCAGCAACCACCCGAGTGGCCAGCCAGCCACCCGAGCCTCCGGTTGCGCCAGACCGACCACCACGGCGCCGATCAGGAAGTTCATCACCATGGCCACCCAGGGGGCGTTGACGAACGCCGCCACGAAGCGGGTGTAGCCGATGCCGAAGCG
>SLRS01000089.1 GCA_007130855.1 Trueperaceae bacterium | reverse complement strand
TCAGCTTCCTGCCGCGCCACCAGGAGCGGCACCTGCTGCAGGCGGAGCGGGCGCTGGGCGCTGGCGCTTCGGACTGACGGCCGGCCGCAGGCGCGCCGCCGAATGCGCTCAGGCCGCGCCCGTCAGCGAGGCGATCGCCACGCGGCGATGCGTCTCGGCGCTCTCGATCGCGGCGAAGACCATGGCGAGGCTGCGGATGTTGTCGGTGGCGACGGTCTCGGGCGTGCGGCCGACGAGGACGGCGTCGAGGTAGGCGCGGATCGCCGCCGCGTGCCACCGCGCCGAGTCGGTGCGGCGTAGCGCCGGCGTCGGCACCGACGCGTGTTCACGGAGGAAGCCCTCGTCGTTGCGCACGACCTCGCACCGCAGCGACTCGGCACCGTCCCAGACGACGCTGCCCTTGGTGCCGACGATGCGCCACTGGCTCTCCCACGGTGTAGGGAGGCCCTCGGCGCACCAGCTGCCGCGGTAGGTGAAGACGACGCCTCCCGTCATCTCGAACGTCACCGCGGCCGAGGCGCCGTGGGCGTACCAGGACCCCTCGGGGTTCCACGACGTGCCGAGCGCCGTGAGCGGGTCCTCGCCGGCGAGGAAGCGGGCGCTGTCGAAGGTGTGGATCGCCATGTCGCGCAGGAGGACGTGCTCCATGGACTCGCGGAAGCCGCCGAAGTGCGGCGCGATGAAGAAGTCGGCGTGCAGCGTGGTCACGCGGCCGATGTGGCCTGCGGCGAGGAAGTCGCGCAGCGCGCGGGCGTTCGGATCAAAGCGGCGGTTCTGCATGACCGCGAGCGTGCGCCCGTTCGCCTCCGCCGCGGCCAGCATGGCCCGCGCCGACGCGACCGTGTCGGCCAGCGGCTTCTCGCACAGCACGTGGCAGCCCGCCTCGAGCGCCAGGGTCGCGACGCCGTGATGCGCCTCCGGCACGGTGCAGTCGAACACGATGTCCGCGCGCGTCTGGGCGAGCATCGCGCGCAGGTCGCTACCGACGAGCGCGGGACTGGCGCAGTGGCGCGCGGCGGCGCGTGCCCGTTCGGGGTCGAGGTCGACGAAGCCGACGAACCCGGCGTCGGGCGCGTCGCGTAGGGCGTCGAGCCACAGGCGGCTGATGTCGCCGCAGCCGACCTGGAGCACTCGCAGTCGGTCGTGCACGTCGTCCTCCATGGCGCCCTCGACGGCGCACCCCTGCGGGCGAGCCACGTTCCATCGTAGTGCCCAACGGCTCTCTCGCCACCGCTGATCGGCCTGCAGCGGTGGACGCCGGTCCCCCGAGGCACATCGCCTCGACGGCGTGCTCGAGCTTTGGGAGCGGAACGTTGCCCAGCGCGACCTAGCCCGACGGTCGCCTGAGGACGTGAGCGCGTTCAAACCTACGTCGTGGACGGCCCCGGACGACCGTACACGTATGATGCACGTCTAGGGTCTGGAGGTCGCCATGCGCCGTATCACACCCGTTCTGGACTAGCGTGAGGGAGACCGTGTGGCCCGGTGGCCGCTGGACGTTCCGCGCTTCGCGGGCCGAAGGGAGAACCCCTGATGCCTCACCTGCAGATGCCCGGCACGCCCGGGCGCCCTCGCCGCGTGCTGCGCAGGTTGCTGATCGTCCTCGCCGCGGGGGTGCTTGCACTGGTGGCGCTGGGGTTCGTGTTCGAGATGGTCGCGGCTGTATCGAGCGCGCGCCGCTACCCACCGCCTGGTGAGCGGTACGAGGTCGACGGCGTCGCACTGCACCTGCACTGCACCGGCGCGGGCAGTCCCACCGTCGTGCTCGAGAGCGGGGCCGGTACGGGCACGCTCGCCTGGGCCTGGGTCCAGTCGGCGGTCGCGCACGAGACGCGCGTCTGCGCCTACGATCGCGCTGGCTACGGCTGGAGCGACGGTGGGGGCGACGACGTCGATGCCGAGCGCGTGATCGAGCAGCTGCGCACCCTGCTGCGCGCCGCCGGTGAGGCGGGCCCGTATGTCGCCGTCGGACATTCGCTCGGTGGTCATTACGTGCGGGTCTTCGCCGATGCCCATCCCGACGAGGTGTCGGGCGCCGTGCTGGTGGACGCGCACATGCGGGCGCACCTGGCCGAGCTCCGCAGCTTACCCGCGCTCGACAGCGGCCCTCCGCTCACCAGCGGGCTGATTCCTGCCCGAGTCGATTCGAAGCCGGACTCCTGGACGCGATGATCGTCCAGGTCGGCTCGGTTAGGCTCGGGCGAGGCAAGCCGCTCTTCCCGCGGCGGGTCCTGAGCCCGATGCTTCGCCTCGTATCTGTCTACCGGATGGGGTCGGGTATGGCGGATTCGTGCTACGAGATCGACCGCAGCGGCGCAGCAGGCGCGGGTTGACCGTTCGTCGCATCGGAGGCGCAACGCATGGCGAAGCGGATCTACTCGATGCTCACGTCGCTCGACGGGTACGTCGAAGACGACGTGGCCTTCGCGGTGGCCCTGGGCCGCGCCGACGCCGCGATCGCGAACGAGGGGGGTGTGCGCATGCCACTCGATCGACAGGCGCTGGCGGACGCGACCTGGCAGCAGCACGAACGTGAGCCGTTCTCAGGCGTTATCGAGGTGCGTGAGCGCGGTGAGGTCGTGTTCGCCGAGGCGTTCGGGATGGCGCAGCGGGCGGAGCGCATCCCGAACCGGCTCGGCACGCGCTTCGCAATCGCCTCGGGCACGAAGACCCTGACGAGCATCGCCGTGTGCCAACTGGTCGAGCGGGGACTCGTCACGTTCGACACCCGCCTCGCGGACTGCCTCGCCATGCCGCTCCCCCACCTCGATCCGGCGGTGACACTGCACCACCTCCTGAGCCACAGTGCCGGGGTCCCGGACTACTTCGATGAGGCCGTGATGGACGACTACGAGGCGCTGTGGCGCGAGCGCCCGATGTACGGCTTCCGGGCGCCGGGAGACTTCTTACCGCTGTTCGCGCACCTCCCCATGAAGGCCGCACCTGGGACGACGTGGGCCTACAACAACGCCGGGTACGTCTTGCTGGGATTGGTGGTCGAGCAGGTCTCCGGGATGCCGTTCACGCAGTACGTTGAGCGCCAGGTCTTCGGGGCGTGTGGGATTACGGCGAGCGGGTTCTTCGCGATGGATCGCTTGCCGGCTGGCACGGCCTACGGCTACCTGCCGGCTGGCGACGGCATGTGGCGTACGAACGCCTACGCGGTCCCGATCGTCGGCGGCCCCGACGGCGGCGCCTTCACGACCGCGCACGACCTCGCCAGGTTGTGGGGCGCGCTCTTGGGTGGTCGGCTCCTGCGTGAGGCGATGCTCGGGCGGATGCTCACGCCGCACTGGCGCACCGACCCCAACGACGACGTGGGTCACTACGGCTACGGGATCTGGATCTCGCAACGCGGCGGGCGCCGCGCAGCGTACACGATGCTCGGTGAGGACCCCGGGGTCTCGTTCTTCTCGACCTACCTCTCCGGGCCCGGCGTGCTGTGCAGCCTGCTCGGCAACACCGTGCCCGGGAGCCACGCCATGCGGGGC
>SLRS01000131.1 GCA_007130855.1 Trueperaceae bacterium | reverse complement strand
GCGCCGGCGAGCCGGTCGTGGAGCGCCCACGCGAGCGTCATCAGCACGAGTCCGAAGACGACGTAGATCGCCAGGTAGGCGAGCTGCAGCCCCGTCAAGTGTCGGGCGAAGAGGTCGACCTTGTCGAGTGGATCGACCAGGCTCGGGAAGTCGATGACGACGAGGAAGTACACCACCGCCGCAAGGTAGGCGACGGCCAGGTAGAGGGCGGCCGCGCCACCCAGGCGTCGGAGGCCGTTCGGGTCGTGTCGGAGTGTGTCCATGGGTTCTCCTCGCTCGTCGGTGCAGCGCATGCTCGCACCGCGCACTTACGCCGTAAGCACGGAGCCGCACGCTACACTTATGGTGTAAGTACGTCAAGTGCCGCGCCGATCGGCGCGGCCGCAGGGAGGACGCCACCGACATGCCCGCACCGCGCGATCAGCGCGAGCCACTCAACCGCGAACGCGTCCTGCGCGCCGGCGTCGAGCTCGCCGACGAGCGCGGCCTCGAGCGCCTCAGCATGCGCGAGCTCGGCCGCGTGCTGGGGGTCGAGGCGATGTCGCTCTACCACCACGTCGCGAACAAGGACGACCTGCTCGACGGGATGGTCGACCTGGTGATCGGCGAGATCGACGCGCCCGCGGCCGATGCCGATTGGAAGGACGCCATGCGCCGGCGGGCGAACTCGGCCCGCGCCGCATTCGCGCGCCACCCGTGGGCCGTCAGGCTGGTCGACACGCGCGCGAGCGTCGGTCCGGCGCGGCTGCGCTACTTCGAGGCCATGATCGCCAGCCTGCGCAGAGCCGGGTTTTCGCCGGGCTTGACCGTCGACGCGCTCTCGACGCTCGATGGGTTCGTGTATGGCTTCGGCCTCCACCGACTCCACGTCGCCGAGGCCGATCTGCCCGACGACGTCGCCATGGCCGAGGCCCTCGCTCAGTGGCTCCCCACCGCCGAGTACCCGTACCTGAACGAGCTGATCGTCGATCACGTGCTGCCGGGCGGCTACGACGAGACGGCGAGCTTCTCGTTCGGCCTCGACCTCATCCTCGACGGGCTCGAAGCGCGACTGGCGGACACGGAGGCATGATGCAGCCGTCGGGACCGGCATTCCATCGATCGGGTCGTTCACCAACGGCTTCTTCGCGAACCTGCTCGACCTGCGCGGCGCATGGCGCGGCTTCGGACGCGGGCGACGTGTTCGAGGATCGCGATCGCGCCAGCGACGAGCTTCACGTGGACCGGCACGCCTGCCCACCTGGCCTGAGCCCTGTCGACCGTGTCCGCGAAGCGTTGCACCCAAGGACGGGGACGACGCTCCGCGGCGCTCGACAACGCGCCGGCTGGGTGCTGTGCTGCTGACTCCGCGTTCGGCGGCCCGAGGGGAGACGTATGCAGCAGCTGCTCGAACTCGAGAGGAAGGGCTGGCAGGCCCTGTCGACACCAGCGGGCGCAGGCCGCCGCTTCTACGCCTCGGTGCTGCGCGAGGACGCGATCATGCTCTTCCCCGGCGGCCTCGTCATCGTCGGCAAGGAGGCGATCCTCGAATCCATCACCGATCACCCCTGGGAGGGATTCGACATGCGGGATCCGAGGCTCATCCGGCTCTCGGACCACGCGGCCGTCGTCGTCTACGGCGTGGTCGCGCGCCGCGGGGATGTGGCGCCATACAGCGCCCTGATCAGCAGCACCTACGCTCGTGCAGAAGGTGCCTGGCGGTTGGTGCTGCACCAGCAGACGCCGTCATGACGGCCGCGGTCCCGCAACGGCCCTCATAGGCGGCGTCTCGGCGAAGGGGACGTGCCGCGGGCGTTGGAGGCGCTGAAGAGCATGGACATCCTCGGTCTGGCAGGCAACCACCCGGCGACGGAGGCGTGGATGCAGTCCCTCGTCGACGCGCTTCCGACCGTCAGTCCTCGTTCCTACGTGGTCCGCTACGGGCATTGGGACGATGGGTCCCGGTACGACATCGGGCGTGAGGCAGCCAAGCTGCAAGTGGCCACACCGGACCTCGTCCTGGCGAAGTCGCTCGGCGTGATGATCGCCCTGGACGCCCACGCGCAGCGCGGCTTCGAGCCGGTGAGGGCCGTCTTCATGGGCACGCCCCTGCGCCTCTTCGGTGACGCCGAGAGCGACAGGCTCCGGGCCTTCGTGAAGGGCGTACCGACGCTGCTGATCCAGCAGCGCGACGATCGCACCGGCACCTATGCGGCCCTCGAAGCCTGCCTCGGCGAACACGTGGGGGTGCGGAAGGTGGAGGTCCCCGGCCACGATCACGCGTACCCGCAAGAGGTCGTCATGCCGGTCATCACCCGCTGGCTTTCCGATGGATCGTGATCCGGCCTCGGTGCGGGCCTGCTGGCCCGGTCAGCGGCCGCGGTGGTGGCTCGCGTCTACGGACGCTGACGGGGCGCACCGTCCATCCGCTTCGGAGTCGGGTATCGCGCGATCAGGGTCACCAGCGCGACCAGGATCAGGAGCTGCGTCACCAGGAGCAGGATGCCCCACGGTTCGTACTGCGGGGTGCGTTCCTGCGCAAGGCCGAAGTACGCGCTGATGGTGAACACCTGGAACACGGCGCCCAGGGCCCACAACGTCAGGCTCTGGCTACGCAGCATCACGATCGTCCCGAACGCGAAGGCCGCGGCCGCCGGGAGCCCGAACCACAGCAGGCTCGGGTCGTCCGGTCTCATCTCGACCACCTGCAGGACCCCGACCCCGATCAAGAGGTACACGATGGCCGAGACCGCCGCCAACCCAGCTGTCGCCAATCGGATGACACGGAGATAGCTGGGGACGGGCGGCGTCGAAGCGTTCAGCTCGCTGGTCACAGCGATCCCTCCTGGCATGCGACCGGCCGTACGCGGAAGCGGGAGCGCCGGTCGGTCTCCGGTCGCGCCGCGCAGCCGCGCGGTAGGTCATTCGCATCGTAGGGCAGACGCGGGTCGTGGGGCGGTGTCTTGGGCGGCCGTCGGGGAACCCCTATCGCCGCTGCCACGTCTGGCATGGAAGCCCCCCGAGCGCCTGGTTGGCGCCACGGTCGCAGACGTCGAGTCCCGTGTGTAGACGGCTGGCATGGAGTCGCTCCAACCTCACGGGTCGCGAGGCCTTCGAAGCGCCCCGCGACGATCCGCCACTGCCGCCGCATCACCTGTACGTGTGCCCGCAGGGGAGCGTCGCGCTCCGGAACCACCTCGCGCTCCGCGATGACGTGCGCGCGCACCCCGCCTCGGCTCGCGCCTACGGCGGGCGAAGCCTCGCTCGGGCGCATCGGCACGACATCGATGCGTACGTGACGGGCAAGACCGACTTCGCACTCGCGACCCTGCGCGCGGCCGGCTTCAGGCGCGAGGACCTGGAACTGATCGAGTGGGTGAACCGGTCGCTGACGCGGCCACCGGCCGACACCGGCTGATCCGACGCTCACCGTCTTCAGCCCGCCTCGCGCTCCGGCCACGGGTCCTCGACCCACGGGTACCTCCGCAGGTCGGCGCGCACCAGCGGGATCTGCTCCATGATCGGCGCCACCGCGCCGGGGGCGGCCATGTAGATGACCTCGCCCGCAACGGGCCCGTAGGCGGCGTAGAAGTGCTGGATCGACTTCACCACCAGGATGCGCCCGGGGTCCATGCCGATGCCGAAGGCGGTGAAGGGCTCGAGGCCGAGCACCTGTCCGCGGCGGGTGTTGACGATCACGTCGACCCCTCCCGGCACCCGTGCACCGTCGACCAGGCCGTGCACGCGCAGGTGTGCGGCGTCGCCGGCCGGTTGGGCGTACGTGCCGTCGGTCTGCGGCCACTGCTGCACCAAGCCGTCGACCAGGCCCATCACGGTGACGTCGAGATCGAGGGGCTCGCCCGAGGCGGGCCCCATCTTGCCGCCCAGACGGAGGCGCAGCCGCGCCCCGACGCCGGCCGAGCGCGCCAGGTGATGCGCGATCGGGTCCCACATCAGCGCGACGGCGGCGTTCTCGACACCGCGCTCGATCAGGCGCAGCAGCACGAAGGTCGCGTCGGCAGGTGCGCCGCCGCCGGCGTTGTCGGCCTGGTCGGCGACCACGACGGGACCGTCGACGTCAGCACGGGCCTCGGTGGCCCGGTCGATCGCGGCGTCGAGGGCGAGCGGACGCACGCCGGCCGTGTGGCGCAGGTCGTAGAAGCGGCGCGCCCAGGCCTCCGCCAGGCGCTCCGCCGCCGCGGCGTCACCGTCGGTGACCGCCAGCATGCGCGTGCCCGAGTCGGGCACGTCGCCCCATGGGAAGCCGTGGGCCAGCGACAGCGACAGCACGCCCGGCTCGCCTTCGGCCGCCAGCATGGCGTCCACGAAGGAGCGCATCGGCTCGGCGCTGGTGGGGTAGATGCCCATCATCCGGCAGTCGACCATCGCCATCGTCGGACGCACCTTCCCAGCCACCGTGTCGGCGACGATCCGGTACAGGTCTCTGGCCCGGTCGGCCATGTCGGTGTGCGGGTACTCCTTGTAGATCACGATGGCGTCGGCGTTCGCGAGCATGCGCTCGCTCAGGTGGCAGTGCAGGTCGATGTGCACACCGATCACCGCGTCGGCACCGACGATGGCGCGCACCCGCTCGATGACGTCGGCCTCGGCGTCCTCGAAGCCGTCGGCGACCATGGCGCCGTGCAGTGGCAGGATCACCGCGTCGAGCGGCAGCGCGGCGCGGACGCCGGCGAGCAACGCCTCGCGCAGGTCCTCGTAGGCCGCGCGGACGGCGATGCCGGCGGGCATCGCGAAGGCGGAGAGGCCGAAGAACAGCTCGTCGCCCCGCGCGGTCGCCTCGTCACGCACCGCCAGCAGGGCGCTGCCGGCATGCGCTTCGGCGAGGTCGCGCACCACCTCCCACTCGCTGGCGCCGGTGGGGATCGGCGAGAAGGTGTTGGTCTCGGTGACGATGCCGCCCAGGAAGACCCGCATCACTTGCCCCTCGCGATCTTCTGGTGCGGGTCCAGCGCGTCGCGCAAGCCGTCACCGATGAAGTTGAACGCCAGCACGGTGATCACGATCATGACGCCGGGGAAGATCGCGATGTGCGGGTAGCGCAGGATGAACGCGCGGCCGTCGGAGAGGATGCCGCCCCAGGTGGCGGTCGGTGGCCGTACCCCGAGGCCCAGGAACGACAGCGCCGACTCGAGGATGATGACCGCGCCCACCTGTAGCGAGGCCAGCACGATCACCGAGGTGAGCACGTTGGGCACCACGTGCTTCCAGATGATGCGGCGGTCGAACGCGCCCAGCGCTCGGGCGGCGGTGACGAAGTCGCGCTCGCGCAGGCTCATGACCTCGGCGCGCACCACGCGGGCATAGCGTGCCCACACGGTCGCGCCGATCACGATGATGGTGGTGGTGAGGCTCGGCCCCATCACCGCCGCCAACACGATCAGCAGTGCAATGAGCGGGAAGGCCATGAGCGCGTCCGTGATCAGCGACAGGAGCTCGTCGATCCAGCCGCCGAAGTAGCCGGCGACGGCGCCGACGATGACGCCGATCACGATCGAGATCAGCGACGACACCAGGCCCACGAGCAGCGCCACGCGGGTGCCGAAGATCACGCGGCTCAGCAAGTCGCGGCTGAGGTGGTCGAAGCCCATGGGGTGCTCCAACGAGGGGCCCACGCCGCGCATGCCGCGGAAGATGTCGTCGTTGGGGTGATGCGGCGCGATCACCGGGGCGAACAGCGCCACCAGCAAGAGCAACGTCACCACCACCACGCCGGCCACCGCCATGCGGTTGCCGAGGAAGCGGCGCAGCGCCTTGTTGCGCGACGGTGGCGCGGCCTCTTGCCCCGCCGGCGTGTAGGGGGGATCGGTCGGTAGCATCGTCATGGGCGCCTCACGAGATGCGGATGCGCGGATCCACCAGCGCGTAGACGAGGTCGGTCAGCAGGTTGACGACCACCACCAGCAGCGCGAACACCACCACCAGCGACTGCACCACCTGATAGTCGAGCCGCAAGACCGAATCGACGAACAGGCGGCCGATACCGGGCAGCGCGAAGACGTTCTCGACGATGATCGTGCCGGAGAGGATGAAGGCGATGCGAAAGCCGATCACGGTGATCACCGGGAGCAGCGTGTTCGATACCACGTGGCGGTACAGCACCGCCCGCTCGGCGAGTCCCTTGCTGCGCGCGGTGCGCACGAAGTCCTGCGGCAGCAGCTCGAGCACCGCGCCG
Source organism: Trueperaceae bacterium (assembly GCA_007130855.1). Lineage (GTDB taxonomy): Bacteria > Deinococcota > Deinococci > Deinococcales > Trueperaceae > CSSed10-48. The sequence goes on along the minus strand of SLRS01000131.1, from coordinate 7,024 downwards.
CGGGTGATGCGCATCAGCACCGCCATCTCCTCGGTGGCGATGACGATGACAGGCAGGATCCACCCCTGCCAACTACGGAGCCCGAACGGCGGGATGCGCCCGACGAGTGGCAGGTCGCCGAACCACTGCGGTACGTAGAGCGCGAACACCACGATCAGCATCAGCGCCAGCCAGAAGTTGGGCGTGGCGATGCCCAAGGCCGAGAAGATGTTGGAGGCGTAGTCGACCCACGAGTTGCGCCGCACCGCGGCAGCGATGCCGAACGGGACGGCGACCGCGATCGCCAACAGCATCGCGTAGAGGTTGAGCAGGGCGGTGACGGGGATCGCCTCGAAGATCATCTGCCGCACCGGCACGCCTGCCCGGATGAGCGACTGCCCGAAGTCGCCGCGCAGGAGGTTGCCGGCCCAGACGATGTACTGCTCGTGCAGCGGCCGGTCGAGGCCCCACATCGCTCGGATCGCCTCGATCTGCGCGTCGGTGATGGGAATCTGCCCCTCGCCGAGGAGCATGTACACCGGATCGCCCGGCATCAACCGCATGATGACGAACGTCAGCACACTGATCAGGACGACGACGAAGGCGCCTTTGAGGATCCGGAAGGTCAGGTACGTGGACACGTCGGGGCTCCAAGGCCGGCGAGGGGGACGGCTGAGCGCGCCCGCCTCGGCGCCGCGACCGCTTCATGGCCAGGCAGCGCCGGGCGCCCGCAGGCGCCCAGCGTCAGCATACCGTCGTGTGGCTCCGCCTCGCGGCGGCGCTGTCGGTACCGCGAGCGCGTCGCGGTCAACCGCGCGAGTACCTGTGCCCGTCGAAGAACACCGGCAGTGCCATGAGCATGTCGTCGGGCACGCCCACCATCGTGTCGGCGAAGACGTTGAGGCCCTGGTTGTAGTGCAGCAGCAGGGCCGGCATGTCCTCGGCGTAGAGTTCCTGCGTCCGGTTGTAGATCGGGCGCCGGAGTTCGTCGTCCACGACGGAGAGGCCCTCTTCGATCAGGCGGTCCATCTCCGGGTTGTTGTAGCGGGTGAAGTTGTCGCCGCCGCCGCTCTGGAGCGTGCTCGTGGGACTGGGGTCGGTGATCGAGCCGTGCGTCCAGTTGAACAGCGAGGCCTCGAGCGTGCCCTCGCGCAGCCCCTGCAGGATCGAGGCGACCGGCGCCTCGGCCAGCTGCATCTCCACGCCCACCGCGCGCAGGAAGATCTGCGACAGCTCCGCCATCGGCCGACGGGTCTGGTCGCCGCTGATGGTGGTGCAGGTGAACGCCAGGCGCAAGCCATCGCGGCTGCGGATGCCGTCGGCGCCCTCGACCCAACCGGCCTCGTCGAGCACCGAGCGAGCGCGCTCGGGGTCGAAGGGGTAGAGCGGCACGTTCGGGTTGTAGAACGGGTTGTGCGGCGCCAGGTGCGAGGTCGCCACCACGCCGAGGCCACTCTCGAGGTCGTCGAGGATGCGCTGGCGGTCGAGCGCGAACATCATCGCTTGACGCACACGCCGATCGGAGAGCTGCGGCACTTCGTTGTTGAGCGGGATGAAGCGCGGCGAGTTCCAGTTCGTGGCGATGACCTTGAAGCGCGGGTCGTCCATCAGTTCGAGGCTGTCCTCCACCGCGAGCGGCCACACCGTGGCGTCGGCGTCGCCGGTGAGCAGCGCGATGTAGCGCACCGACGGCTCGGGCACCACCTCGAGCCGCAGCCGGTCGAGGCTGGGCGCGCCGCGGAAGTGCTCGGGGAAGGCGACGAGCTCGGTGAACTCCGCCGGCCGCCACTGACTCAGTGTGAACGCGCCTGTGCCGATCGGGGCCGTGCGGAAGCCGTCCACGCCGACGGACTCGTGGTAGGCGGCCGGGACGATCGGGACTTCGCAGGCGCTGCGCAGGAACGACGCGTTCACCGAATCCATGTGGACGCGGGCGGTGTAGCGGTCGACGACCTCCACCTCGCGCATGCCGTCGAAGCGGCTGGCGACGGTGTTGCCCGGCTGGGCGTAGGTCTCGTAGGTGTACTTGACGTCCTCGGCCGTGAACTCGCTGCCGTCGTGGAACATGACGCCCTCGTGCAGCCGGAAGGTATAGCTGAGGCCGTCGGCGGCGACCTCGAACTCGCGCGCGAGGACCGGTTGGGTTACCGCCATGTAGTCGACGTGCACGAGCGGGTTGAGGATGTTGAAGATCACGGCTGCCTGGACGTCGGGGCCGATGTCGTTGGGACCGAGGCCGGCGACCTCTTGGTGACCGAGCCAGGTGAGTGTGCCCCCCTGGCTGCCTTGCGCCCAAGCGCTCATGGAGCTCGCACCGACGTAGAGACCGATACCGCTGGCCACGCTGTAGCGCAGGAACTGGCGACGACTGATCGGCTTGTGTAGCAGTCGGGAGAGCTTCGTATCAGACATCCTCTGACCTCCGCACGAGGGCCCGGCGGGCTTCTCCTCGCATGCGCGATTATAGGTATCCATGCTGGGCTTGTATACCCTCCCCCTTTTCTCATGAAGATGCAGCCCGGTTACCACGCGCTCTCGCGGCACGGGTCGGCTGGCTCCGGCGTCGGCATGATCGCGCCGGGTAGCATGGTCGACGGCCGTGATAGTCGGCCGGGAGGTTGCATGGTGCTCGATCTCTGGCTCATCCGCCACGGCGAGACCGACTGGAATACCCAAGGCCGTATCCAGGGCGCCGAGGACCAGCCGCTCAATGCCACGGGGTTGCTCCAGGCGCGGCGGCTCGGCGCCCGGCTGGCGGGCGTCCGCTTCGACGCGGTGTACGCCTCGGACTTGGCGCGTGCGCATGTGACGGCGCAGACGGCGCTGCCGCAGGCCGAGGTGCGGCTCGACGTGCGCCTGCGCGAACTCGCCTACGGCATCCTCGAGGGGAAGGCTTGGGCCGAGTTGAGCGAGGCCGAGTCGGCCGTCGCCGCGCACTGGCACGAGGATCCGTTCGGCCGGCGCGTGCCCGGCGGCGAATCGTACGGCGATCTGATGGCGCGCTTCGCGGCGTTCCGGGCCGACCTGCCCGCCAACGGCCGCGTGGCGGCCTTCAGCCACGGCGGTACCATCCGCAGCGCGCTCTACGCCGTCGTCGGGACGCCCGCCGCCGGCGCCTGGCGGCTGGTGATCGACAACACCAGCATCTCGCGGCTGCGCTTCGACGAGCGCGGCATCACCGTGGTGACGGTCAACGACCACGCGCACCTGGCCAACGGCACGTTGGACCAGTGAGCAGCACCGTCGGCGCGCGCCCCATGCGCAGCGCACCCGCGCCGGACTAGGCTCGAGCATGGACCATCACACGCTCGGCCGCACTGGCGTTCAGGTCTCCAGCCTGTGCTTCGGCACCATGTCGTTCGGCACCAGCGCCGACGAGGACGAGTCGGCGCGTATGTACACGCGCTGTCGTGACGCCGGCATCGACTTCTTCGACTGCGCCGACGTCTACGGCCAAGGCCGCGCCGAGGCGATCCTAGGCCGGCTGATCGCGGGTGAACGCGATCGGCTGGTGATCACCAGCAAGGTGTTCGGCCGCGTCGGGGACGACGTAAACGCGCGCGGCCTGTCGCGCCGCCACGTGGTGCGCGCCGTCGAGCAGAGCCTCCGTCGGCTCGGCACCGACCGGATCGACGTCTACTTCGTGCACCAGTTCGACACGCTGACCCCCATCGAGGAGACGCTTCGTGCGCTCGACGACCTGGTGCGGCGCGGGCTGATCCTGTACCCAGCGGTCAGCAATTGGGCGGCCTGGCAGATCGCCACGGCCTTGGGGATCTCGGCTCGCGCGTCGCTGGCGCGCTTCGAACTGGTGCAGCCGATGTACAACCTGGTCAAGCGCCAGGCCGAGGTGGAGATCCTCCCCTTGGCACGCGCCGAGCAGCTCGCCGTGGTGCCCTACAGCCCGCTCGGTGGTGGGCTGCTGACGGGCAAGTATCGCGCGCGCGTGCGGCCGGAGCGCGGGCGCTTGGTCGAGAACGAGCATTACGCCAAGCGTTACGGTGCAGCCTCGAACTTCGAGGTCGCCGAGCGCTTCGCGGCCTACGCCGAGGCCGCCGGCGTGCACCCCGCTACGCTCGCCGTGGCCTGGGTCGCCGCGCACCCCGCCGTGACCGCACCGATCATCGGCGCGCGCGACGTGGCGCAGCTCGAGCCGTCGCTGGCCGCGGCCGACTTCCGCATGACGAGCGCCATGCGCGCCGAGATCGCGGCGCTCTCGCCCGCCCCGCCGCCCGCGCACGACCGGGCCGAGGAGGCGGACTGAAACGGCGTCCGAAAGGGTGCTCAGCCGACCTGCTTCGCGCCTAGGGGCGCCAGCGCCGCGGCCGGTGCGGGGTTCCACAGCAGCAGGCCCATCGTGACGGCGGCCGCGATCGACGCTACGGCGGCCCATACCAGCGCTAGGCCGAACGCGCTCGCGACGGAACCGAACGCGAGGCTGGCGACGACGCCACCCAGGTAGCCGGCCAACGACCGGACCGACAGCAGTGTCGCTCGATCGGCGCCGTCGACGCGTGCATGGAACGCCGCCGCCAGCGACGGCGCGCCGTAGCCCAGGCCGAGATAGGTCGACCACGCGGCCACGGCGGCGACGACGAGACCAGCGCTCGGAGCCGCGCTGGTGAGCGCGAGGAGCGCCGTGCCGACGGCCATCAGCGCCGATCCCTGGATCGCCGGCAGCAGCGGCCAACGCGCTCTCGTCGCGCGCCGAGCAGACCAGCCCTGCCCGAGTGCGGTCGCGCCGAAGCCGCCTGCCATGATCACGCCCAGGACGGTACTGACGCCGGCGCCGTCCCAACGCGCCCGCAACTCGGCCGGGTAGAACGCCTCGAAGCTCATCACCACGCCGCCCAGGGCGGCGCCCACCAGCACCAGCGCACGCAGGCCCGGCTCGTCGCACAGCGCGCGGACCGCAACGCGCGCCACGAGATCGGGCCGCGCCGAGCGACGCTTCGCCGGGGAGGAGGTTCGCGCTTCGGGCAGGCGGGCGATCACGAGCAGCGAGACCGCGCCGATAGCGATCGAAACGGCGAAGGCGAGCTGGAGCGCGCGCACGCTCCCGGCCTCGCCGAGCCCGAGCAGCGGGGCCGCCAGCGGGAGCGCCCCGCCGACGAGCGCCCCGAGGGCGAGGGCCAGCGACTGCACCACGCCGGCGCGAGCGAGCGACCCCACCAGGTCCTCGTCCGGGGTGCGTACCCGACGAGCGTCGACGTACCAGGCCTCGAGCGACCCGGAGCCGAGTGCGCGCGCCACGCCTCCGAGGACCGCGGCCACCAGCAGTCCCGTCAGATCGGGTGCCAGCATGAAGGCCAGGCGACTGACGAGCGCCAGCGCGTCCGCGACGAGCGTCATGCGGACGCGACCGAAGGCGTCGGCGAACCCGCCCGTGGGGACCTCGAGCGCCGCCGTGACGGCGGCGAAGGTCGCCATGATCAGGCCGAGCTGTGTCAGCTCGAGGCCGCGCGCCAGCAGCAGCGGTACCAGGACCGGCATGGCCAGCACGGTGGCCAGCCAGCGCAGCGCGAGGCTGCGGTGGTAGGTCTGCGCCAACGCGTCCTCGACTGGGCCGATCTGGTGCGCGCGTCGTGGTGGGGTGAGCATGGCCCAAGGGTGCGCGCTACGCTACCGGAGATGACACCGCCTGCCTCCGGTAGCGCCCCCGAGCGGGTCGACGACCCCGCCGCGGCCAAGCTGTTGACCGACCCAACCTATCGAAGCGTGTTGGGTGCGTTCCTCGGGCGCGAGCGGAGCGCCTCGGAAGCCGCGCTGGAGCTGCGGCTCGGTCTCGATGCGACGCTGTACCGGATCCGGCGCCTCCACCGCGTGGGCCTTCTCGAGCTCGTGGGTGAACGCGCGCGGGCCGGTCGTGCGGTGAAGCGTTACCGAGCCCGGCACCAGGCCTGGTTCGTGCCCTTCGAGGCCCTCCCGTACGCCGACCTCGAGGAGACGTTCCTCGAGCTCCACGTTGCGCACGCGCGGCGCCTCGCGCGCGCCGCGGCACGCGCCCTGGTGCGCGCGCCCTGGGCGGGCTACCGCATCGAGCGCGACGCGGAAGGCCGCCTCTCGATGTACGGGGTACGGGGAGATGGCAGCGGCTTCGGCCGTGCCGGGGGCGATGCCGGCGTCACGGACGCGATGCTCGACTTGCGACTGGCACCGGAGGATGCGCGCCGGCTCAACGCGGAGATCGCCGCCTTGATCGAGCGCTATGCCGCCTTGCATCAGCGAGTCGGGCCGGTCAACCGGCTGCTCCTGGTGGCGAGCGTGCCGGTGGATGACGCCTGAGCCCGAGCGGGCGACGAGCGAACCGGGACAAGGCGCGCTACACGCTTCGGGTATGGAAGTGTCTACTGTCGAGGCAGGACCGGCACCGCAGCGTGTGGCGCTGGTCAGGGGAGGAGTCTGCATGGGATCGCGCAGCACGAAACATGATCAGCGCAAGCACGTAGCACTCACGCTGGTCACGGCTGCCGCGGCTGCGGCCGGCGCCTACGCGCTGTACCAGCGCCTGGCAAGGTCGGGCGGCGCAGCGCACGAAGGTGGCCTCGTCGTCCGCCAGAGCATCACGATCGATCGGCCGGTGCGGGAGCTCTACCGGTTCTCGCGCGATCTCGCCAACTTGCCGCGCCTGATCGGCCATCTCGAGTCGGTGCGCGAACGCACCGACGGGCGCTCGCGCTGGACCGCCCAGGGGCCCGCGGGCGTTTCGTACAGCTGGGACGCCGAACTCGTCGACGACCGCGAGGACGAACTCATCGCTTGGCGCTCGGTCGACGATGCGCAGGTACCGAACGAGGGCTTCGTTCGCCTCGTGCCCCGCAGCGCCGACAGGACCGAGATGCAGGTGTCGTTCAGCTACCGACCGCTCGGTCGGCAGCTCGCAGCCGGGATCGCCAAGCTCTTCGGTGAGGCGCCCGCGCAACGGGTCCGGGACGCCCTGCGGCGGCTGAAGCAGGAACTCGAGACCGGCACCGTCATCACCTCTGCTTACGCGAGCCCGTCCGGCCGCAGCGGCGAGACACGGTCCGGCTCGGCAGGCCCGGTC
>SLRS01000060.1 GCA_007130855.1 Trueperaceae bacterium | reverse complement strand
CGCTCCGGGTCGGCCGCCGCCGGGTGGCGGCGTGCGGCCACGCCCGCGCTGCTGCATCCGGTTCAGCATCGGCAAGACGATGAAGATGATGAACAGCAACAGGGGGAAGAGGTCGTCGAAACTCAAGCGTGGATCACTGCTCCCCAGCCTCCGTGGCCTTGGCGATGTTGGAACGCATGTCGGTGTCGGACTCGATGTTGCGCAGGTTGTAGTAGTCCATCACGCCGAGGTTGCCGGCCTTGAATGCCTCGGCGATCGCCAGCGGCACCTGCGCTTCGGCCTCGACGACCTTTGCCCGCATCGCCTCGACGTGGGCGCGGTTCTCCTGCTCGGCCGCGACCGCCATGGCGCGCCGCTCCTCGGCCTTGGCCTGCGCGACGCGCTTGTCGGCTTCGGCCTGGTCGGTCTGCAGTTCGGCACCGATGTTGCGGCCGACGTTCACGTCGGCGATGTCGATGGACAGGATCTCGAACGCCGTGCCGGCGTCGAGGCCCTTGGAGAGCACCGTCTTGGAGATCACGTCGGGGTTCTCGAGGACGCGCTTGTGCGTGTCGGTCGAGCCGATCGACGACACGATGCCCTCGCCGACGCGCGCGATGATCGTCTCCTCGCCGGCACCGCCGACGAGGCGCTCGAGGTTCGCACGCACGGTGACCCGGGCGGTGCTGATCAGCTCGATGCCGTCCTTGGCGACCGCGGAGACGTTCGGCGTCTGGATGACGCGCGGGTTGACCGACACCTTCACCGCGTCGAGCACGTCACGGCCGGCGAGGTCGATGGCGGCCGCACGGTCGAAGGGCAGGGCGATGCGCGCCTTGTCGGCCGCGATCAGGGCATCGACCACGCGGTCGACGTTGCCGCCTGCCAGGAAGTGCGCCTCGAGCTGGTCTTGGCTCACGTCGATGCCGGCCTTGTCGGCCTTGATGAGCGGCAGGATGATGCGGTGTGGCGGCACGCGCCGCAGGCGCATCGCGACCAGGCTGATCAACGACACCTTGACGCCGGCCGCGATGGCCGAGACCCACAGGCCGACCGGGACGACCGTGAAGAGGATCAGGAAGAAGAGAACGAGCGCGCCGGCGATCAGGAGAATTCCAATGTCCATGGGTTCGATGTGCTCCTTCAAGCGATGAGGTGGTCAGATGGCGGCATTGGCGGGGTCGTCCGAGGCATGTGCGTCGGAACTCGCTTCCCGCACGGTGACACGGTTGCCCTCCACGTGCAAGACCTTGATGGTGGAACCGTGAGGAATGAAGTCGCCCTGCGTGACCACGTCGACGCGATCGTCGCCGAACCGGGCCGTGCCGGCCGGGCGGAGATCCGTGAGCGCCACCCCGAGATTGCCGATCAGATCGGCGCGCTCGCGGTAGCGGCCGGGCTCGGCCGTCCCATCACTGGCGGAGCGACCGATGCGGGTGTGCAGCCGCAGCCGCGCCGCGAAGCGGCTGCTGGGCAAGAACCACAGCCCCACCGCCAGGGCGATGCCGCCGAAGACGGCGCCGTAGCCGAGCACGTACACCCAGCTCTCCTGGAAGATCCGGAACACCGCGAACGCCAAGACGCCGATGCCGATCACCCCCGCCACGCCGAACCCCGGTATGACGAGCGCCTCCACCGCCAAGAGGATCACCCCCACCAGGATCAGGAGCACGTCCCAGATGCCGGCCGGCGTGGCGACCACGGCGGTGACGGCGAACAGCGCCAGTGCCAGCACACCGATGCCACCGGGGATGCCGAAACCCGGCGTCAGGAACTCGATCACCAGACCACCGATGCCCAGCACCAGCAACAGGCCCGCCACCACCGGCAGTGCCAGGATGCCACCGAGACGCTCGGTGAGGTTGGGATCGAGGCGTTCGATCCGCGCCCCGCCGTAGCCGAACTGCTCGAGCGCATCGCCCACGGAGCGCGCCTCGATGTCGGCGATGTCGAACTCCACGGCCTGCGAGGCCGTCAGGGTGAGCAACTCGTTGGCCGTCGACAGGCCGGGGATCTCGATGCGCTCGTCGACCATGGCTTCGGCGATGCGGGGATCACGCCCGCGCGCCTCGGCCACGGAGCGGAACTCACCGCGAAAGGCCGAGGTGAACTTCTCGTCGACGGGCGCGATCCCGGTGGGCGTCACCTGGATGGGCAGCGCGGCACCGATGGCGGAGCCAGGCAGCATGGCCAGCTGCTCGGTGGCCATGGCGATCAGGGCGCCCGCCGAGAAGGCGTTGCGTACCACCGCCATGGTGGGTACCTCGGTCCGGTTGAGGATGTCGTCGACGATGCGCTGCATCGCAGGCACGGCGCCGCCGGGCGTGTCGATCACGAACAGCAGCGCCAGCGGGCGCTCGTTGTTCGCGCGGTCGATGCGGGCACGGACGAATTGGGCCGTGGCGCTGGTGATCTCCGACTCGATCGGTATCAGCCACACCGTATTGGCGGTTTCCTGGGCGGCCGCGGGTGGTGGCCACGCAACTGCTAGCACCATCAGCGCTACCAGCCCCAGAACCACCCCTTGGAGCGGGTGCATGACGTGCAGGACGCGTTTCACTCGGCGATTCTAGCACGCACGGTGGGGCCCGGCACCGTCGTCCACGACCCCTTCGCGTCCCCCGCGCTTGGCAGCCACCGGGCCCGCGTGGTAGGGTCCTCCTTCGGAAGCGAGGGCGTATAGCTCAGTTGGTAGAGCGGCGGTCTCCAAAACCGTAGGTCCCGGGTTCAAGTCCTGGTGCGCCCGCCACGTCCCGACACGAGATGACCACGAGCGATCGTCCCACGCCGCCACGGCGCGGGACGATCGCTCGTGCGTGCGGCGCGCGGGTCGGTCTGCAGCGCCGCCGGTCGTGCCAGGTTCGGCTCAGTTCTCGCCGCCGCCGCCGACGCCGTCTCTCCAGTGCTCGGCAGGCGTCGTCGCTGGCGCCTGCTCGGCGGCGCCCAGCGCCAACCCGCCCGCGATCGAGGTCGCCAACACCGCTGGCATCACCGTGCTCGTGAAGGTCATGTCGCTCTTGAAGGTCATGTCGATCCTTGCAACGCCCTTCATACCATAAGTATCAGAGACGCCCGAACGCATGTGTTCCAGCAAGCTTCGACAGAGCGCGGCTCATGAGAGCGAAGCGTATAAACGATGCCAGCCACGTACTTAGCGAAGCCCATGGGGCGCGCGCCGCCCCTGATGATCCCAGGTGGTCGATGATTTCCTGATCGCGTCATGTTGCGGCCTCTACGTTCGTGCGGGCGGGCCCTTCGGAGCCGCGACGGTGGCACGCTCCTGGCCGCCCCTGGCCGCCCCTTTCGCGGCGCGCGAGGGTTAGTTGGTCGGCGGCCGACGGGGTGGTGCCGTCAATGCCGATATGATCACTAAGGATTCGGCCGGCGGCCGCGCGCTGCGCCCACGATGTGCCAGTGCACGGCGCCGCAACCGACATGATCTGATTCGACAGGAGGGGCGTGTGAGCCAGCGCGCGTACGACACCCCGATCGAGGCGCCCAGCGCCGGCACCGAAGAGCGCATGACGTTCAGCGCTGCAGCCGCGGACAAGGCGACGGAGCTGCTCGCCGGGCACGCGTCGGACACCGCGGCCGTTCGCGTCTTCGTGAAGTCAGGCGGCTGCAGCGGCTACTCGTACGGCATGGCGATCGACGACGTGGTGCGCGAGGGCGACCGGGTCTTCGTCGACCGCGGCGTACGGCTGATGGTCGACGAGCGCAGCTGGGAACTGCTGCGCGGCAGCGAGGTCGACTACGTCGAGAACATGATGGGCGGCGGCTTCTCGGTCACCAACCCGAACGCCACGAGCGCCTGCGGCTGCGGTCACAGCTTCCGGACCGACGGGCGAGCGGCCCCCGATGGCGAGGGCAGCAGCAGCTGTCACTGAGCGGCCGCGGCCCGCGACCCGAGTGCTCGGGGTTCAAGTGCCCGGGGCCCAGGCCAACGAGAAGGCGCGCCGCCCGAGACGGGCGGCGCGCTCGCTTGGCGTCGTGGACGCTCAGCCGCTCGGCGGCTGGTAGCGCAGCACCGGGCGGCGCGCGGCCCCGGTCTCGTCGAGCCGCCGCACCGGCGTGCTGTGCGGCGCCGCGCGGGCGGCCTCGGGGTCGGCCTGCGCGTCGCGCAGCACCTGCCCCAGCACTGCCGCGTAGGCGTCGAGCGTCTCGAGCGACTCCGTCTCGGTGGGCTCCACCATCATCGCCTCGCGCACGACGAGTGGGAAGTACACCGTCATCGGATGCACCCCGTAGTCGAGCAGCATCTTGGCCAGGTCGAGCGTCCGTATGCCCTCGGGCGGCTGGGCCACGAACTCGTGCATGTTCACCCGGTCGAAGGCGATCGTGTAGCCCGCCTCGCGCATGCGCACCCGCAGGTAGTTGGCGTTCAGGACCGCCATCATCGCCACCCGCCTGAGGCCCTCGAGCCCCAGCGTGCGGATGTAGGCCCAGGCGCGCACCAGGTTGCCCACGTTCCCGTAGAACGAGCGTAGGCGGCCGATGGCGGTCGGACGCGGACCCTCGATGCCCACGCTGCCGTCCTCGCGCTGCACCAGCAGCGGCGTCGGCAGGTAAGGCGCCAGGTGCGCCTTCACGCCGACCGGGCCGGTCCCCGGCCCGCCGCCGCCGTGCGGCGTGGTGAAGGTCTTGTGCAGGTTCAAGTGCACCACATCGAAGCCCATGTCGCCCGGGCGCGCCAGGCCGACGATCGCGTTGAGGTTGGCGCCGTCGTAGTAGAGCTGCGCCCCGACGGCGTGGGCCGCCTCGCTGATGGCGAGGATGCGCGTCTCGAAGATGCCCAGCGTGTTGGGGTTCGTGAGCATCACCGCTGCCACCTGCGGGTTCAGGGCCTCCTCGAACGCCGCGAGGTCGACCTCGCCGTCGGGCCCGGTGGGCACTTCGACCACGTCGTACCCGGCCATGGAGGCGGTCGCCGGGTTGGTGCCGTGGGCACCGTCGGGACAGATCACCACGCGGCGCTGCTCGCCCTCGCCGCGCGCCTCGTGATACGCGCGGATCATCAGGATGCCGGCGAGCTCGCCGTGAGCGCCGGCGGCCGGCTGCAGGCTCACCGCGTCCATCCCGGTGATGGTGGCCAGGTCTTGCTGGAGCTCGGCCAGGACCGTCAGCACGCCCTGGGCGCTGGCCTCGTCCTGGTAGGGGTGGACGTCCTGGAAGTAGCCCGCGACTGCCTCGTGCAGCTTCGGGTTGTACTTCATGGTGCACGAGCCCAGCGGGTAGACGTTGCCGTCGATCGAGAACTGGCGGTGCGCCAACGTGGTGTAGTGACGCACGAGGTCGAGCTCGGCCACCTCGGGTAGGCGCGGGGCCTCGCTGCGCAGGTGCTCGTCGCCGAGCAGCGCTGCCATCGAGGCGCCCGGCACCAGCGGTGGACGAGCGGCCCGCCGGCCCGGCGAGGAGCGCTCGAAGATCAGCGGGAAGCTGTCGTCGCGGAAGCTGTCGGCGGCATCGACGCCGCGCGGAGCCGGCGTTGCGGCGCTCATGAGTAGACCTCCGGCTGCGATTCGCCCTCGAGGACGCCGAGTTCGCGCAGGGCTACCAGCAGCGCCTCGATGTCGGCGTCGCTGGTCAGCTCGGTCGCGCTCAGCACCACGGCGTGGCCCAGACCGAAGGCGTCAGGAACGCTCACCCCGGCGCGCACACCGCGCTCGCTCAGCTGGCGTCTGAGGGTGTGCGGTTCGCGCTCAAGGCGCAGGACGAACTCGTTGAAGAAGCGCTCGGCGTGCAGCACCTCGCCGCCCGCCGCGCGCAAGGCGTCGGCCAGCTGATGCGCACGGCGCACGCTACCCTCGGCCATCTCGCGCAGGCCCTCCGGGCCGAGCGCGGCGAGGTTGATGGTCGCCATCAGGGCGGTGAGCTGGTGGTTCGAGCAGATGTTCGACTTGGCCTTGCTGCGGCGGATGTGCTGCTCGCGCGCCTGCAACGTGAGCACGAAGGCACGGCGGCCGTCCACGTCGGTGGTCTGACCCACCAGGCGTCCCGGCAACTGCCGCAGCAGCGGCTCGCTGACGACCATGAAGCCGAAGCTCGGACCCCCGAAAGCCACCGGGTTCCCGATCGTCTGCCCGTCGCCGACGGCGATGTCGGCGCCGTACTCGCCGGGGCTCGCCAGCACGGCCAGCGACAACGGATCGACCGTGGCCACCATGAGGGCACCCGCAGCGTGCGCTGCCTCGGTGAGCGCGGCCATCGGCTCGAGCGTGCCGACGAAGCTCGGCGTCTGGACGATGAGGCAGGCCACGTCGCCGCCGACCTCGGGCACCGGCGTGGTGAGCCGCTCGAGCTCGATCGTCTCGAGTTCGATCCCGAGCGGCCACAGGTAGGTCTGCAGTACCTCGATCGTCTCCGGATGCACGCCGCGCGACACGAGCACCCGCTCGCGGCGCGTCTGCCGCACCGCCAGCAAGGCGGCTTCGGCGACCGACGAAGCACCGTCGTACATCGAGGCGTTCGACGCCGGCAAGCCGGTGAGCTCGCACATCATGCTCTGATACTCGAAGGTGGCCTGCAAGACGCCCTGCGACACCTCCGGCTGATACGGGGTGTAGGCCGTCACGAACTCGCTCTGGAACGCCAGGTGCGGCGTCACGGTGGGGATGAAGTGGCGGCGCATGCCACCGCCGAGGAAGTCGGGCCCGCTGGTCTGGTCGCGCGCCGCCAGGGCCCTCACGCGGCCCAGCAACGCGACCTCGTCGAGTGCCTCGGGGAGCTCGATCGGCGGATCGCGCAGCGCCTCCGGCAGATCGGCGAAGAGCGCCTCAAGACTGTCGACGCCGATCGCTTCGAGGGCCCGCCGGACGTCGTCGTCGGAGTGCGGGACGTACGGCACGGTCAGTCCGTCTCCGCGACGGCCTCGTAGGCGGTGGCGTCGAGCAGTTCGTCCCACGCCGCCGTGTCGTCGACGCGCAGCTTGAACAGCCAGCCACCTTCATAGGGAGCCTCGTTGATCGCCTCGGGAGCCTCCTCCAGCGAGGCGTTCACTTCGACGACCTCGCCGGCCAGCGGCGCGTAGATGTCCGACGCCGTCTTCACCGACTCCACCACCGCCAGCGCATCGCCGGCCGCCACCTTGCGCCCCACGTCGGGGAGTTCGACGAAGACCACGTCGCCCAACTGATCCTGTGCGAAGTCGCTGATGCCCACGGTGACGATGCCGTCCTCGGGCGCGCTGACCCACTCGTGCGAACGTGCGTAACGAAGCGTGTCTGGCGTATGCATGGATGCCTCTCCTTGGGGACTCAGCGTACCCGGCTCAGCTTCCGTAGAACGGGGGTACGGCAACCGTTGCCGCGACCGCCTGGCCACGGATGAGCACGGCCAACTCGCTGCCCGGTTCGGCGTGGCTGGTGCGCACCCACGCCATGGCGATCGCCTCGCGCGTGAGGGGCGAGAGCGTGCCCGACGTGACCTCGCCCAGCGGCGCGCCACGCTCGTCGACGACCTCGTAACCCTGGCGTGCGATGCCGCGCCCGGCCAGCCGCAACCCCACCAGTCGCTGGCCCGGGTCGACGCCCCACATCGCCTCGCGGCCGTAGAAGGGCTTGTCCTTCACCACCCATGCGAAGGGCGTGGCCAGCGGATTGGTGTCGGGGCCGAGCTCGTGGCCATAGAGCGGAAAGCCGGCCTCGAGGCGCAGCGTGTCGCGCGCGCCGAGCCCGCAGGGGATGGCGCCTGCCTCGGTGATCAGATCCCACACGGCGCCGGCGTCGGCCGGCGCCACGAACGCCTCGAAGCCGTCCTCGCCGGTATAGCCCGTGCGTGCCAGGCGCACCGCGCAGCCGCCGATCGCCACGTCGACGGTCTGGTTCTTGCGCACGGCGGCGAGGTCGGTGCCGGCGAGACGCTCGAGCAGCAAGGCTGCGCCGGGGCCCTGCACCGCGACCAGCCCCCACTGCTCCGACTCGTCGTCGAGCTCGACGTCGAAGCCCTCGGCCAGGCTCCGCAGGTGCCGATCCACCACCTCCACGTTGCCGGCGTTGGCGACCACCAGGAAGTCATCGTCGCCGTCGCGGTACAGGTAGAGGTCGTCGACCAGCCCACCCTGGTCGTTCGGGAGCATGGAGTACTGGCCGCGGCCCAGGCGCAGCCGGCCGGCGTCGTTGAGCGTGCTCCAGCGCAAGAACGCCACGGCATCGGGCCCCCGTACGCGCAGCTGACCCATGTGGCTCACGTCGAAGATGCCGACGTCCTGGCGTACGGCCAGGTGCTCGTGGTTGATGCCGCTCGGGTACTGGATCGGCATGGCCCAACCGGCGAAGTCGACGATGCGGGCATCGAGCGCCTCGTGCCTGTCGTAGAGCGGTGTCCGTTGCATCGTGAACGACGATACCACGCCCTGCAACGCGTCCTGATCGGACATCGCGGGGTTCAGGCCTTCTGCGCGAGCTTCTCCAGTACCAGCTTCGAAACCGCCTTGAGCGGCTCGACGACGCCACGGAACTCGGCCGCGACCGCCTCGAACTGCGGCACCCGCCGAGGCGGGTCGAGCACGGCCTGGATCATGTCGAGTGGCAATGCGTCGGGCAGGTCGCGCTTGTTCACCTGGATGACGAACGGCACCTCGCCCAGGCGCAGGTTGTACTCCTCGAGGTTCTCGCGCAAGTTGCGCAACGACTCGGCGTTCGCTCGGAGCCGGTTCGGCGCCGAGTCGGCCACGAACACGACCCCATCGACGCCGCGCAGGATCAGCCGCCGCGACGAGTTGTAGAACACCTGACCCGGCACCGTATAGAGATGGAAGCGGGTCTTGAAGCCATTGACCTTGCCGAGGTCGAGCGGCAGGAAGTCGAAGAACAGCGTCCGCTCGTCCTCGGTCTGCAACGAGACCATCTCGCCCTTGCTGTCGCCCGGTACGTGCTCGTAGATCTGCTTCAGGTTGGTGGTCTTGCCCGACAGGCCGGGACCGTAGTACACGAGCTTGAAGTTGATCTCGCGGGTCGAGAAGTTGATGGTGCTCATGGTTGCGTCCGTTTCACGAAGAGACCGTCGAAGAGGTTCGCCGTGTCGTTGCTCCAGGCTTCGTCGAGATCGAGCTCCGGCGGCGGCCCGCGCTCCTCGTCGAGCAGGGCACGCAGCCGCTCGACCGTCTGCTTCGTGAACAGCTTGACCTTGCCGAGCGCGGCGGAGCCGTCGAAGACGGTCACCAGCAGCGCCTCGGGGCCGAGCTCCTCGACGTAGGTGCCCACCTCGGCGCCCTGCTGGACGGTCTCGCGGAATGCTGCCTCACCGAACAGCTGCGCGATCGCGACGTTGGCCGAGTGATTCGAAGCGATCAGGGTGGCCAGCGAGTCGAGCGAGGGCGGCTTCGGCGCCCATACGGCGCGCTGGTGGACCAGCACGAAGCCCTTGCGGTCGACGATCAGGGCGTAGCGCGCGTGGCACTTCACCAGCAACTCGGCCAGGACCGCATCGACCCGTTCGAAGGTTTCGCCATAGAGGTCGAGGGACGGCTCCAGCATGGGCCATGCTACCTGTTGCCAGAGGCTGTCGACGTGAAACCTCCGATAGACCCGGGCGCGGTGCGCGCGTCTTTGGTAGCGTCGTGGCGGAGCGCCATGGAGATCATCATCCGTCCCACCGCCGCCCATGCCGCGCGCCTCGTGGCGCGCCTCGTCGTCGCGCGCGTCCACGCCAAGCCGCAGTTGGTGCTGGGGTGCGCCACCGGTCGCACGATGGATCCGGTCTACGCCGAGCTGGTGGCGGCGCACCGGGCGGGCACGGTCGACCTGTCGGGCCTGACCACCTTCAACCTCGACGAGTACGTCGGTCTGCCGCCCGACGACCCCCGTTCCTACCGCCACTACATGCGCGAGCAGCTGTTCGAGCCGGTCGGCCTGCCGCCCGGGCGCACCCACCTCCCGGACGCCATGGCGGTTGACCTGGCCGCCGCCGCGGCGGCGTACGAGCAACGCATCGCGAGTGTGGGCGGCATCGATCTGCAGTTGCTGGGGCTGGGCGCCACCGGGCACATCGGCTTCAACGAGCCGCTCTCCTCGCTGATGTCGCGCACCCGCGAGAAGGCGCTCACGCCGCAGACGCGTCAGCAGAACGCGGAGCTGTTCGGAGGCGATCCGGAGGCCGTGCCGAAGCGCGCGGTGACCATGGGCGTCGGCACGATCCTCGACGCGCGCGAGGTGGTGATGCTGGTGACGGGGGCCGCCAAGGCGGGCGTCTTGGCGGCCGCCACCGAGGGCCCGATCACCGCCCGGATCAGCGCTACCGCGCTGCAGCTGCACCGGCGCTGCGTGGTGGTGGTCGACGAGGCGGCGGCGGCTGGACTCGAGGGCACCGAGTACTACCGCTTCATCTACGCCGAGGAACCGGAGTGGGCTCCCTACCGCGCCGACCCGGCGCTCTAGCGGCAACGGCGCCCGGTTTCGATCGCGCTCGGTCGGGTACGCGGTTGCCGGCGTGCGGGCTGCGGGCTATACTCCGGAGCGCTGGCGCCCGTTGGCGCCGGAGCAGGGCGATGTAGCTCAGCTGGTTTAGAGCGCACGACTCATAATCGTGAGGTCGACGGTTCGAGCCCGTCCATCGCTACCATCCCGACGCCCGCCCACCACCCGGGGCGGGCGTCCTCGTGTCGCGGCGCCGCGAGGTGCGCGGCGAGACCGGGTCAGCCGCGCCGATAGAACGTACTGGGCAAGTAGTACGCCACGTACAGGGCCTTCACGAAACCCACCGCCGGCACGGCGAGGATGGCGGCGACGACGCCGCCATAGGCGAAGCCGCCGAGCACGGCGAGGATCACCGTGACGGGATGGAGCTCGGTGGTTCGCGACAAGATCAGCGGCGTGAGGCCGTGAGCGTCGATCTGGTTCGCCACCACGAACACCACGATGACCAGCAGCACCTGCAGCCAACCGTCACCGAGGGCGATGAGCACCGCCGGGATGGCGGGCACCACCGAACCGACGAACGGCACGATGTTGAGGAATGCCGCCAGCAACCCGATCACGCCGGCCAGCGGGAGCCCGATCAGGCTGAGCCCGGCGAACACCATCAACCCGACGCAGGCAGCGATCAGGATCTGCCCACGGATGTAGGTCCCCGTGATGCTGTCGAGCGTCGAGGCCAGCGAACTGACCGCAGGCTGGTAGGGGAGCGGGAAGAGTTCGAGCAACGACCGGCTCAGCCGGTGGAAGTCGTAGAGCGTGTAGATCGTCACCACCAGCAGCAGCACGGCCTGGAACACGCCCGTGAAGGTCCAGCCGACCACGTCCACCACGTGGACCGCGATGTCTTCGAGGTACGGCTCGAGGATCTCGTCGAGCCTGCGGATGCTGCGGGCGAGCGCCTCCAAGGGGCCGGTGACCATGTCGGCGAAGGCTTCGGGTACGGTCTGCGCGACGGTCGCCGGGAGCTCGTCGAACAGGTTGGTGATGGCCTGCCCCATGGCGATCCCGTTGCCGTTCTCCGCGAGCGCCTTGCCCACCGCGTTGATCGCGAAGGCCGAGGCGGCCCAGGCGATCGCGACCAACACGGCCGCTACGAGCAGCACGCCAAAGGCACGCCGTACCCCGCGTCGCTGCAGCCAATCGACGACCGGGTTCACCAGGTAGGCGAGGCCCATCGCCGCGATGAACAGCGTTCCCGCCGGCTGCACGGCGATGAAGAAGAGCACGAACAGCGCGAGGACGGCGAGGCCAACGAGCACCCGAACGTACGGGTTGGCCCACACCGCCCTCAGTGCTTCGCGCATGCGCCCTCCCTCGGCGTCGACTGCGGCTCGCGAGCGACGCACCGCGACCGTGGCATTGGTTGCCGATCAGGGGCGTCGTACCGCCCTGACCGTCGTCGCGCCACGGGGCGCGACAGGTGCGGCACTTGCTGCTGGGCCCGCCGGCGCGACGCCGATGCGGCGCAGCGCGGCGCTGGCTAGCGCACCCAAGAGCGGCGTCGTGAGGGGGGCGACGGCGCGCAGGGCGGCGCCGCGGGTGATGCCGAGGTAGATGCCCACGGCGAGTGCCACGCCCACCCCCCGCCACGGCTGCGCGCGGACCAAGAGCGCCGCCCGCTCGGCGACGGGCGGGCGCGCTTCCGCCTCCTGCGCGATCGCGACGAGCTTCGCCTTCGCGAGCGCCACCCGGGCGTTTACGGCTTCCGTAGTCTGTTCGCTACCAGCCATAACGCTCCTCCCACCACGAGCCAGATCACGCCGCCGACGAGCAACGCGGCTTGCGCTTCGGTCATCCACGGCAGGAGTGCCAGGAAGAACGACCACAGCAAGAAGCCGGTGGCCACGAGCAACACGAAGCTGCCGACCACGGCGCCCACGATGAGCAAGGCGCCGGCCACGAGCAGCTTGCGGAGGGTGAGCTTGAGACGCTCCGCCTCCGCCTCGAGCAGCTCGATCAAGGCGAGGATGACGCCCACGAGGTGCTGAACCACGGGCTAGCTCCGCCGGCTGATGAGCATCCCCAACACGAAGCCGAGGCCGAGCGCGGCCGCTGCACTCACCAATGGGCGTTCCTGGATCTGATCCTGCACGCCCGCAACCGCCACCTCACCAGTCTTGAGGGCGCTCTCCTTGGCGCCTTGCAGGCTCTCCATCAGCTTGTTGGCCTCGGCCTCGAGCTTCGCCGTGGCTTGGGCCGCCGCGTCCTTCGCGGCCTCCGTCACGTGCTTGGCGGCACCCTTGCTGTCCTCTGCGAGTTGGCTGAAGTCCGACTGGACCTTCGACAGTTCCTTCTTCAGCGCAGCGACTTCCTTCTCGAGATCAGACTGGTTCATGAGGCTCCCTCTCCGGCGGTCTGTGCCCGAGCGCCGGTCGAGGGCGCATCCATCGTCGGCGACGGAACCCATGACCGCGCGTACACGAGACCGCTCGAATGCACACATTAGCAACCACTGTGAGGCGCCTAGGTAACGCTTGCGACGCGCTCGATGCGACGGCCTTCGACGTATCGGCGTGATCCCATCTTGGCGGATCGCCACGCGACGGCGGCGCTCACGCAGGTGGAAGTTGCGTTTCGCATGGGGCTGCGCCACTCCCTCGAGCGCGCACGAAGGCACGTCGACCGCCGGGTGATACAGCGCGATCGGGATCGTCCCGCGTGCCGCTGGGGTGGCGGAGAGCGCTGTGGACACATTCATATCCGCGATGTTCGAGAGCCTGCGGGCGGGGCTCGCGGAGGGCGTGACCGGCCGCCTCCAGGGCGAGGCGAGGGACGGGCAGGTGGCCGGCTCAGGCTATACTCATAGACGG
>SLRS01000238.1 GCA_007130855.1 Trueperaceae bacterium | reverse complement strand
CTGCTCGACAACGTCTTCGACCCTACCATCCGCAAGATCGACTGGCTCCACGACGACACGCCGACGACCTCGTCGTCGCGCATGGTCGTCTCGAGGTAGTGCGCGGCGGCCTCGCCGATCGCCTCGAGGATCTGCGCCTCGCGGTCCTCCTCGCAGTGCGCCACCACCACCTCGCCGACCCCAAAGGCGTCGCGCAGCCGGTCCTCGAGCTCCAAGTAGGCGCGCTGCGGCGCGCTGACGGTGATCTTGACGATGCCCTCGTCGCGCGACTGCTTGATCAATCGCGACACGCTCGCCTGGCTGATCGCCAACCTCGCTGCGATCTCGGACTGCTTGACGCCGTCGAGGTAGTACATGCGCGCCACCCGCGCCATCAGGCGGAGCTCGTGCTTACGGAGCATCGGTCACCGCCCTGCGTTGCGCGCCGCCGCGGCCGGTCACGGCTCCGCCTTCAGCCGCGCGCGCGCCACGGCGTTGCGCCAGGTGGCACGTCGCCGCTCCCGCTCGGCGTCGTCGATGCGGGGCAGGATCGGTTCCGGCTGGTGCTGCAGTGCCGGCACGTCGGCCAGCCGCGGCCAGTGGCCGAGCGCCAGCCCGGCCATGTAGGCCGCGCCCAGGGCGGAGGCCTCGGGCGCGTCGCTGGCGATGACGGGCGCGCCGATCATGTCGGCCTGGATCGACATCAGCCAGCGGTTGGCGCTGGGGCCGCCGTCGGCGAGCAGGTGCCTAAGCGGGTGCGGCGCTTGCGAGCGCATGGCGTCGAAGACGTCGGCGACCTGCAGCGCGATCGATTCCATCACCGCGCGTGCGACCTCCGCCCGCCCGCTCCTGAAGCTGAGCCCCGAGAAGAGCCCGAGCGCGTCGCTGTCCCAGTGGGGCGCGCCGAGCCCGATCAGCGCCGGCACGAAGTCGACGCCGCCGCTGCTCGGGGCGGTCTCGGCCAGCGCCGCGAGCGCGCCGGGATCGCCGCCCAGTCCCAGCAGCTCGCTGGCCCAAGGCAGCGACGCTGCGGAGACCAGGATGTTGCCCTCGAGCGCGTAGGTGCGTGTGCCGGACCGCGACCAGGCGACGGTGGTGGTGACGCCGTGCTGCGGCGCCGCCGCCTGCTCCAGCGGCGTCATCAGCGACGAGCCGGTGCCGTAGGTCGCCTTGACCACGCCCGGCCGGTCGACGCCGTGCCCGAAGAGCGCGGCGTGCGAGTCGCCGAGCATCGCCCGGATCGGGGTGCCGTCGGGGACGCCGCGGAAGCCCTCGGTCAGGCCGAACTCGGCGTCGGAGTCGAGCACCTCGGGCAGCAGCCGGGTCGGCACCCCGAAGAGCTCGCCGAGGTCCTCGTCCCAACGGCCCGCTTCGATGTCGAAGAGCTGCGTGCGCGAGGCGTTGGAGGCGTCGCAGGCGTAGCGGGCGCCGCCGCTGGCGTTGTGCAGCAGCCAGGCGTCGACGGTGCCGAGCCGCACATCAGACTGCGTCAGCTCGGGGCGGCGCTCGCGGACGTGCGCGAGCAGCCAGGCGGCCTTACTAGCTCCGAACATCGGGTCGATCGGCAGTCCGGTCTTGGCCACCACCGTGCTCTCATGACCCGCGGCCCGCAGTTCGCTGCAAGCCGCGGCCGTGCGGCGGCACTGCCAGCTCACGCAGGGCCCCAGCGGCTCACCGGTCAGCGCGTGCCAGGCGACCACCGACTCGCGCTGGTTGCTGATGGCGATGCCGGCGATGTGGTCGCCGTCGGGCCCGGCACCCAGGCAGGCGCGCACCGCCTCGACCACGCTCTGCCACAGTTCGGTCGCGTCCTGCTCGACCCACCCGGGGGCCGGGTGACGGATCGACAGCGGCGCCGAGCCGCGCGCCACCACTGCGCCCGCGTCGTCGACCAGCACGGCCTTGGAGTTGGTCGTGCCCTGGTCGATGGCCAGCAGCAGCGCGCTCATGACGCGGCCCGCTTGCGCCGGATCACCTCGGTGGCGGCCTCGGCGATGCCTCGAGCCGACATGCCGAAGCGGTCGAGCAGGTAGGCCGCCGAGCCGGTCGGCGCGAACACGCCGGGGACGCCGAGGATCTTCATCGGCACCGGCTGGTGGCTGACCACCACCTCGGCGACGGCGCTGCCCAGGCCGCCCTGCACCTGGTGCTCCTCGGCGGTCACGATGGCGCCGGTGTCGCGGGCGGCGGCGAGGATTTCGGCCCCGTCGAGCGGCCGCACGGTCGGCAGATTGATCACGCGCGCCTCGATGCCCTCGGTCGCGAGCAGCTCGGCGGCGTCGAGCGCGCGGTGCACCAGGGTGCCGTTGGCGATCAGCGTCACATCAGAGCCCTCGCGGAGCCGCACGGCGCGGCCGATCTCGAAGGTGTACCCCTCGGGCACCACATCTGGTACGCCCATGCGGCTGAGGCGCAGGAACACCGGTCCGCGGTGCGCGGCGGCGGCGCGCACCGCCTGGCGGGTCTCCTCGGGGTCGGCGGGAGCGATCACGGCGAGGTTGGCGATGGCGCGCAGCCACGCGAAGTCCTCGATCGAGTGGTGCGTGGCGCCGAGCTCGCCGTAGGCCATGCCGGAGGAGATGCCGCAGAGCTTGACGTTGGCGTCCGAGTAGGCGACGTCGGTCTTGATCTGCTCCAGCGCGCGGCCGGTGAGGAAGCTCGCGGCGGCGCAGACGAACGGCAGCAGGCCGCCGTTGGCCAGGCCCGCGCCGACGCCGACGAGGTTCTGCTCGGCTATGCCGACGTTCACCAGGCGCTCGGGCCAGCGCTGCTGGAAGCCCTCGAGCTTGCTCGAGCCGACCGAGTCGTTGCAGACCGCGACGAGCGTGGGGTCGGCCTCGGCGAGTTCGATCAGCGTCTCGGCGAAGGCGTTGCGGCAGTCGTGCAGCACGCGCTTCTCTGGGGCAGTCTGGGGTGCCGCGGTCGTGGTGGCGTCCGGAGCGGCATTGGTCGGCTGGCGGCTCATGGCGCCCCTCCCGCCCCCTCGGCGCCGGTAGCCTCGCCGCTGAGCTCAGCCCGGGCGCGCGCGTACTCGTCGGCGTTCGGTACCTTGTGGTGCCAGGCGACGCGGTCACGCGCGAACGAGATCCCCTCGCACTTGAAGGTGTGCGCGATCAGGCAGCTCGGCCGGCCGCGCTCGGCGCGGGCGGCGTCGAGGCCGGCGAAGATCGACTCGAAGTCGTGCCCGTCGACCTCCATCACGTGCCAGCCAAAGGCGCGCCACTTGTCCGCGAGCGGCGCGAGGTCGTTGGTGTCGGCCAGCGCAGCGCCCTGCTGAAAGCGGTTGTGGTCGATGAGCAGCGTGAGGTTGTCGAGGCCGAAGTGCGCCGCGGCCATGGCGGCCTCCCAGTTACTGCCCTCCTGCAGCTCGCCGTCGCCAGTGACCACATAGGTTCGCCAGGGCTCGCCGCGCAGCTTGGCAGCCTTGGCCATGCCGACCGCGACCGGCAGGCCGTGCCCGAGCGGACCGGTGTTGGTCTCGACGCCGGGCACCAGCTTGCGGTCCGGATGCCCGCTG
>SLRS01000017.1 GCA_007130855.1 Trueperaceae bacterium | reverse complement strand
CGGGCAGGCGACCCTCCTCGACGTGACGGCGCATGACGACGCCGATGCGGGCCAACCGTTCGGGCGAGAACCCGAGCGCGTCGGGCGTGGCGCGTTCCATGCCGGACCTCCGTGGTGGCGCCGCACGCTCCAGCGACTGCATCGCCTCGATCTCGCCCGTCGCCTCGTACTCGGAGACTCCCTGAGCGTGGAGCGGTGCGCATGGCGACCGGCGTCGAGGGGCTCGGGTCGGGGTCAGCCCCTCGCTGCGCACCCGGAACGCTCACGGAACGCCCTCCTGACTACGCTCACATCACACGCCAGGGTCGGTGCTGCGCGCAGCACCGACCCGTTCGACCCGTGCGTCGGACCGGATGCGGACGCCCCATCGACCACCACCGCTCCGACCGGCGCCCCACCGTCGCGAACCGCACCGGCGCCGGGAGCACACGAGAGGAGATGGGAGAACGCACCAGAGGCAGGCAACACGCACCGCACGCCACCGCGCACGGGCGGTGCACCGGAGGGTGCCATGACCACACCGCTGCTCGGTACCGTCGGACGACATCGCCCAGGGTGCCGCCGAGGGCCTCATCTTCCCCATCGGCCCATCCACCTCCGAGACCGAACATGGCGGTCAGTGGATCTGGGAGGAGGAAGACGGCCAGCGCCTGCGCCGCGGCCGCCTGACGATCGACGCCTTCATGACGCCTCGCTCCGACGACGGCCGTGTCATGACCGGGGTGCCGGACCTCGCATTCGTCGAGGGCGCCATCTGCGTGACCTTCGTGATGCCCGACATCGCGGCGCTCCCGACCGAGTCCGTACCGGCCATCGGCGCGGGTCACGGCACCGCATCGTCCGTGGCTGGCGCAACCGACCGACACGCCCGCGCCGACGAAGGCAGCACGGAGACCCGCTAGGAGGTCCCCATGAACACCATCGAGACCATCGCGACTGACTTCCATCACGCCTGCATGACCGGCAAGGGCTGGCAGGAGTGCCAGCAATACTGCACACCAGACGCCACCTTCACGCACGAGGGCACGATGTTCGCCGACACGAACACCCTGCAGGCGTACGTCACCTTCATCGAGCACGTCTTGACGCCCGTCCCGGACTTCCGGCACGAGGTGCTCTCGATCGGCGTCGACGAGCGGCAACAGCGGGTGCTCATCCACTACCTGGTCCGGGGCACGCACACCGGCGAAGGCCTGCCCTTCCCGCCCACGGGCAAGAGCATGGAGTCGCGCTGCATGCTCGTCCTGTACTTCGAGAACGAGCGCATCAACCACGCCGAGAAGGTGTGGAACGACCACGAGATGATGAAGCAGGTGGGCTGGATCTGACGTCGGCGCCGGCCATCGGCTCGGCAACCCTCGATCGTGGCGCGGCGCGGCGATCCGCGCACGCGTCGTATGGAGCTCGCGCGCGGGGCTTCCGGTGATCGCTCGCGCCGGCGGCCAACGACAGGTGCGCCCCTCGTCCCGACTGCGGGCCTAGACGCACACGACGCCAGAGCCCCGGGTCACGGAGGCGCTCTCGGGGTTCGCGGCGGATGACGATCGGCCAGGCGCGAATCGCGCCGATGTGCTGGCGCCAGCATCTTGACGGCGAAGAGATCGGACCAGATCTGCTGCCGCGCCCTTGACACATCGAGAACACCGGGCGTACTGTTGAAGATACACGAATGTACCGCCTCAGACAAGCGGTTGCGCAATCGGTTTCGTAGCGCTAGGAGTGCCCATGGCCTTGAAGAGTGCCCCTACGATGAAGAACGTCGCCGAGGCCGCGCGTGTATCGACATCGACCGTCTCGCACGTCATCAATGGGACACGCTTCGTCGATGATGAAACGAAGCGTCGCGTCCAGCGAGCCATCGACGAGCTCGGCTACCTGCCGAACGCAGCCGCACGAAGCCTGACGACGAAGCGTTCCCAGACGCTCGGCGTGATCGTGGGAGACGTAGCGAACTACTTCTTCAGCGAGTTGCTCCAGGGCGTCGAGGAGACGGTGCGCTCGCAGAAGTACAGCCTCATCGTCTGCAACACCGGCGAGACGCTGGAGCTCGAGGACCACTACATACAACTGCTGCTGAGCCACAAGGTCGACGGCATCATCGCCATGGCCACCAGCGAGCAGTGGATGTCGGTTCGCGAGGCGCAGGTTCGACACCTGCCGATCGTGTTCGTCGACCGAGCGTTCGCCGGCCTCGAAGGCGAACGGTTCGTCGGCGTGGACAACGTTCGAGGCGCATACCTCGCCGCGGAGCACCTCATCGAACTCGGTCACCGAAGGATCGGGACGCTGGCAGGTGCGCAGCGCCTCTCGACGATGAGGGACCGCTTGCAGGGCTTCGGACAGGCCATGCGCGATCACGGCCTCGCGGTTCGAGACGAGTGGATCGTCCCCTCTGCCCTGAGCGCCGAGGCTGGTCAGGCCGCGGCGAACCAGATCTTGACGGGACACGAACGTCCTACGGCGCTCTTCATCGCGAACAACTACCTCACGCTCGGGGCGCTGCTCGCTCTTCGCGAGAACGGCCTGCGCTGCCCGGATGACATGTCCATCGTCGGCTTCGATGACCATCCCTGGGCAGCCGTGACCCATCCCCCACTCACCGTCGTGCGCCAACCAGCCATGCGGATCGGCGCAACGGCGGGTCAGATGATCCTCGACAGCATCCACGGCAACGAGCAGGAGCCACGGCAGGTGGTGCTCGATTGCGAGCTCGTGATCCGGCAATCCTGTCGCACGATCCACGACGGAATGTCCGGCGAGACGAAGGCGGTGCGGCCGATGAGCCCATAGGGAGGAGGAACCACGGAAGGTCGTTCGTTCGATCGATCAGTCTTTCACTTCACTCTGGAGGTATCGTGAACACCGTTACACGCATGACGAAGCTCTCCCTGCTGACGCTCGGGATGCTTCTCCTCGCAGCCCCGTTCGTTCAAACCGCTGTCGCCCAACAAGAGCGTGAGACGTACGGGATGGTCGTGTTCCTGCGTGGATCCGAGTTCTTTAACTGGGCGTACGCGGGCATGGTCGACGCCGCCGCGGCGATCGGGCCCCACGTCCAGGTCGAGCTCCAAGGCCCCGCCGAATGGGATGCCTCGCTGCAGGCCCGCGCCATCGATCAGCTCGTCGCCCGCGGCGTGGACGGCATCATCGCCACGGCCGGTGACGCAGAGACCATGATCCCGTCCATCGACCGCGCCATCAGCCGCGGTATCCCGGTCATCACCTTCGACTCCGATGCCCCGGACAGTGACCGCCTCGCCTTCGTCGGCACCAACAACTACCAGGCCGGCTTCCAGGCAGGGCTCGCCGTCGCCGAGTGGCTGGGCGACGACGCGCGTGTCGGCGTGTCGTTGTTCCCTGGCCCGACGCACATCCGCGCTCGCGTCGACGGCTTCCGGGACGCGCTGCTGCAGGCCGCGCCGGGTGCGCAGATCGTGGCCGAAGTGAACGACGAAGGCTCCGTCTCGCAGGCCGAGACCGCCATCACCGCGATGCTGCAGGCGAACCCGCAGATCAACGTGATCTT
>SLRS01000247.1 GCA_007130855.1 Trueperaceae bacterium | reverse complement strand
GCAGAGTTGACCTCGTACTCGGGCCCGCCGTAGAGCCACGTGCCGGCAGCGGCCATCTCGCCCCACTTGGCGAGCAACTGGTTGGTGAAGTCGCTGGGCCAGAGCACCTGGGTCGCGTGCCCCTCGCGACCGTTGCCGCTATCGACGTAGGACTGGTTGTGCAGCGCCAACTGCTGCTCGAACTGCCAGTCGGGCCAGCCGAACGACAGGGTGTCGCCCGTGACGCCCGCTTCCAGCAGCGCCAGGCCGGTCTCGTGCATCTCTTCCCACGTGGTCGGCGGCTGGTTGGGGTCGAGGCCCGCGTCGCGGAAGTGGTCGGCGTTGTAGTACAGCATCGACGTCGACGATCCGTGCGGCCACGACCAGAGGTTGCCGTCACGCGAGTAGTACATGGTGATCGGCACCACGTACTGGCCGAAGTCCCAATCCACGCCCAAGCGCTCGGGGACTTGGTACGCGGGGATGATCATCCCGCTGTCGTGCATCGCCTGCGCGCCGACCTCGTAGATCTGCACCATTGGCGGCTCTTCGCCGATGGGGTGCGACGCCAGCCAGCGTGACAGGCCTTCGGCGTACGTGCCCATCAGGATGGGGTTGATCTGCATGTCGGGATCGCGTTCGTTGAACATGTCGATCTTCGCTTCGAGGACCGAGAGCCGTCCGCCCGTCATGCCGTGCCAGAAATCGACGACGACCTGGGCGGCAGCAAAGCTACCGAACCCGAGTAGCATGATCATCAGCGCCAACAGCAGTCGCTTCGGTGAACGCATGGATAACTTCCTTCCGGTACCCGCAGTGGACTCCCAAGCGCTAGCGAACGCTTGGCATGACGAGATCTGAATGCCGTATCACCTCTCTCTAGCGACTCGACGTAGGTACGTCCGAGCAACGACAGGAACCCCGGTCATGGTGCCAATAGACCCGTGCCTACGAGTCTATGGGAGGGCGCGCGTGGTCGCCGGGACAGCCGTCCTGACAGCCGTTCTGCTGCTCGTGCCGGCGGCCGGGACCCGTGCGCGCCGGCACGGGCTGCTCACTCGCGCTCACGCAGGAAACGGATGGCGAGATCGGGGTGGTCGGTGAACACGCCGTCGACGCCGGCCTCGAACAGGAACCGCTCCAGCAGCGCCTCGAAGCTGTCGACGTAGGCGGGGAGGCGGTCGGCCCGCATGGTGTAGGGATGCACCACGAGGCCGCGTGCCTGCGCCTCGCGCACCAGGAAGTTGTCGTCGACCCAGTTGCCCTCGCTGTCGATGATGCGGGTCATCGACGGGCCGATGCCCTGGGCGAACGTGGCGATCCAATCGAGGCCCTCCTCGGTGACCATCGGGTCGTAGGCCGCGCCGCCACCGATCAGTTGCACGAGGGTGAGTTCGCTGCCGAGCGCACGCAGGCGCGCGAGGCTCTCGGGCTCGAACGACTGCACGATCACGTTGTCGGCGGCCGTCGTGTAGCCGTACTCGCCGAGCACGTCGAGCACGATCTGCTCGAAATCGAAGCCCTGCTCGGCGTGCCACGCCGAGGACTTGGTCTCGGGGTAGATGCCGACGTCCCTGCCGGTCGAGACGTTCATGCCCTGGACGAGTTCGATGATCTCGGCGAGCGTCGGCACGCGGAACGCCAGCGCCCTGTGGACGTTCGGGAAGCGGTCCTCGAACACGAGCTCACGCGTGTTGCGGTCGACCCGCTCGATGACGCTGAGCTGCTTGATCTCGTCGAGCGTGAAGTCGATCGCGTAATGCAGACCGTCCTCACGAGCCCTGCCCGGGAACACGTCGGCCACGTTGGTGGTGGCGTCGAGCGAACGGTCGTGCAAGGCGATCGGGACACCGTCACGCGTGAGCATCAGGTCGGGCTCGATGAAGTGCGCGCCCTGCCCGTAGGCCATGGCGTAACTCTCGAGCGTGTGCTCGGGCAGGTAGGCCGATGCGCCGCGGTGCGCGACGATGGCCTTGTCGTGCCCGCTCGCCGCGGCCGTCGCGAGGCAGACGAACAGTGCGAGCGAGCACAGCATGGCGAGGCGATTCGAACGCATGATTCCTCCTGTCGAAGCCTGCTGGAGCGGGGGTGCGACACGAAGCCGGCCCGCGGGCTCAGCGCAGACCCATCCCCCGCAACACCCTGACCGCGTCGTCGACGAAGTCGGTGAACACGCCGTCGACGAGGTACACGCCGAAGTACGTCATGAGTTCCTGCTCGATCGTGGGGTACTTGGCCGGCAGGACATCGGCGCGGAACGTCCACGGGTGCACCTGCATGCCGCGCTCGTGCGCCATCCCGACGACCTCGGGCGACGCCTCGACCAGGCCCTTCCAAGGACCGACGCCGTTCGCTACGGTCGCCCAGCGGTCGAAGGCCTCCTCGGTGGCGTGGTCGGGACTCCAGATGAGCATGACCAGGGGCAGTTCCGTGCCCAGCTCGCGCAGGCGCTCGAGCGACTCGAACTCGAAGCTCTGCACGAACACGCGTGCGTCGGGTCCCTCATACCCGTAGGCGCTGAGTTCGGCGAGGAGGATCTCCTCCATCGGCATGCCTTCCTCGGCGTGCCAGGAAGGCGCCTTGAGCTCTGGGTAGATGCCTACGTTGCGCCCGCTGGTGTGGTTCATGCCTTGCACGAGTTCGATCAACTCGGCATGCGTCGCGATCTCGAAGGCAGCCGCCCCCTGCGGGAACCGGCTCGGGAAGGCCGGCTCGCCATCCGCGCCACGTCGCTCCTGCACGCTGAGTTGCTTGATCTCCGCGAGCGTGAAGTCGATAGCGTAGAACCTTCCGTCCTCACGAGCACGGTCTGGGAAGACCTCGGCGACGTCGGTGGTCGAGTCGAGCGTCGTGTCGTGCAGCGCGATGAGCACGCCATCGTTGGTGAGGACCAGGTCAGGCTCGATGAAGTCGGCGCCGAGGCCGTACGCCAGGGCGTAGGCCTCCAGCGTGTGCTCGGGCAGGTACCCGCACGCGCCGCGGTGGGCGATGACGATGACTTCGCTGGCCGAGGCGAAGGCGAACCACGTCATCAGCAGGGAGAAGGAGAGAGCCCAGAACCGTCTCATCAGGTGTCTCCACGTCTCTGGAGGGCACCCCGGCGTGCCGCTCCTCGGCGGTGCCACGGCGTTCTGTGGTGAAACGACCGCGCCCGGTCCGTGGAAGAGGTGTGCGAACGCCGCGTACCGCGCCCGAGGGATCCAGAAAGGCGTCGCACCATCGGCCGCTGAGAGCCACGCGCCGCGTGGCCAACGATCGCGTACGGTTCCCTCGCCAGCCCTCGCCAGGGCTGAACACCTGCCACACCGGTGGAAGCTCCCATCCCTTCCGAAGTGCGTGTGTGCGACTACTTCCTGATGCCCCGACAGTAGCATGACGGTTCGTCGTCCCTGCCGCGCCGGCGAAACCGATTGACACCAGCGGCGTGGACCGCCCGTCGTCCGAGGCGCATCACCGTGCTGACCCTCGGTGGCTCGTGTACCGTGAGCACTCATGACACCACAGTTCGCCAGTACCCAGGAGGGGCCGAGCGCTGCACCGGACGGCGCTGCGCCGGAGCGTCTGGCGCAGGTGACCGGCCTCGCCTTCGACCTCGACGGCACGGTCTACCTCGGCGCGCAGTTGCTCCCCGGTGCCCGCGACCTGCTCGACGCCCTCGCCAGCGCCGGGCTCCCCTTCCTGTTCGCCACCAACAACTCGTCGAAGAGCGCCGAGGAGTACCTGGTCCGGCTGCACGCCCTGGGCCTGCCGGCCGACCGAGAGCGGCTGCTCACCTCCAACGACGTCGCGATCGAGCGGCTCCGGCAGGCGGGCCTGCGCCGGCCGTACCTGGTCGCGACGCCGACCGTGGTGCGGGAGTACCGCTCACAGGGCATCGACCCGGCCGAGGACGACGCCGACACGCCGGATTGCGTGCTCCTGACCTTCGACACCACGCTCACGTACGCGAAGCTGCGGCGCGCCAGCGACTTGGTGCGGGCCGGCCTCCCCTACTTGGCCACCCATCCCGACACGGTCTGCCCTACGCCCGAAGGCCCGATCCCCGATTGCGGCGCGTTCATCGCGCTGCTCGCCGAAACGACCGGCGCGCGGCCCGAGGTGCTCGGGAAGCCGCAGCCGCCGATGGCGACCGCCATCGAGGCGCGCCTGGACCTGCCCGCCCACCGGATCGCTTTCGTGGGTGACCGCCTCTACACCGACGTTCGCATGGCGGTCGAGCACGGCTTCGTCGCGGTGCTCACCCTCACGGGCGAGGCCCAGCGCACCGATCTGCCCGCCTCGCCGCATCAGCCCGACGTGGTCGTCGAATCGCTGACGGCGTTGCACACCCTCCTTCGCCGGCAGGGCACGCTGCCCTGACGCTGCTGGGAGCGGCGGCAGCGATCGCGCGGCATCGCGCTGCTGAGGTTCGCCCCGCCGACCGCGAGCGCCTCAACCGCACTTGCTGAAGCCGCACGCCTCGCACTTCATGCAGCCTTCCTCGAAGCGCAGCGGTGCGCTGCAATCGGGGCAGGTCTTGCCGCGCTGCAAGACGTTCTCCACGCCGGCGGTCTCGAGCGCCACGGCGATCAGGTCGGCACGGCTGGCCACCATGCGGCCTTGGTAGGTGCCGTACATGCTGCCGTTGATGCCGCGCAGCGTCTTGACGAGGGCCTCGGCCGGCACGCCGTACTGCAGCGCGATCGACACCACCCGGCCGAGCGCCTCCGAGTCGGCATTGGCCTCGTCGCCGGCCTTGCCACTGGTGATGAAGCACTCGACCGGGAGCCCGTCTTGCTTGTTGACGGTGACGTAGAAGCCACGTTGCTCACCGGTGGGGAGCATCAACTTGACCGCGTCGGTGAAGCCCTCGAGCCGCGTGGGGCGGTCGAACAGCGGCTCCGAGGGCAGCCGCTCGAAGGCGGCGCCGGTGCCGTTGCGCTCCTCGATCCTGGTGGCCGCGGGGCGCTCGGGCTTGCCGGCGTTGGTGACGGGCGCCGCCTGCCCCGGATCGGCCTTGGCGGCCTTCGCGGCGGCCGTCGTCGCCGTCTCGGCCTCCTGCTTCCCGGCCTTGCGTGAGGTGGAGAGCACCTGGAAGTCGCGCGAACCGTCGCGGTAGACGGTGATGCCCTTGCAGCCGCTCTCGAACGCCAGGGCGTAGGCCTCGAAGACGTCGTCGACGGTGGCGTGGTTGGGCATGTTGATCGTCTTGGAGATGGAGTTGGCGACCATGTCACCGCCAGCATCGAAGGCGCTCTGCACCACGCCCTGCATACGCACGTGGTCGGCCGGCGCGATGTCGTGGGCGCACACGAGGACCGACTTGACCTCGTCGGGGATGAAGTCGAGCCCTTGGACGCTGCCGTGGCACGCCTGCACCTGCTCGACCACCTGGTCCCAATCCCAAGCGCCGTTCTTGGTGTAGTCGGGGTGCGGCGCGTGGCGCTCGAGCAGTTCGCGGAAGAGCGGCGCGATGATCGCGGCGTAGCCGCTGCCGATCTTGCGGTAGATGAACGGCGCGAAGATCGGCTCGACCCCCGACGACACGCCCATGAGCATGCTGGTGGTGCCGGTGGGCGCCACGGTCAGCAGCGCGATGTTGCGGCGCGCCTCGCGCAGCGTCGACTCGCTGCAGGTCGGGAACGGTCCACGTTCGTCGGCCAGCGCGCGGCTGGCCTCCGTGGCCGCCTCGCGCAGCGCCTCGATCATCACGCGCGTCGCCTGGCGGCCCTCGTCGCTGTCGTAGCGAAAGCCCATGCGGATGAGCGCATCGGCGAGGCCCATGATCCCCAGGCCGAGCCGTCGCAGCGCGTGGCTCATCTCGCGGTTGTCTTCGAGGGCGAATTTGTTGACCTCGAGGACGTTGTCGAGGAACCGGATGCAGGTATGCACGTCGGCGCGGAACGCAACCATGTCGAAGCCTGCCACGCCGATGCCGTGCTGCGTCACGTACTGCGCCAAGTTGATGGCGCCGAGGTCGCACGGTTCACCGGGGAACAAGGGGATTTCGCCGCACGGGTTGGTCGCCTTGATCTCGCCGAGCGTATCCCGCATGGGGTTGTGGGCGTTGATGCGATCGACGTAGATGAGGCCGGGCTCACCGGTCTGCCAGGCGTGCTCGGCGATCTCGTGCAGCACCCCGTTCTGGCCTTCTTCGCGGGCTCGCGCCATGAAGTCGTCGCTCACCAGGACCGAGATGTTGAAGGTGCTGATGTCGCCCTCTTCGCTCTCGCGCCTCAAGTCCTTGGCGGTGATGAAGTCGCGCACGTCGGGATGCGTGATCGACATCGTGGCCATCCCGGCGCCGCGCCTCGTTCCGCCCTGGCGGATGACGCGCAAGGTCGGCGCGAACACGTAGCGCAGCGTCGCCACCGGCCCGGCGTAGTCGGCGCCGCCGAGCCGTGCCCAGCGAGCGAAGTTGTCGAACACCTCGACCGCGAACGACGACGGACCGCTCGAGGTGCCGCCGGAGCCGTTGACGGGGGTGCCCTCGGGGCGCAGTTCGCTCAGGTCGAGCAGCAGGTCGTCGCCCCGCAGGAGCGTGGTCACGACGTCGGAGGCGTGCTGCCAAATGCTCTCGACCGAGTCGCCCACCGCCTTGACGTCGACGCCGGCGGGGGCGGCGTCGTAGTCGACGAAGCGCCCGGCCCGGTAGCCGCGGGTCACGTAGGAGCCGTGCACCAGATCCATGAAGGTCGCGTCCTTCACCTTGTCGTGGTCGGGATGGCTGGGCGCGATGGTGAGGTAGAGCTGGCCGACCGGTCCGGTGTAGGGACGCTTGGCGGCGATCGGGTCGAGGCAGAGGCCGTTGCCGCCGCCGACCTTCGTCACCACCGCCAGCTTGGTGGCCAGCCGCAAGACCCAGGCCGTGCCGCCCTCGGTCTCGGGCCGGCCGTCCTGGACGAAGCAGTTCAGGACGTTGCCATGATTGGTGGCGGCGCCGGCCAAGACCCGGCCGCCGGGACAGAAGCGCTTGCTGCTCATCAGTTCGAAGAAGCGCCGAGCCTGATCGCTGCGCAAGTCGGCCGATTCGGGACCGGCCACCCACTGGGCGACGCGCCGGAACATGGCCATCAGATCCTCGTCACCTGCTTGGAAGTACTGCCGCTTGGCGATGGCGACCGCGTGGTCGTCGAAGGCGGCGAGCGCCTGGCTGTCGGTGAGCTGCACGCGATTGGGCACGGCGGGAAACCCCTTTCGATCGTCGGAGCGACGGGCGTCGACGCAGGCCCATGGCTCATCGGTCAGATACAACAGCTTGTACGTCCCATCTTGGAACGTACTAGATGGTTGAGCCAGAGGGGCGTGAAGTTCCTCTCACCCTCCTGGCGGGACCCTGAATCTACCACGTGAGCACCCGGTGCGTGTGGCCTCGAGGTACCAGATCTGGTGTGCGTTGGGCCGCTACGTACCATGATTGGGCTCGCACTGCGAACTGCGAGCGCTGCCCACGATCGCGCCGCAGCCGCTCGCGGCCGGGGCGACCGGTCAGTGGCGTTGGGTCAGTGGCGGAAGTGGCGCTCGCCCGTGAACACCATCGCGATGCCGTGCTCGTTGGCGGCCGCGATCACCTCGTCGTCGCGCATCGAACCGCCCGGCTGGATGACCGCAGCCACGCCGGCGCGCGCCACCACGTCGAGGCCGTCCCGGAACGGGAAGAAGGCATCGGAGGCGCAGGCGCCGCCGGTGGCGCGCCCGGCCGCTTTGCCCGCCGCGAGCTCCGCGGCATCGACGCGGCTCTGCTGCCCGGCGCCGATGCCGAGTGCCACGCCGTCCTCGACCAAGACGATGGCGTTGGACGACGTCGCGGCGCAGACGAGCCAGGCCACGTGCAAGTCGCGCCACTGGGCCGCACTCGGTTGCCGCTCGGTGACGACGGTCCAGGTGTCGCGCTCCTGGCGTACGTGATCAGGGCCCTGCACCAGGAAGCCACCATCGACACGTCGCAGCTGCCGGCCCGGGCGTCCCGGCGGCGGCGCGCTGAGCACGCGCATGTTCTTGCGCTTGGTGGCGAAGCGCTCGAGCGCTGCTGGGTCGAAGCGGTGCGCCATCAGGACGTCGGCCTTCGGGTTCGCGGCGATCGCCGCGCCGAGCGCCGCGTCCACGTGCCCGTTGAGCGCCACGACCCCGCCGAAGGCGGACTTCGGATCGGCCGCGAAGGCGCGCGTGTAGGCTTCGGCCAGGGTGCCGCCGGAGGCGACGCCGCAGGGATTGGCATGCTTGACGATCACGGCGCTCGGCTCCTCGCCGAAGGCATGCACCAAGCGCCAGGCGGCGTCGGCGTCGAAGACGTTCAAGTACGACAGCGCCATCCCGCCGTGCTGCTGCGCCGTGTCCCACACCCCCTGGGCGCCGGCCTCACGGTAGCGGGCCCCGGCCTGATGCGGGTTCTCACCGTAGCGCAGCGTGTCGGCGCGCTCGAGCGTCAGGTGGAGCGAGCTCGGCAAGGGCTCGTCGGCATCGAGCCAACCCACGATGGCCGCGTCGTAGGCGGCCGTGTGGGCGAACGCCGCGCGCGCCAGCGCCCGCCGCCGAGCCGGCGGCACCGCACCGGCACGCAGGTCTGCCAGTACGGCGTCGTATGCCGACGGGTCGACCACCACCAGGACGGCCGCGTGGTTCTTCGCCGCGGCGCGCACCATGGCAGGGCCGCCGATGTCGACTTGCTCCATGGCCTCGTCGAGGGTGACGCCGGGACGCGCCACGGTCTCGCGGAACGGGTAGAGGTTGACGGCCAGCAGGTCGAATCGCTCGATGCCGTGCTCGTGGAGTTCGCGCTCGTGCTCGGCGTCGGGCCGCGCCAGCAGACCGCCGTGGACGCGTGGGTGGAGCGTCTTCACGCGGCCGCCCAGGATCTCCGGGGCCCCGGTGACCGCGTCGACCTTCGTGACGCTCAGGCCCGCCTCACGCAGGGCGGCCGCGGTGCCGCCGGTGGAGACGAGCGCGTAGCCGAGTTCGACGAGTCCCGCGGCGAAGGGGACGAGTCCGGACTTGTCCGAGACCGAGAGCAGGGCGCGTGGCATGACGCTCAGTCTACCGACTCGGCGTCGTCGTCGTCGCCCGACTCCTCCTCCGTCGTGAGCGGCTCGTCGGTCGTCTCCTGGGCCTCCTCGAGCTCCTCGATCAACCCGTCGACGCCCTCGCCGGTACCGTCGTCATCGAGCGCCTCCTCGATCTCGTCGAAGCTGAAGCCCGGGATCCCGAAGGCGTCATCCTCGGGCTGCGCCTGGGCGAGATGGTTCACCACCGTGATGTCCTCGCGCAACTCGGTCAGCCACGCCTCGCGCAACTCGGCGCGGCGCTCGCTCAGGATGGCGTTCTCGACCTGCGCGCGGACCTCGTCGAGCGGGCGCACCCGCTCGCGCGTGCGATCGGCCACCAACACCACGACCTGCTGCTCCTGCGCGATCGCCCCGTCGTCCTCGCCCGCGTCTTCGAGCTCCTCGGGCAGCGTCTCGGGTTGGGTCAGCAGCACGAGGACGTCGCTGACCTCGCCGCCGCGCTCGAGGCTCTCGAACGCCTCGGTCGCGAACAGCGCGGTATCGAGACCGGCTTCGAGTTGGCCGGGCCGGACCGTGCCCAACGAGGTGAGCGCTCCGCCGGTGGCCTCGACGGCCTCGTCGACCTGCTCGCCGTCGAGCAACGCGGCTCGGAAGGCCTCGGCCGCGTCGACGTCCTCGAAGTCGACGCGGCTCACGGCCGCGCTCGCCGGCACCGTGTAGGCCTGCACGTTGGCCTGGTAGAACGCCTCGAGCTCGTCCTCGCTGACGCTGACGTCGCGGGTGACGTACTCGAGGGCGCTCTGCGCCACGAAACGACGCGGGCCCACGAAGGGCACGCCGAGCGTGTCGGCCCCTTGGTAGGCGAGCTCTTGGTCGATCAGCTGATCGAGGATCGCGGGCCTGAAGAAGCCGGTGATCAGGAAGGCCGTATCGGGCGACAGGGCCTGCTGGATCTGCGGGTTCGTGTAGACCGCGCGTACGAGCTCGGAGCGCTTGATGTCGGCTTCGCCGACCGTGGCCACGACCGTGTCCTCGTAGCGGAGGTCGAGCGGGCTGCGCTCGGGGATCTCGATGCGCGCCTCGCGCTGCAGCCTACGCACCTCCTCGTCGAAGACCTGGGCCCGCTTCGCCTGCAGCGCATCCTCGCGCACCACGTCGGCGACCTCGTCGAACGGCCGCGTCGCGGCGGGCAGGAACGCCTCGACCACCACCACGTGGTACTGCCCGGCGACCTCGATCACATCCGTGATACCGGGTCCGCGAATGGCGAAGGCCGCCGTCGCGACCGCCGTCGGCAGCGCCGGACGGCCGACCGCGCGTGGCTCGGTCTCGTTGGCGCCCGCCCCGAGCGCTCCGTCTCGCTCGGCGCGCTCCAGCGAACGCTCACGCGCCAGCGTGGCTGCGTCGGCGCCGGCAGTCAACTCCGCGCGCACGGCCTCGGCCTCGTCGCGCTCGGCCAGGACGATCTGACGGGCCAGGATCCGTTCCTCGGTCTGGTAGAACTCGCTGTTGGCGTGGTAGTACGCCTCGACCTCTTCGTCGCTGACGCTCACACCGTCGATCAGCTGCGACTCCCACTTCTCCTGGCGCAGCTGCTGGGCCAGGTAGAGGCGGAACGTCTCGTCGCTGAAGCCCGAGGCGCCGATCAGCGCCAGATACTGCGAGTCGTTGCCCCGCCCCGCGACCCCACGGCTCACCCGGAACTCGTCCACCGCGGTCCGTACCTCGGCGCTGCTGACGCGCTGGCGCGAAGCCTCCTGGCGGATCAACTCCTGGCGCACGAGCTCATCGACCAGCAACAGTTCCAGATCGCGGCCGACCTCACCTTCCGTGACGAGGTTGAACAGCGGGTTCGAGCGGGCCCTCACCACGGCGAGTTCGCTGATCGGCTCACCGTTCACCATCACGGCCGGGACGCCTTCGGCGCCTCCGCGCGAGCCGAGGCCCATGGTGGGCGTGAAGGTGATGACCATCCCGAGCACGAGTGCGCCCGCGAGGATCCATAGGATGATGAGGTTGGAACGGCGGCTTAGTTTCATGTGGCTTGACGTCCTCCAGGGCCGGTGCTAGGTTGGCGGTTGCTCAGGCGCCCGTAGCTCAGTCGGATAGAGCGTTCGCCTCCGG
This sequence comes from Trueperaceae bacterium, assembly GCA_007130855.1. Lineage (GTDB taxonomy): Bacteria > Deinococcota > Deinococci > Deinococcales > Trueperaceae > CSSed10-48. The sequence goes on along the minus strand of SLRS01000247.1, from coordinate 2,219 downwards.
AGCGAAAGGCCACAGGTTCGAGTCCTGTCGGGCGCACCATGACTGACGGCTCAGCGCGGGGTTCTCCCGCTCGATCCGCTCGCCACAGCGACGGGGAGTCTATCACGGGCCCCCGATGAGGATGTTCGAGCACCTTACCAATTAGACGAGTTAGGTCTACGGCAGCGGGCGCGTGCGCCTCCCACCAGGCCAACGGTGGCATCAGAAGCGCCGGTCGGGCGTGAACGGCAGCCCTCCCAACAGGCGCCGGGCCTCCACCACCGGGGCGTCGATGCCGCGGGCCAACTCGCTGGCCTGCGCTCGCGCCACGACGTCGGGCACCACACCGTTCGCGTAGATCAGGCCGTGGGGGCCGCGCAGGTCGGCCACCGCCAGCATCACCCGGCTGCCGTCGGGCAGCGTGAAGGCGTGCACCGCCTCGACGTTGCCGGCCGTGCGCTCGCCGACGACGCGGGCCCGTCCCTGGTCCTGCAGCGCGAGCGCCACGACCTCGCCGGCCGAAACCGTCTCCGCGCCCACCAAGACGACGACCGGTCCGCGCCACATGGACGCGTCGCGCACCCGCACCCCGCCCATCACCTCGCCCGCGCTGGTCACCAGCAACGACGCCAAGGTGTCGCCGCGCTCGCGCCCCACCATGGCCCGCCAGGCGAGTTCCAGCGGCGCGCCAACGTTGCGCGGGGGCTCGTCGCCGACGGGATCGGCGACGCCGCGACCGCGCGTTACCGCATCCGCCCACGTCCCCTCGATGAAGGCGCCGAGCAGCACCCCGGCCTCCACCAAGCGGCCGCCGTAGTTCTCGCGCAGGTCGAGCACCAGCGCCACCGCGCCCTGCTCACGCAGGTCGGCCAGCGCCCGGTGGGCGAGCTCGCCGACGCCGGCATCGTTGAACGAGGGGACCTTCAGGTAGCCGGTGGAGTCGTCGAGCATGGTGGCGTAGGGCGCCCCGACGATCGAGCCGAAGGGCACCGCGGCGCCGATGACCTCGATCTCGAGCCGCATCCGCCGTCGCTCCACCGTGATCGGGACCGGGCCGTTGGTGAGCGCCTCCGTCAACACGGCATTGGCGTCGGCGAAACCGCTCGACGTCGCGAGCGGAGCCGCGCCGATCGCCACGATCACGTCGCCGCGACGCAGACCGGCTGCCGCCGCCGGGGTGTCGGGATAGACCCGCTCCACCACCAGCCCACGACCCACCGCAAAGGAGAACTGCGCCCCCAGGCGCGGCGGGAGGCTCGCACCTCCCGCGCCTCCCGCCGGCGCGGGCGCGGCGGGCGGCAGGCCCGACCAGCTCGAGTGTTCGTCGCCGAGCGCGAGCACCATGCGCCGCATGACGGCGTCGAAGGCGGCCCGATCGGGCGCGTTCACGGCTTCCTCCCGGTACCACGCGGCCCAGGCCTGCCAGTCGAGGTGGTAGGCGTCCCAGTACTCGCGCTGCGTCAGGGCCACCAGCGCGTCGAAGGTGATGGCGTAGGTCTCGGCGGCAGCGCTCGCCAGCGGAGCCACGTCCGGCGGCGCGCCGTCGAACGCCGTCGCCGGACGCTGAGCCACGCCGACCGTGCTCCACACGCCCAGGAGCAACGCCCACACCAAGACCGACAGTGAGCGCCTCACCACCGCGGAAGCCCGTGCTCTGGCGGAACCCAGGGTTGCTCGACGATGATCCCCTCACCGCCGAGCGCCACGAGCTGGGTCCCCTCGACCAACAGCCGCACCGCCTCGACCGCATTCGGCCGCGCGGCCGTGAAGTGCACCTGATGCAGCCGGCCGAGCATGGAGGCGGTACCGCCGCCCGTCTCGAACGCTGCGCTCAGATCGATGGTCATCACGCCCTGGTCCAGTCGGACCGAACGGACCTCGGTAGCCGGCGGCACCTCGCTCGCGAGCCCGCGCTGCGCCTCATCGGGGGTCGGCCCCGCGGCGAGCGCCTCGATCGCGGCCCGCACGGTCGCCTCGCTCGGATGCCCGGACGCGGCTGTCCACGTGACGCGCATGCGGCGGTACACCGGCTCCAACACGAAGGTCGTGGGCTCGCTGCGGATCAGGTAGAGCGTCACGTCGGGCAGGCGGTAGAGCGTCCGTACGGTGAGCGTCGCGACCAGGGCCAACAGGAGCAGCAGCGCCAGCGCCGCCACCCGGACGACGACCGTCCTCACCGACGCTCCATCTCGTCGCCCTCGTCGTCCGCTCCCTCGTCGTCCGCTGCCTCGTCGTCCGCT
>SLRS01000074.1 GCA_007130855.1 Trueperaceae bacterium | reverse complement strand
GCCCAGCGGCACGGCGTCGGCTCGGATCACCTCGCGGAAGGCGTCGAACATCTGCTGGTCGAAGCCGGGCACTTCGTAGTGCTCCCAGAAGTCGCCCTCCTGGGCATGCGTCGTGGCGAGCATCCCGGCGACCAGCGCGACGGCCAGCAGCCAGGTACGGCAAGGCAGCCTTGCACTCGCAGTCATGGCACTCTCCTTCGAAACTCGGCGAAGCGTACGTGCTCTCAGATGAGACGAGACGTGAGCGCTCTGCGTCGTCGTGTGCGATGCGTTGCAAGCGGGCGAGCCCCACGCTCGGGGCGGCGCCCCGCGCGTCATCGCGGAACCCTCCCTTCCGCCGGACTGCGCGACTCGCGTGGCGCAGCCGGCCAAGCCCTCTCGTCGAGCGACGCCTCCGCCGTCAGACCAGGGGCCAACTTTGAGTCTCGTGCCTGCGCCGGCCGCCGCCGCGCAGGCGCAAGTGGACGGCATCGCCTATGTCGTAGCCATACTCTACTGTGCAAGCCCTGTCATGCTGCGTGCTGCGCGCGGCCAGCGCGACACAACCCAAGCGACCTGCGCGCTGCAGGCTCGGCGGCTCGGCCACCGCGCGCCGGCAGGCCGGCCCGCGTCAGCGGAGGACGCCGTCGCGCTCGAGCGTCAGGAACGGCGCCACCAGCACCCTCGCTGCGGCTCCACTCCGGCATCACGCCAGGTCGGTCAGCAGCCGCGCCACCGCTTCGGCATCGTCGCCGCGGCCATGGGCGATGGCGAGTTCCCGGCTGTCCCAACCGGCCTGCCGCGCACGCGCCGCCATCCGCCCCATGACCGGACCCAGGAGGTCGGTCGCCGGCTTGGCCGTGAAGAGCACGAACGTGCGCGGCAGCCCGCGCGCCGCCAGGTTGCGCACCACCAGCCGCTGCAGCCCCGCCTCGAGCGGCATGTCGGTGAACCGCGCGCCCTCCGGACCGCCGTCCTTCGGGGCCGGCACCCGCCACCCGTCACCGAGATGCTCGGCTGCCCGAACGAACAGCGCGGTCCTCGTTGGCCCCAGCAGATCGGCGGCCGATTCGCCGTCGAACGGCACGAAGGCGTCGAGGTAGACCAGGCGAACGATCCGCTCCGGTTCCTGTTCTGCGGCGCCGGTCACGACCATCCCACCGTAGCTGTAGCCCACGAGCACCACGCGCTCGAGTCGCTCGAAGCGCAACACGTTCACCACGTCCATGACGTGGCAATCCAGGTCGATGTCCGGCCGTGCCAGGTGGAACCGCTCGCCGAGCCCGGTGAGCGTAGGCGTGAACGCTTCGTGACCCGCGGCGTGCAGCATTCGTGCCACGTCGCGCCACATCCAGCCGCCGGACCATGCCCCGTGTACCAGGACGTACGTCGCCACCGCCGCCTCCCAGGTCGCCTCCGCCGCCGCCGGCGGGCTCAGCCGTCGCCGCTGGGGAGCACGACGCTCTTGACGACGCCGTCTCGGTACTCGGCCTGCAGCTCGAAGGCCGCCGGGGCACCGTCGAGGGCGAAGCGGTGCGTCGCGAGCGGAGCGAGCCTCACCCGACCCGCCGCCACCATGGCGATCGCGCGCGGATAGACGTGGCGCATGCGCCGCGACATCTTGATGGTGACGCCCTTGCGCCGCACCAAGGCCGCGTCGAGCGTGAAGCGGTTGCCCGTCGGTATCCCCACGAGCACGACCAGCCCGCCGACGCGGACGGCTTCGGCCGCGTGCTGCGGTCCGTCTGGCGAGTTCGTCGCCTCGAGGACGACGTCCACCCCGCGCCCGGCGGTCGCCTCGCTCACGCCGGCAGCCGTCGCGGCGACCGCATCCGCGCCCAGCTCAGCCGCCAGCGCGCGGCGATACGCCAGCGGGTCGACCGCGACGATCCGCCCGGCGCCGCACTCGCGCGCCACCTGCAGCAGCAGCAGGCCGATCGGCCCCAAGCCGAGCACGGCCACCGAAGCCATCGGCCGCAGCCTCGCCAAGTCGAGCGCATGGATGGCAACGCCCAACGGTTCGAGCAGGGCGCCGGTCTCGGCGTCGAAGCCGTCGGGGAGCGGCACCAGTTGATCGAAGCGGGCGCTGGTGAACTCGGCCAGGGCGCCCGGGAACGGGGGGACGCCGGCGAAGCGGACGTCGGGGCACAAGTTGGTGTGGCCGTCGCGGCACCACTCACAAGCGCCGCAGGAGCGGTTCGGGTCGACGGCCACGAGGGTCCCCGGAGGCAGAGAGCCTCCCTCCAGTACCGTGGCAGCGAACTCGTGACCCAAGACGAAGGGCTCCGGCGAGTGGATGGCGCCGATCGAGCCCTCGAGGTAATGGTGCAGGTCGCTGCCGCAGACGCCGACCGCCTTCACCGCGAGCAGCACCTCGCCCGGCGCCGGCACGGGGTCGGGGACGTCCTCGACACGCAGATCGCGGATACCGTGCAGACGGGCGGCTCTCATGTGACGACCATGCCGACACCACTGTACCGCGCCGCGTTCCGAGCGCCCCCTCCGCCGGCGGCGGGCGGCCCTAGCGCTCGATCATCCCCCCGGGCGCATCGACCAACCGCTCCAGCTCGGCGTGGTCGACGATGAGTTGGTCCCCCCATTGGCTGAGCGCCAGCGCCGCGCACACCGCGCCGTAGCGTAGGCCGCGAGCGAAGTCGCCAGCCAGCACACCGTGCAGCACCCCGGCGACCATGGCGTCCCCGGCGCCGATGCGGTCGAGGATCACGACCTCACGCGCGGGCACTCGCGTTACGGTGTCGGCCTCCCGGTCCCAGCCCATGAGGCCGTCGCCGCCCATCGACATGACCAGGTGACGCGCGCCGGTGACCTCGCCCAGCGCCCGCAACACCGCTTCTGGCTCCCCCGGGGGAACGCCCAGCACGGTGAGCGCGTCACCCAGGCTGCAGCACAGCACGTCGATGCCTGCCACCAGTGGCAGCGTGACGGCGCGCGCCTCCTCGGGCGACCAGAGCCGGGCACGGTAGTTGACGTCGTAGCTGACCGGCACACCGGCCTCGCGCGCGCGCCGCGCAGCCTCCTGTACCAGCGCCTGCGGGTTCCCCGGCAGCGCCAGGGTGATGCCGGTCAGGTGCAAGAGCCGCGTGTCGAGCAGGTAGTCCCAGTCCACCTCGTCGGCGGCGAGGCGCGTGAAGCAGGAGTCGCGCCGGTCGAAGAGCACCTGGATCGAGCGCGGCGGCACGGCGTACTCGACGTAGTAGGTCGCCAGCCGGCCCTCGGACCAGCGGACGGCACTCAGATCGACGCCGGCCAGCGTGTACTCGTTCGTCACGCGGCGACCCAACGGCGTCGCTGGCAGCGCGCTGACCCAGCCGGTCGCGCCTCCCAAGCGCGCCAGCGTCGACGCCACGTTGCCCTCGGTCCCGGAGACGAAGACGTCGAAGCGCTCGGCGCGCTCCATGCGCGTGCCGGCCGGCACGCACAAGCGCAGCTGGCCCTCCCCCAGGGTGGTCAGATCGAAGCGGGGCACCTACTCGTTCCGGCTGGCGTCGGACGTGCCGTAGCGCGTGCTGTAGCGCTCGTAGTTGGCCTCGATCTCTTCTGGCGGCAGCTCCTCGACCTGGCCGATCTGCAGGGCCAACCACACGGTCTTGGCGATGTCCTCCACCATCACCGCTGCCTTGAGCGCCTTCTCCACGCTGGCGCCGATCGTGAACACCCCGTGCTGTCGCATGAGCACCGCAAGCGACGGCCCGATGTACTCGACGATCGTCTTGCCGATGCGCTGGTCGCCGATGCGAGCGTACGGCGCGCAGGGGATCTCGCAGCCGAACTCGTCCGCGATCGCCGTCAGCACCACCGGGATCGACCGGCCGACCGCGGCGAACGCGGTGGCGTAGTTCGAGTGGGTGTGCACGACCCCCATCACGTCGGGCCGGTGGTTGTAGACGTAGACGTGCGAGGCGGTGTCCGAGGAGGCGCCGTGCTCGCCCTCCACCACCACGCAGTCCGGGTCGACCACGACCATGTTCTCGGGCGTCAGGTCGGGGAACATGACGCCGCTCGGCTTGATCACCACCAAGCCGGTCTCCGGGTCGCGGCCGCTGACGTTCCCGCTGGTCCAGGTGACCAGCCCCTCGCTCTGCAGCGCCCGGTTCGCGCGGCAGACTTCCTCACGCAACGTCATCAGCCTCATGCCGGCAACACCTCCCGGACGACGAACCCGGCCGCCACCAGGCGGTCGGCCAGCCAGGCACGTGCGGCCCCCAGCCGCTGCACGGAGTCCGGGGCGTCGTCGTTCCACATCTCCACCAGCATAGGGCCTGCGTACCCGGCGGACGCCAGCGCCCGCAAGGCCGCCTCGAACGGCACGCCCCCCTCGCCGAACGGCACCCGGCGCGGCTCGCCGGGCCGGGCGTCCTTGGCGTGCACGGCCACCATGCGGCCGCGCGCCAGGTCGAGCTCGCGCAGCGGGTCGCAGCCGCGCTCGACGAGGTTGCCGAGGTCGGGGTACAGCTGCAGCCAGGGCGAGCCGATCTGCGCGAGCAGCTCCAGGCCCTCCTCCAGCGAGCCGATGCCGACGGTGTCCATGTTCTCGATGCCGAGCATGACGCCGGCGTCGGCGGCCAGGTCGGCGCCGCGCGCTACGCCCTCGCGGTAGCGCGCCTTGCTCGCGGGCGTCTCGTCCTCGTAGTAGACGTAGTAGCCGGCGACCTGGATCACCCGAACACCGAGTTCGACGGCGAGGTCGATCGCACCGACGAACAGCGCGTGCGCACGTGCCCGCGTGGCCGCCGAGGCGGAGCCCGGCGCGAAACGGCGGTGGGCGCTGAGACACAGGCTCCACACCGGTACGCCGGTCTCGGCCACGGCGCCGCGGATGGCGCGCCGCTCGGGCGAGCCCGGGTCGAGGCGCGCGAGCCGTGCCTCGCTCTCGTCGATGGAGAGCTCGAGGTAGTCGAACCCGAGCCGGCGCGCGAGCGCGAGTCGCTCGGACCACGACAGGTCGCTGGGCAGGGCCTTCTCGTAGACGCCCAGGCGCACGGCCGGCCTCAGGCCCGCGCCGCCGTGGCGCCGTACACGCGAGCGATCGCCTCTTGGAACCCGCGCGCAGCCGACGCCGGGTCGGCAGCCGCGCGGATGGCGCGGCCCACGGTGAAGACGTGGATCGGTACGTCGGCGAACAGCGGCAGGTCGTCGACCTCTACCCCGCCGGCCACCGTCACCTTGAAACCGAGGTCGGCCAGGCGGCGCATCTGCTCGAAGTCGGCGGGCTTCCAGCTGAGGTCGCCGAGCGCCTCGCCGTCGCGGCTGCGGTGGGCGATGACCTGCTCGATGCCGAGCGCACGCCATGCCGCCGCCTGCGCCCAGGTCCAGCCGTCGATCAACTCGAGCTGGACGTCGCGGCCGCGCGACCTTGCCTCGCTCAGCACGACCTCCATCGTGGCGGGGGTGGCACCGCTGACCATGCTCACCCAGTCGGCGCCGGCGTCGAAGGCGAGCTTGGCGATGATGCTGCCGGCCTCGGCGATGCGCACGTCGGCCAGCAGGAGCTTGTCGGGGTACAGCGCGCGCAGCGCGCACACGGCGTGCATCCCCTCTGCGTAGCACAAGATGGTGCCGGCCTCCACCACGTCGACGTGGTCTCGAGCCTGCTGCATGGGGGCGAGCGCCGACGGGAGGTCGAAGGTGTCGAGGGCGAGTTGGAGCAGCGGTCGTGGCATGGCGTCCCTTCGGGTCGGGGCGACCCTGTTGATGGTCGCGACAGGTTGGTCGACTCAGCCCTTGACGGCGCCGGCCGAAACGCCCTGGATGATCTGACGGGCGGCGAAGAAGGTGAGCAGCATCGGTGGGATGACGATGAGCGAGCCGACCGCCATCATCTGCCCCCACAGGACGCCCTCCTCGCGGATGAACTCGGAGGCGAACACCGGTAGCGTCTTGGTGAACCGGTTGGTGAGCATCAGCGCCAGGATGAACTCGTTCCAGGCGATGCGGAAGGTGAAGATGGCCGATACGGCGAAGCCGGCGCCCATCAGCGGGAAGATGACGCGGAACAGCACCTGGAGCAAGTTGGCGCCGTCGACGATGGCGGCCTCCTCGAGCTCGACCGGAATCTGACGGATGAAGCCGAACAGCAGCCAGATGGAAAACGGCAGGTTGAGGGCCGTGTAGAAGAGCATCAGCCCGAGTTGGCTGCCATCGAGGAAGTTGCCGCGGCCGAGTCCGTCGGGCAACGTGAAGCGGATGCCGGGCACGATGTCGCCGATGCCCCAGGAGATCCAGAAGCCGATGACGGTCACCGCCAGCACCGCCGGCGGGATCATGCGGATGATCAGCGTCGTCTGGGCGATGAGCCCGCGGCCCGGGAAGCGCATGCGGGCCAGTGCGTACGCCGCCATGCCGGCGGTCAGGAGCGTGATGGCCGTCGAACCGAAGCCGATCACGGCCGAACTGATCAGGAAGGGGGTGAAGCGGTACTGGGTGATGATCGTCTGGTAGTTGCTGAAAGTCGGCATGAAGATCCAGTTGGGAACCGCCGACTGGATCTCGACCTGCGTCTTGAGCGAGGTGGCGAACATGACGAAGATCGGCGCCATCGTGATGGACGCGAGGACGATGAGCGCAGCCCAGCGCGAGATCTCGCCCCAGGGGAGGCGGCGACGGTGGTGCGTGCCGGTGGGTGTGACGGTCGCGGCCATCAGAAGTCCGCCTTGTCCTTCAGCGGATTGCTGAACAGGAGCAGGACGATGCTGAACACGATCAATACCACGCTCAGCAGCAGCGCGATGGTCGCCGCGTAGCCGAGGTCCTGCGAGGTGAAGGCCGTCTGGAACAGCTGCAGCGACAGCACGCGGGTCGCGCTGCCGGGCCCCCCGCCGGTCATGATGAAGATGACCTCGAGGGCGCGGAAGACATCGATGATGCGCATCAACAGCGCGATGAGCAAGATGTTGCGCAGCATCGGCAGCTTGACGTGCCAAGTCATCCGCCACCAGTTGGCGCCGTCGATGTACGCCGCCTCCATGACGTCGCCGGGGAGACCCTGGAGCCCGGCCAGCACGATCATGAACACGAACGGCGTCCACTGCCACACATCGCTGACGATGATCGAGACCATCGCCAAGGTGGGGTCGGCGAGCCAGGTCTGGGCCTTGAAACCCAAGGCCTGGAGGAACGGCAGCGCCTCGCCGATCTCGGTCAGGTAATAGTTGACGATGCCGTTGCGGGCATCGAGCAGGTAGCGCCATATGAGCCCGACCACGACCGGCGCGATCATGAGCGGCATGACGAAGATGGTCCGGATGAAGCTCGCACCCCGGACGGCCTTCTCCAGCAGCAGCGCCAACCCCACGCCGATCAGCATCTCGAGCGTCACCACCCAGAAGCCGAACACGAAGGTGGTGCGCACCGAGCGCCACACGCCCGGATCGGTGAGGAGTCGCTCGAAGTTGGCGAAGCCGAGGAAGCGACGCGCGCTCCACGGCTGACCGAAGCCCCAGTCATAGAAGCTGAGCATCACGGAGTTGTAGAGCGGCACCAGGAGCCCCAGCGCGAGGATGGCCACCGCCGGGAGCAGGAACAGATACGGGACGAACCGGTTGGTGCGCATCGATAGGTTTCCTTCGCGGCGTTGCCTGCCGGGCGAACGTCCGATGGGACGGGGCCGCGCGAGTGACGCGTCCCCGTCCCGCAGATGCCTCAGGCGAGACCCAGCCTCACCAGCCGTAGTAGCCGGCGCGGTCGAGCAACTCGCGCAGGCGCTCGTTGGCGCTCTCGAGCGCGTCCTCGATCGACTTCTGGCCGGTCAGGGCGGCGGAGATCTCCTCGCCCAGGATGGGAGCGTTCATCGCGCCCCACTCGGGGATCAGCGGGCGCCAGTCGGCGTTGGCGCAGGGGAGCTGCTCGACGACAGTGGCGTACCACGGGTACAGGGCCTGCAGCTCGGGATCGGCATGCGTCGACGTGCGCGTCGGGTTGCCGCCCATCATGGCGAGTTCCAGGTCGATGCGCTTGCTGGTGAGCCACTGGATGAAGATCCAGGCCGCTTCCTGGTTCTGGGAGTTGCTCGGGATGCCCAGCGCGAAACCACCGGTCTCGGATCCGCACTGGACCTGTTCCGGGTGCAGCGCGTAACCGACGTTGCCGGCGATGCGCGACTTCTCGGGATCGAGGGCCTCCGCGGCGACGATGCTGCGGTCGAGGTACATGGCCGACTGGCCCTGCAGGAAGGCCGCGTCCTGCTCACCGGCACCGGCGGCCGCCATGCCGGGGGGCGAGTTCTGGAGGATGGTCTGCAGCGCGTAGGTGGCGGCGATCGCCTCGGGCGAGTTGACGACCGGGTTGAAGTCATCGTCGAGCACCGTGCCGCCGTAGGGCGAGAGGTGCAGCAGCCAGGCGTGCACCACCTGGTGGCCGGCCGATCCGCGCGTGGTCATGCCGTACACGCCCGGCACGTTGTCGGTGATGAACTGCGCGGTCTCGAGGAGCTCGTCGTAGGTGGTCGGGACCGACAGGCCGTACTCCTCGAAGATGTCCGTGCGATAGCTGAGGATGCTCGTCTCGGGGCTGAACGGGATGCCATAGAGCGAGGCGCCGGGGCCCTCGAGGTAGCCCTTGGTGCCGCCGACCTTGCCGCCGGCGAGGAGGAACGCGGGGACGATGTCGTCGATGTCGTAGTCGGGGGCGGTCAGCCGCGGGTTGATCAGGAACGGCGCCAGCGGCGTGATCCACTGGTTCGCGACGTACTCGCCCTTCGTGAAGACGACCCAGGCGACGACGTCGAGGTCGCCGCGGCCCGGCTTGCTGATCTCGACGATCTGGCGGTCGCGCATGCTCATGTAGACGACCGAATCGAGCTCGACGTTGATGCCGGTCTCTTCCGTGAACTGCGGGATGAGCTGGCCGGCGAGCTCGAAGTGGAACGTGGCAGGCCAGTTCACGACGATGGTGGTGCCGGCGTACTCCTGCCAGGGATTGGCACTGGCGGTGATCGCGAGGCTGACGAGCAGCGCGAGCGAGAAGGCGGTGAGGCGTCTGATCATGTGGTGTCCCTCCTAAGGACGGGTGCGTTCGGCCCTCGATCGGGCCAGTGGCCGGGTGGTGCGGTCGCCGCCGAGGCGGATCGCCTGGCGACAGCGGTGGTGATTCAGAGCAGCGCCTTGAACGGCAGATCCGGCTCGCTCACGAAAGCGTCTTCGAAACCGCGGCGGTGGTTGTAGGTGATGCGGCCGACGTCGTCCGGGTAGGTGTACCTGCCTCCCACTTGCCAGATGAAGGGCGCGAACTCGTAGCGCAGCCGGTCGCGTCGGCGCTGCCAGAGCATCACGATCTCCTCGGGATCGGCCTGGAAGTTCGACCAGATGTCGTGGTGGATCGGGATGACGACCTTGGCGCGAAGCCCCTCCGCCATGCGCAACAAGTCGCAAGAGGTCATCTTGTCGGTCATGCCGCGCGGGTTCTCGCCGTATGAGCCGAGCGCCACATCGATCTGATGATCGTTGCCGTGCTTGGCGTACCAGTTCGAGTAGTGCGAGTCGCCGCTGTGGTAGAGACTCCCGCCGGGCGTGACGAACAGGTAGTTGACCGCGGCGGCGTCCATGTCCTGCACGCCGTTGCCCTTGAGCGTGACGCCCTTGGGGGCGGTCACCAAGACGGTGCGGTCGAACGAGTCGAGGACCCGGATCTCGACGTCCTTGACGCTGACTCGGTCGCCGGGGCGTACCACCACGCAGCGCTCGGCGGGCACGCCCCAGCCGGTCCAGATGTCGACGCACGACTGCGGGCCGATGAACGGCACCGACGGAGCGCAGTTCTGCAGGACCGCGGCCGCCACGTTGGCGTCGATGTGGTCACTATGGTGGTGGGTGGCGAGCACGGCGTCGAGCTCGCGGATGGCGAAAGGATCGATCACGCACACCGCATTGCGCAGATTCGGCTGCAGCGCCTTGGCGCCGATGGCGCGGCGGTGCTGGTGGTGGGGCGCCATCTCGGAGACCTTCTGTGTCGACTTGCCGCGTTCGACCCACAGGTCGGTGCAGAGGTCGGTCCCCCCTTCGCTCTTGAGCCAGATGCCGGTGCAGCCGAGCCACCACATCGCGAAGGTGCCCGCTGCCACCTCGGTCTGCTCGATCTCCTCGTTGAGCCAGGTGCCCCATTCGGGGAAGTTGGCGAGGATCCATGCCTCGCGGGTGATGGTGTCGACTCGGCTCACGCTGGCCTTCCTTCTCCGGTGATGGACCGGGCCTGAGGCCTAAGGAGCGTGGCGGCGCCGTGGTCAGGCCTGAACGCTGTGTTGCCCGAAACGCTACCGCTGCCACGACGTCGCGTCAACGCAAATGCCCAGTCACTTGCACACATGTGCAGAGCGCGCTAGGCTGTCCAGACCGCTCGCACAGGAGGCGCCCTCATGCCCACCAGCTTCGAGCCCACGTTGGGCGGCACCGTCGACGGCGACGACGATCAGGACCTGATGGTCGAAGCCGCCACCTTGTACTACGAAGAAGCTCTCACCCAGGCCGAGATCGGCACGCGCCTCAACACGTCGCGCTCCACGGTATCGCGCCTGCTCCGCGACGCACGCCGGCTCGGCATCGTCCGCATCACGATCGACTATCCCTGGGCCCGCAACAGCCGACGCGAGACGCAACTCAAGCACGCCTTCGGCCTCCGCGACGCCCGTGTCCTGCGCGCCGGTCACGCGACGGGCGACGACCTCCTCGAAGGCATCGGCTACCTGAGCGCGCGCTACCTCGAGAGCATCATCGGCTCCGACATGGTGCTCGGTGTCTCGTACGGCCGCTCCATCGCCTCGACCATCCGCAACCTGACGCCTCAGCGCAACCTGTCGCTCGTCGTCGTGCAGCTCCTCGGCGCGCTCGGCTCGGACAACCCGCTCATCGAGGGCGCCAACCTGGCCCGCAGCCTGGCGGCGAAGTACGGCGCCAGCTACCGCTACCTCTTCGCGCCGCTGGTGGTGGAAGACGCCCGCACCCGCGATCAGCTCGCGCAGGAGCCGCTGGTCCAGGACGTCCTGTCGGTGGGCAGCCAGGCCGACATCGCGCTCGTCGGCATCGGCGCGCTCGGGGACGAGGCGCCCAGCCTCATCTGGCGCGGCTACCTGAACCAGCACGACCTGAGCGGCTTGCAGCGGGCCGGGGCCGTGGGCAACATGTGTGCGCAGTTCTTCGACGGCTGGGGCAGGATGCTCGACACGGACCTCAACCGCCGCTCCATCAGCATCGGGCTCGACGGGCTCGGGCGCTGCAAGACCGTCGTCGCGGCGGCTGGTGGCCGCCGCAAGGCGCCCGCCATCCTGGGCGCGCTGCGCGGTGGGTACGTCGATGTCCTCATCACCGACGACGGGGCCGTGGAGGAGATCCTCACGCTCCATGAGGCCACTGCATGAGCACCCTCGTAGAGCGCTTGCTCGGGCAACCGGCCGCTGCCGTCGCCATCGAGCCAGGAGCCGCTCGCGCCGCCGCGACCAGCTTCGGCGACGTCGCCGAAGCCAGCGCTCGGCTGGCGCACGTTCTACGCGAGCACCACGGCGTCGAGTCCGGCGACCGCGTCGGCCTCCTGCTCGAGCCGGGCGCCGCCTTCATCCACGCGCTCACGGCGGTCTGGCGCGCTCGCGCTGCCGCCCTCGTGCTCACGCCCTTGCATCCTCCCAAGGAGCGCGCCCGCTTGCTCGACGATGCCGGCGCACGCTTGGTGATCGCCTCGCCGGAACTCGCCGCGGTGGCGGCCGATGGAACGTCCGCGACGGCCGTACACGTGTTCGCTAGCGCGGCGAGCGGCGCGGCCTCCCTGGACGGACACGCGCTCCCTCCCCCGCCCTGCGCGCGCGCCCTGCTGCCCGAGACCGACGACCTGGCCTTGCTCGTATACACCAGCGGCACCACCAGCCTGCCGAAGGGGGTGCTGCTGCGCCACCACCATCTCGAGGCGCAATGCGACGCCATCGCACGGGCCTGGCAGCTGCGCTCCGACGACGTCCTGGTGCACGCTCTGCCGCTCCATCACGTGCACGGCCTGGTGATCGCATTGCTGAGCGTGCTGCGCGTGGGCGGCAGCGCCATCATGCAGCCCTCGTTCGACGCGCACGCGGTCTTGACGGCATGCGCGCGGGCGAGCGTGTTCATGGGCGTCCCCACGATGTACGCGCGGCTGCTGGACGCGCTCGACGCGCTGACGCCCGAAGCACGCGCGGCGGCCGCGGCCACGCTCGCCGACTTGCGCCTGTGCACCAGTGGCAGCGCCGGTCTGCCGGTGTCGCTCGGCGAGCGCTGGGCACGCTACGCCGGGCGCTACCCGGTCGAGCGCTTCGGCATGACCGAACTGGGCGTGGCGCTCTCCAACCGCGTCGCTGGTGAGCGCGTGCCGGGCAGCGTCGGCTGGCCCCTGCCGAGCGTGCACGTCCGGGTCGTCGACGACGCCGGCGCGCCGGCCGACGAGGGTGAGCTCCAGGTCCGTGGCCCGACGGTGTTCGAGGGCTACTGGGAACGGCCCGACGAGACGGCCGCGGCCTTCGTCTTCGACGAGGGCGTGCGCTGGTTCCGCACCGGCGACACGGTGCGGCGCCACGGCGACGGACGCGTGAGCGTGCTGGGCCGCACCAGCGTCGACATCCTCAAGAGCGCCGGTTACAAGCTGAGCGCCCCGGCGATCGAGGAAGCGCTGCGGCGGCACCCTGACGTGCGCGACGCAGCCGTCGTCGGTCTGCCCGACGAGACCTACGGTCAGCGCGTCGCCGCGGCGGTGATGCTGCGCCCCGGCGCGAGCCTGACGGCCGAGGCGCTGCTGACGTTCGCGCGCTCGGAACTGGCGCCGTATGCGCTGCCACGGCTCGTGCACTTCGTCGACGACGTGCCCCGCAACGCCATGGGGAAGGTGCGCAAGCCGGTGCTGGCCGAGCTCCTGGCGATCCTCGAGGGCCACGACGCAGACGTGCACGAAGGCACCACGCAACGGTAGCCGGGCTCACTGTCGGCAGACCCGCTCGCCTCCATGCTGTGCATAGTTCGTCCACCCCTGGAGGAAGCTATGAAGAAGTTTGTCATCGTGGCCCTCGCGTTCGCCCTCAGCCTCGGATTCGTCGCCTTCGCGCAGCGTCCCGTGAGCGCCGGCCCCGCCGCCGGCAACCCCGGCCAGTGCGTTCAGGCCGGTCTCGCCACACTGTCGTCGCTCGAAGGCGGGATCCCAGCCGCCGCCCAGAAGCAGATCGACTACTCGACGCTCGCGGACCCGGTAGATGGCCCGATCTTCGCCGACCTGCCCAAAGGCTCGAACCTGTCGCTCGGTCAGGTCGTGAAGCTCCACACCTCGAACCCCGAACTGTTCGCCTGGTGCGACTGACCGACTGACCG
>SLRS01000236.1 GCA_007130855.1 Trueperaceae bacterium | reverse complement strand
TGCTCATGGACAAGCCGTTCGGCGCCCTCGACGCGATCACCAGGGAGCAGATGAACCTCGAGCTCCTGCGCATCTGGTCGCAGGCGGGTAAGACCGTCCTGTTCGTGACCCACTCCATCAGCGAGGCGGTGTTCCTCTCCGATCGGGTGATCGTGCTCTCGGCCAGGCCCTCGCGCATGGTTCGAGCGCTCGACATCGAGCTGCCACGCCCGCGCAGCGTCGACATCCGCAGCGATCCACGCTACGGCGAGTACGTGGTCGACATCTACAACTCACTCGGGTTGGTGTAGGGAGTTGGGATTCTAGTGCCAAGCGAACACACGGTCCTAGGGGTCGGCATCCATGGAGCCGGGCAGGTGGCTGCGGAGTACGCCGCGGCCATCGAGGCCAACCCACGTCTGCGGCTGGCCGCCGTCACCAGCCGGCGGCGGGCCTCTGCCGAGAAGCTCGCCGTGCGCTTCGCGCCGACCGCCAAGATTCACGACCGCTACGAAGACCTCCTGGCCGATCCCGACGTCGACATCGTGTCGCTCAGCGTGCCCAACTACCTGCATGCTAAAGGCGCGATCCTCGCCCTTCGCGCCGACAAGCACGTCATCCTCGAGAAGCCTCCGGCGACCTCCTGGGATGAGCTTCACGAGCTGGTGGAGGCCGCCAGACAGGCGAAAACCAAGAGTGTCGTGAGCTTCGTCCTGCGCTGGCACCCCATGATCGCCAACCTCAAGGCGATGCTCGCCCAGGGCGCGGTCGGCGAGGTCTACTACGCCGAAGCCGACTATTGGCACGGCATCAAGCCATCGTTCAGCTCCTACGAGTGGATCCGGCGCAAGGAGTTCGCCGGTGGCGCGATGATCACCGGCGGTTGTCACGCGGCGGACATCGTGCGGTACCTCAGTGGCCTGGAGGTGGTGGAGGTCAGCGCGTACGCTCACCGGGGGCGCGGCGACTTCGACTACCCGACGACCCTCGTCGCCGCCGCGAAGTTCGACAGTGGAGCCGTAGGCAAGCTCTCGGCCTCGCTCGACGGCCTCGCCTACCCCTATCAGTTCAACATCGACCTGCTCGGCACGAACGGCGCCATACGCGACAACCGCGTCTACTCCAGCGGGCTGTTCCCCGAGCAGACCGACTGGGTGACGTTGCCGTCGGCGACGCCGAACTCCGGTGCCGTGCACCACCACCCGTTCAAGCAGGTGATCGACAACCTGGTCGGCAGCATCCTCGAGGACGAGCCGGTCTTGTCCGACATCCTCGACGGCGCGCGCTCGATCGCGGTCGCCCTCGCCATCGAAGAGTCGGCCGCGACGGGCAAAGCCGTGACCGTCCCGGAGCTATGGCAACGATGAGCAGAGCCTTGCTGCTCGAGATGACCAGCGCCGAGCTGCGTGACGCCGTCGCCAACGGAGCTTTGGCCATCGTGCCGGTGGCCTCGACGGAGGTGCTCGGCCATCACGGACCCCTGGGCGCGGATGTGTTCGTGGCGGACGAGGTCTCGCGCAGACTCGCCGAACGCGTCGGCGGCGTCGCCGCGCCGACGATACCGGTGGGCGAGGCGAGCGACATGATGCCGTGGCCAGGGACCCTGACCGTGAGGCCCGACGTCCTGAGCGACTACTACTTCGACGTCTGCCGCTCGCTGGCCCACCACGGATTCCGGCGTATCTTCTTCCTCACCGCTCACCTCGGCAACCTCGCTCCGGTAGCGGCGTGCGCGAAAGCCATGCGGCGCCACGGCGTGCTCGTCGCCCAGGTCGACTGGTGGCGGGCGGCTGCCAGGGTCGGCGCCGACCTGCTGACGACCGAGCTGCAACCGACCGGGCACGGCGGCGAGTTGATCTCGAGCGTGCTGCTGGCGTTGCGACCCGATCTCGTGCAGCTGAGCGCAGCGCGCGGCACCGAGCCGGAGGGAGGGCTCGAGCGTCATCTGCCGCACACGGTGATCAGTGGAGGACCGTTCTACACCTATCCCGGCTTCCGCGACTTCACCTCTTCGGGCGCGTGGGGTGACGTGACACACGCCAGCGCCGAGAAGGGCGAGGCGATCTTCGATCGCGCCGTCGAGTACATCGCCGAGTTCGTCGAGCGCTTCGAGCACGATCCGCTGCCGGACGCCGAACAGCCCGGATCGTTGGCGCCATGACGTACCCCAGGGACGTTCTACGACGAAGCACTTGGACCATCAGGCTCCGGGGCCTCGGATGACGACGAACCCCAGGGACGCGACAGTCGAGGACGTGTCGGTCCACTTCATCCCCATCGAGGCGCGCATGCCCCTGAAGTTCGGCGCCGAGGTGATGACGACCGTCACGGTCCTGCGTGTCAGGCTCACCGTGGCGGACAGCGAAGGGTCTCGCGCCGACGGCTGGGGCGAGACGCCCCTCAGCGTCCAGTGGGCGTGGCCGAGCACCGCGGCCTTCGCCGAGCGCGAGGCCTGCCTGCAGGAGCTCTGCAGGCGCCTGGCGCCCGCCTGGCGAGCGCATGGGGTGAGCGGCCATCCGATGGAGATCGGCGACTCGTTCCTCGTGCACGCCCTGCCAGGGCTGTTGGAGTCGCTCAACCGTGAACGCGTAGCGGCGGGCGAGGAGCCGATGCCGTGGCTGGCGGCGTTGGTGTGCTCTTCGGCCTTCGACCTCGCACTCCACGACGCCTACGGCGTGCTGCACGGCGTGCCCACCTACGAGACCTACACGGCCGAGTACATGAACCGCGACCTGGGGAGTTACCTCGAACCGCTGCGGGAGGGGGCCTTCTCGTTCGCGGGCAAGTACCCCGCCGACTACTTCGTGGCCGACCCGCCCGAGCAGCTCGCCGCCTGGCATCTCGTGGGCGGAGCCGATCCCATCGACCGCTCGGAGCTGACCGGCTCGGAGCCGGACGACGGGTATCCGGTGCTCCTCGAGGACTGGATCGCACGCGATGGGCTTCGTTGTCTCAAGGTGAAGCTGCGCGGCACCGACGCCGCCTGGGACTTCGAGCGGCTGGTCCGCGTCGGGACACTGGCCATCGAGCACGGCGTCGACTGGCTTTCGGCCGACTTCAACTGCATGGTCGACGAGACGACCTACGTCGTCGAGATGCTCGATCGCCTGCTGAGCGAGTACCCGCGTATCTACGGGATGATCCTCTACGTGGAGCAGCCGTTCGGTTACGACCTCGAGCGCCATCGCGTCGATGTCCGCGCGATCTCGGCGCGCAAGCCGCTGTTCATGGACGAGAGCGCGCACGATTGGAAGCTCGTACGGCTCGGGCGCTCGTTGGGTTGGACCGGAGTCGCGCTCAAGACCTGCAAGACCCAGACGGGCGCGCTGCTCTCGCTGTGCTGGGCGAAGGAGCACAACATGACCCTGATGGTGCAGGACCTCACCAATCCCATGCTCGCCCAGATACCTCACGTGCTGCTGGCTGCCCATGCCGGCACGATCATGGGGGTGGAGACGAACGCCATGCAGTTCTACCCCGAAGCATCACAGCTCGAGGCTGTCGTTCATCCCGGCCTCTACAGCCGCCGCCACGGCGCGATCGACCTTCGCTCCATCACGGGTCCCGGCTTCGGTTACCGCGTCGACGAGATCGACCGCGCCCTTCCGTCTCCGGCGGCCTAGGCGAGACGCCGGCGACTATGGCCTTCGCCAAGCGGCACTACACGAAAGTCCTGGCCCTCATCGGCTTCCTGCTGGCCTGGCAGCTCTTCATCGTCGTGACGGGCGTCAGGGAGTACATCGTCCCGTCGCCGCTCGTGACGTTCCAGAGGCTCTTCGACCCCGACGTCGCCGCGAAGTACCAGTGGTTACGCCACATCGAAGCCACGGCGACGGAGGTCCTGGTCGCCTTCGTCGTCACCGCGGTTACCGGCGTGGGGCTGGCCATCCTGATCAGCTGGTCCCCCTTCCTGCGGCGCCTGATCACCCCGATACTGACCATCTTCAACTCGCTGCCGAAGATCGCCCTCGCCCCGCTGTTCCTGCTGTGGTTTGGCTACGGCATCCTGCCGAACACGCTGATCGCCGTCCTGATCGCGTTCTTCCCCGTCGTCATCAACACCGCAGCCGGCCTCGATGCCGTCGATGACGACCTGCTCGACTTGGTCCGCTACCTGCACGGCACGAAGTTGCAGGTCTTCACGAAGATCAGGATCCCGAATGCCCTGCCCTACATGTTCGCGGGGTTCAAGATGAGCGCCACGCTGTGCGTGGTGGGCGCCATCGTCGGGGAGTTCATCGCGTCTACCAGGGGGCTGGGCTACGTCATCCAGTCGGCTCAGGCCATGATCGACACGCCGACCATGTTCGCGAGCCTGCTACTCATCGCCGCTCTGGGGTTGAGCCTCTTCGGTGCCGTCTCCTTCGTGGAGCGCCTCGTGGTCCATCAGACGCGGCTCGAGTCCACATGAGCGCAGGTGCAGCGAGGTACAGCATGCAGGCTACAGTGAGTGGTCTACGCAAGCACGCCGAGACGCCGCTGACGCTCTTGGTGCTGCTTGCACTATGGCAACTGGCCGTGGAGGTGCTCGACGTTCCCGAGTACGTCTTGCCGGCACCGATCACGATCTTCCAGCACCTGGTCCTTCCGCAGTCCGATGCGACGTACAACTGGAGCCGGCACATCGGCGCGACCGTCACCGAGGTGCTCCTCGCGTTCGCATTGACCGCCATCGTCGGATTCGTCATCGCGGTCATCCTCACCTGGTCGAGGACCATCCGGGATTTGACGATGCCGGCCCTGATCTTCCTGAACTCGCTGCCGATCATCGCCTTGGCGCCGATCATCGTGCTGTGGTTCGGCTACGGCTTGGGCACGAACGTCCTCATCGGCTTCCTGGTGGCGTTCTTCCCGCTGGTGATCAACGTGACTCAAGGCTTGAGCCGTGTCGAGGAGGACCTGCTCGACCTGGTGCGCTACATGAACGCCAGCAAGTGGCAAGTGTTCGTCAAGATCCGCTTCCCCAAGTCGCTGCCGTACCTCTTCTCCGGCCTCAAGATCTGTTCGACGATGGTCGTCGTGGGCGCGATCGTCGGCGAGTTCATCGCTTCCGACCGCGGCTTGGGCTACATCATCATCAACTCCCAATACACGATGAACACCCCGCCGATCTTCGCCGCCCTCATGGTCGTCTCGGCCATCGGTGTCGGCCTCTTCGGACTCGTCACGCTGGCCGAGCGGCTGCTGATGCCGTGGAACCGGGTGGCGGGGGATTAGCGCGCGTTCACAGGAGGAACGGCCATCAAACTGCACATCGAAAGCCTCCGCGCCGACGGGCTGGACGTGCCGGAGCCGACGAGCACCGTCGCGACCGTGGAGTCGACCTAGCCTCCCGAAGGGTCGCAGGTCCAGCAGCAGGAGCGACGCGTCGGATCAACGACCGCGCCTCCAGGGCGCCCAGTCCGAGGAACCGCGACCATGCACACCAGCCGGCCACACGATTGCCTGCCAGGTGCTGGCGCCGTCGTTGCAGAGGTCTCCTGGCCACGATGGGCACGTCGCGCGCGAAGCCGACCAGCAGCTCCATGCAGGCAGCTGCCATATATGGTGTATGGTATATTGCTGGTATGAACACGCACAAGACGACGCTGTACCTCCCCGCCGACCTGCAGCAGCGCCTCAAGGATGCCTCGCGCCGCACGGGACGCCCGCAAGCCGCACTCGTCCGCGAAGCGCTGGAGCGCTATCTCGCGACGACACCGCCGCCGCTGCCCACCTCCATCGGCGCGGGCGACGATCCCGACCTCGACGCCCGCGACGCCAAGCACTGGCTCCATGAGCGCTGGACGGACCGAGAGCGGTGATCACGCTCGACACCTCCGCTCTCTACGCCCTCGTCAACCGACGCGACACGCACCACGAACGCATCCGACACGCCTTCTTGGACGACCGTGGGCCGTACCTCGTGCCCGTTGGCATCCTTGCCGAGGTGACGTACCTCATCGAGCGGCGCCTCCCCAGAACGCTCGATCCATTCCTCGCGGACCTCGAGTCGGGCGCCTTCACGCTCGATTGCGGCCTCGACGACATCGCGCGCGTCCGACAGCTCGTCAGCCGCTACGCCGACCTCCCGTTGGGCTACGCCGACGCCGCGGTGATCGCCTGCGCCGAGCGCCACGGCCAGCGCATCCTCACCCTCGACGTGCACTTCAGCGTCGTGGCGCGCGAGGGAGCGTTCAGCATCGTCGAGCTACCCACATGATCCAAGCTGATACGGCGCTCGCCAAGCCGCGGTCAACGTGCGCGACGCCGACGATCACTAACCCTCGGAGGTCGAGGGCCCGGCCCAACCCGTGGCGCGACGAGCTTGCAGGCGGCGAGGGCCACGCTGTGCGGCGCCCGAGGAGGCGATGGCAGCTGCGGTCCGCTTCGCCATCGCTCGCGGCCGGCCGCCGGGCGGCCAAGGCCTTGGTCACGTGCTCGGCCCCCATCCGCGTCGCGCCAGGGTACTGGTGATGACGCCATCCGGAGCCGTTGCCGTTTCGCCGTCGCCCGGGCTTGGCGGACCCGCGCGAGATCAGTGCTACGCCAGGCACGACTCGTTCCGTCGAACACGCGGGTCACGCCGCGCGGCAAGAGCCGGGGTGATGGCTGGCCGGACCGGACAACGGGTCCGCCACGCACCTTCGCCGCGATATGATCCACGGGGCTCCAACCCACCACGATGCGGCCCTGAAGGAGGAACGTGATCGAGGCGCCACCTGTGTTGCGCGAGACCGCGCGGCTCTCCGAGGACAAGCTGTTGAACCCCGAACGCATGCGCAGCGTGTTCGAGTCGGCGTCCGACCGCCCGGTGCTGATCGTGCTGGTGGCGGGCAAAGGCAGCCGCTTCGGAACCGAACCGAAGTGCGTGCAGCCGGTCGGCGGGAAGCCGCTGGCCCGGCACTCGATCGACGCCTTCTTGCACCGCTACGGCGGACCGGTCGTGTGCCTGGTGCACTACCGCCAGGACGACGTGATGGCCGCGCTCGGTGACGACCTGGTGTACGTCCATTCCGATGATCCGACCGGTGGCACGGCGTTCGCGGCCTTCGAAGCGTTCAGCGTTCCGTTCCTGCGTGAACGCGATCCGCTGGCGTTTCTCACCATGGGCGACCGCATCGTGCCCGAGACCGTCTTCGCCGGCACCGAGGCGCTTCACGGGCGAGACGCCGGGGGCAAGCCGCACCTGACGCTGCTGGCGGCGCGCTACCAGCCGCCGCGGCAAGTCGGCAAGGGTCGCATCGTGCGCGACGCGCACGGTCGGGTCGTCCGCATCGTCGAGCAACGCGACATCGACGCCTGCCCCGATGAGGAACGCAAGGCGGCATGGCAGCACACGACGGAAGCGAACTGCCCGCTGTACGTGGCGCGGGCCGAACTCCTGCGCACCAGCCTGGCCGGCCTGACGAACGACAACGCGCAAGGCCAGTTCTACCTCACCGACGTCGTGGAGACGATCGCCGCCCGAGGCGGCGACGTTCAAGCCCTGACGATGGAGCCCACGGACACCGAGTACGACTGGCTGAGCGCCGACGTGACCCGTCCTCAGGACTTGGCCTTGCTCGAGGGGCTGTTCGAGCGGCGAGCGAAGCCGGTGGCGACGGGCGACGCGTTGGAGCGCGCGGCGAAGGTCCTGCGCGAGAATCGGCCGGGGGGCCAAACGGCCGCGATCGCGGCGCAACTACGCGAACTGGTCGATACGGCACAGCGAGATCGGCAGGGCTTTGAAAAGGACCGCCCGGTCGCGGTCGGCGTGTCGGGTGGGCGGCTGCGCATCGCCTTCATGCACCCCGACATGGGGCGCTTCTTCGGCCCCGCCTGGCAGATGCCGATCGGCGCGGCCGACGCCAGCGGGCGCGAGCAGATCGTCGTGCTGGTGCAGGAGGCCGAGGACGGCGCGATCCACCTCTTCCCCACCGACGCCGAGTACCACGAGCGGCTCGACGCCCTGCCGGCCGACGACGAGTCGATGTACCCCGGCGAGGAGATCAGCGACTGGTACGCGTTCGAGGGCTTCGGCACCCGCATGGCCGAACGTATGCTGCTCTCGCTCGGCTACTTCTCGGGTGACGAGATCGAGCGCCGTCAGCAGGCCGGGCTGCCGCTGCCGCCGCCGGCGCTGTGGGTGTCGAACGGTATGCGCCGTCCCTTCTCGCTCATCGGCAATGCCATCGCCTCGGTGCGCACGCTGCGGCAGGGCGCCATCGGCGCGAAGGTCCAGCGCGCGCTTGGCAAAGAAGCCTTTCGCGGCCTCCGGCTCGCGACCACCGGCCGCATCCCGCGCGGCGGCTTCTCGAGCTCCTCGGCCGTCACGGTGGCGGTCAAGAACGCCGTCAACGCGCTCTATGACCTCGGCATCCCCCCGGACCTGCTGGTGCACCTCGCCTGCCAGGCCGAGTACGGCACCGGCGTGCGCGCCGGCTCGCTCGACCAGGCCACCGAGCAGAAGGGCGTCGCGGGCCGGGGTGCGCTCATCTCCTCGAACCCGCGCGACAACTTCCGCCTGCTCGGCGTCTACCCGGTCCCCACCGACCGCTTCCGGGTGATCTTCCCGTACTCGGTCGATCGCGACCGCGAGGCCTGGCAGTGGTCGTACGGCATGTACGGCGCCTCCGAACACGGGCCGCTGCCGACCACCGGGGAGATCCGCAAGCTGACCGGCAAGGCCGCCGAGATGGCGGCGATCCTGCTCGAGCTGCCGCTGGACGAGGACTTCTTCCCGCACCTACAGGCCGACCTGCTGCAGACCGGAACGCTCGGCCCCGAGACCGCCCGCTGGGTGACGGACACGCTGCGGCAACTGCCCCTGCGGATCTCACGCGAGGCGCTCGATCGGCGCTTGCAGCAGAGGCGCGACTGGCTGATCGCCGAGTGGCGAACCAACCGGAACGCGACCGCCCAAGAAGCGGCCGGCAAGGCGGACGCCACCTTGCGCGCGCTCATGGAGGGCTGGCGCGAGCCCTTGCTGCGGCGCCCTTCCGCCCTGGGCGGCTTCGAGTTGGAAGCGGGCGTTCCCCTCAGGGCCATCGTCGCTTACCTCTTCGCGGAGGTCGTCAAGAACAGCCGCTTGCTCCATGACCCCGAGTCCTGGATCGAAACCGTCACCCGCTCGCAGGGCGGCGACCGCTGCTTCGACATCGACCCCGCCGCGCTGCCCGACGCCGACGCCATGATGAACGAAGCGGCGTGGGAAGCCGGGCGGAGCGGACCCGAACGCATGGCGCAATGGCTGACGCGAGCCGACGCGAGACCGGTCGATTTCAACCGCGGTCTCGACGACCAGGCGCTCGCGCACGACCCTCCGGCCTCGCTGTACCAGCTCGAAGGCAGCAACTTCTTCCGGGGCTTGGCCCTGATCGACCTGGCCGAGGCGATGCTGAAACGGGCCTTCGGCCCCGACGCCACTGCCGTGCGCGTCAACGCCGCCGGCCAAGGCGACTACTTCCAGTTGCACATCGACACCCGGCAGGTGTCGGTGGAGGCGGTGCAGGACTTCTTCCGGCGGGCCTTCTACCGTCGCTTCGGACTCGCGCCGGAGCCGGAGTTCATCCATCCGAGTACCGGTGGCGGCGCGGTCGGGCTGCGCCTCGACCGCTTCGATCGGCTCCCAGACCTGATCCGCGTGTTGGAGAACGTGCAGGAGGGGGGTTCGGTCGGCGCTTCGCGGTGATGCTCGGACGCGGCGCTCACCGAAGGCACCTCGCGACGTGGGGCGGCGACGTCGCCCAGGCGTTTGACACGGCGCGTCAGCGCCAGGCGTTGGATCAGCCGAAGCTGATCCTCCGAGTATGCGTCCACGACGACGTCGAGCAGCGCGACGGGGTGGTTCGACTCCGCCCAGAGCAAGCTCCGTCTCACGATCTCGCTCACTTGGTGGGTGCGCGGTGAAGCGGTACACGCCACCGATGCGCCGGCTGATGAGCCCCGAGCCGACTCGATAGTGCAGCGCAGGACGCGTGAAACCGACCGCTTCGGCCCGACCGGTCGTGAAGTGCCCGTGCCGCTTGATGGCCAGTTCCTGGAGCTGTCGCCACCGCGCGTCCATACGTCCATGGCAAGCCCTGTTCCACGTACGTGCGTGTCCTTCGCCGGCAGAACTCCTGGTCGAGCTCCGCCAACCTCACGCCAACGACCCCTCCGCCAGCAGCGCCTTCACCGTCTCCACCGCGTCCTTCGCCACCACCAGCACCGTGGCGCCGTGCTTGACCACCACCAGGTCGTGGACCCCGATGGTCACGACCAGGTCGTCCTCGTCATCGGCGTACACCAAGTTGCCGCTGGCAGCGGCCGCCACGTGGCGCCCCACCGCCGTGTTGGCGCCGTCGGCGCCCGCCGTGCCCTGCAGCACCCGCTCCAGCGCCACCCAGTCGCCGACGTCGTCCCAGCCGCAATCGGCCGGCACCACGAAGGCGTGCTCGGTGTACTCCATCACCGCGTAGTCGATGCTGCGCGCCGGCAGCGTCGGGAACACCTCGGCCAGGCTGCGCTCCTCGACCGCGCGCCGCAGCGGCACCATGATGTCGCTCGCGTGCGCGTCGAGTTCGCGCAGGATCACGTCGCCGCGCCACACGAAGATGCCGGCGTTCCACACGAACCTGCCGGCGCGCAGGTACTCGCGCGCCTGCTCGGCGTCGGGCTTCTCGACGAAGCGGCGCACCCGGAAGCCGTCGCCGGCGGCCTCGCCGATCTCGATGTAGCCGTAGGCGGTGGCCGCGCGCGTGGGCGCGATGCCCAGCGTCACCAGCCCCGACTCGCCCTCAGCGAGCGCGATCGCCCTGCGCACGGCCGCTTGGAAGGCGGTCTCGTCCTCGATGCGGTGGTCGCTGCTGAAGAAGCCGAGCGTCACCGGGCCGAGCCGCTCGGTGATCGCCAGGCTCGCCAGCGCCACCGCCGGCGCGCTGTCGCGAGCGGTGGGCTCCACGATCACGTTCGACAGCGGCACCTCCGGCAGGTGCTCGCGCACGAGTGGCACGTAGCGACTGCCGGTGGCCACGTACACGTTCTCCGGCACCCCGGCGAGCGGCAGCAGCCGGTCGAAGGTGGTCTGCAGCATGCTGCGCCCACGCTGCTCGAGATCGAGGAACTGCTTGGGGCGCGCTGCGGTCGAGAGGGGCCAGAAGCGCTGCCCCCGACCGCCGGCCATGATCACCGGGATGAACGGGGCGCGGCCGTCAGCGTGGCCGATCCGGGCGTCGTCCATTTCCCTATCGTGTACCACGCGCGGCGGCGCGTCTGTGCGCCACTACGCGCGAAGTGGCCGAGCGCCCGGTCGGGCCCGCTCCTACCAGTCCAACACCACGCCCATGAGGCTCGAGCGATCGCGCAGCAGCATGGCATAGAGCTCCGGGGCGTCGCGGTACGGCCGCCGGTGCGTCAGGAGCGCCTCGACGTCGATCTGGCCGCCCGCCACGGCGTCGAAGAACAGCTCGCCGTGACGCTGCGCCACCCAGGGGTCCTCCAGTGTCGCCCGCCTCGGGTGCGACACGTTGTGCGCGCCGATGATGCTGACGCTGCGAGCCACCACGTGATCGTGCAGGTCGAGCGTCGCCGGGCCGCGCGGGGAACTCAGCACCAGCAAGCGGCCCTGGTTGCGTAACGCCGCGAGCTGTCCCACGAGCAGATCGGGCTCGCCGGTCACCTCGAAGGCGACGTCGGCCATCCGCGTGCGCGTGACCTCCCGAACCACGGCCTCGACCGACGCCTCCTGCGCCTGCACCGGATGCACCCGCGGATCATCGGGCAAGAACGCCAATCGCGAGCGCGCGACGTCGACCGCGATCACCGCACTCGCCCCGGCATGGAGGCAGAGGCGGACCGCCAGCTGACCGAGCAGGCCCAAGCCGAACACCACCGCGGACTCGCCCCAGGTGAGCCGGCTGCGGCGCACGCCGTTCATCACGATCTCGGCGATGGTGAAGAACGCCGCCTGCTCGTCGCTCACCGCATCCGGCACCGGCCGGCAGTCCTCGACCGCCGCCACCACGTACTTCGCGTGCCGCGCCAGGGTGCCGACGCGCCGCATGGTCCACGCCGGATCCACCCCCGGCCCGACCTGCACCACCTCGCCGACGTTGTCGTAGCCGGGCTGCACCGGGAACGGGAACATCGCCGCCCACTGCGAACCCTCCGGGTAGTCCGCGGCGAGCACGGTCAGCTCGGTGCCGGTGCTGATCAGCGTCGAGCGCGTGCGGATCAGCACCTCACCGGCGCCGGGCTCGCCCACCTCGCACGGCTCGATCCTCACCACCCCGGGCTCGCTGAAGACGATCTCCTCGTTCGTTCGCCGCTCGCTCGGTCGCTCCTCGTTCGTCTGCATCGCAACCCTCCTGGCGCTGACGGTATCGTGCCGCCATGCTCAGGGCCCGGCCTCGAGCCGCGCGGCCACGCCCCGTAGGCTCAGCGCGTGCAGACACGCGCGAGGCCCGCTGATCGTCGGGTCCTCGCAGCGCCTTGGTCGCGACACGGCTCGCGGGCGGTGCGCACCCGGCAGCGCGGAACCTTCTCGGACCTCGACGGTCAGGGCATGTGCCAAAGCAGCGCATGGCGCAGGCGGGTTCGCCGCCTGCGCCATGCGTCGCGGTCACTGGCTCAACCGAGCTCGAGCGCCTTGAACTCCTCGACTTGCGCCTTGATCGCACGCTCCGTCGGCAGCCGTTCGGTGCTCGAGGCGCCATAGAAGCCGGCGATGCCTGGCATCATCCTGAGCGCCTTCCCGACGTTGCTGGGCTCGTCGAACGGTCCGCCGTGGCACATGACCAGGGTGTCCTTGCGGACCTTCCAGGCCGCCTCGGCCATCTCCATGACGCGCTTCGCGGCATCCTCGACCGTCATGGCGACCGTGGCGCCGATCGTGCCGGCCGTCGTGAGCCCCATGTGCGCCACGAGCAGGTCGGCGCCCGCCTGCGTCATCGCGATGGCTTCGTCTTCGTTGAATGCGTACGGCGAGGTGAACATGTCCATCTCGTGGGCGAGGCGGATCATGTCGACTTCCATGTCGTAGCGCATCCCGGTACCTTCCAGATTCTCGCGGAAGGTACCGTCGATGAGCCCGACGGTCGGGAAGTTCTGCACGCCGGAGAAGCCGGCGTCGCGAACCTGTTGCAGGAAGACCGGCATGAGGCGGAAGGGGTCGGTGCCGTTCACGCCCGCCAGCACCGGAATGTTGCGGACCACCGGCAGCACCTCGCTCGCCATCTCCATGACGATCGCGTTGGCGTCGCCGTACGCCAACAGTCCCGTCAGCGAGCCTCGACCCGCCATGCGGTAACGGCCGGAGTTGTAGATGATGAGGATGTCGGCGCCGCCGGCCTCGGCGAACTTGGCCGAGATGCCGGTGCCTGCTCCGGAACCGATGATGGGCTTGCCTTG
>SLRS01000058.1 GCA_007130855.1 Trueperaceae bacterium | reverse complement strand
GACCCCGGCGGCGCCTCCGGCGGCGCGGCGCTGGTCAGCTCCGCGGCGGCGCGTCGTGCGGTCCTGGCGCTCGGGGTGACGCCCGCGCGAGTACGCGCCGATCACCCCTGGGACCTCGCCCCGCGGAGCGTGGCCGAGGCGTGGTGGCGCCCGCCGAACGAGCGGGGCTGGGCGCGGATCGTGGCCGAACTCGACGGCTGGGCGCGGGCGCTGCTGCCGACAGGTCGGCTGGTGAGCGTATGGCACAAGGACGAGGGGGCGAAGCGCGCCGAGCGGATGGCTGCCGAGCGCTTCGAGGGGGTGAGCGTGGTCAACCGCGCCGGCGGTTGGCGCGTGGTCGAGTTGACGCGGCCGCGGCCCAACGCGGCCGCCCCCGAACCCTGGCTCGACTGGGTCGGGCCGGACGGGCCGATGCGCACGCTCGTGGGTACCTTCGCCGCCGACCGCCTCGATGCCGGCAGCGCCGCCCTGTTGAGGGCGCTCGAGGCGGTCGGCGCGGCGGGTGAACTCGCCGGGTCGCGCGTGGTCGACCTCGGCTGCGGCAGCGGCGTGTTGGCACTGCGGGCGCTGCGGGCCGGCGCCGCCGAGGTGCTCGCGCTCGACGACGATCTGGCGGCCGTACGCAGTACCCGGGCCGTCCTGCCGGGCCAGGGCGCGGCGCGTGCCGTGTGGTCCGACCTCACGCTCGACGTCCCCGAGGCACACGGCTACGACGTCGTGCTCACCAACCCTCCCTTCCACGTGGGACGGCGGGTCGTGGCGGCCCTGTCGGCAGGCTTCGTCGCCGCAGCGGGCGCCGCGTTGCGGCCCGGCGGCCGGTTGTGGTTGGTCGCCAACGCGGCCCTGCCGTTCGAGCGTCTGTTGGGTGAGTGGGGCTCCCTGCGTGACCTGACGCCCGCCGACGTCCGCGGGTACCGCGTCTTCAGCGCCGCCAGGCGCGAGCCGCGCTAGCCGGCGGCTCGATCGGCGGTTGCGCCGTGCAGCGAGACCTCGTAGCCACCCCCGGGACGTAGCTCGAGTACGCGAGCAGCGTCCCCGGCGAAGCCCGCCAGCACCCGTCGACAGGCGGGCAGCGCCGCAGCCGGCGCCACCGCCGCCAGGCTGGGGCCGGCGCCCGAGAGGAAGGCGGCGTACGCACCTGCCGCGAGCAGGGCCGTGCGGGCCGCGGCCAACCCCGGCACCAGCGGTTCGCGGTAGGGCTCGTGCAGCACGTCCAGAGACGCGGTCCGCAGGAGCTGAGGCTCGTCGCGAGCGGCCGCCAGCACCCACAGCGCCGTGCGCGAGGCGGTGAGGACCGCGTCGCGGCGGCTGACTCGTTGCGGCAAGGCCGCGCGGGCGCGCTCGGTCGGCAGTTCGAAGGCGGGGACGCCGAACAGCAACCGCCAGCGCGGCGGCAGCGCTAGGACGGCGGTATCGAAGCCCTGCCCATCGGCCCGCTCGGCGGCCACGGTCAGGCCGCCGTAGACCGCCGGCCCCACGTTGTCGGGATGCCCCTCGATCGCGGCAGTCAGGTCGAACACCCCGTCACGGCCGAGCGCGCCGCCGAGCGCAGCGTCGGCGATTGCGGCACCGGCCACCAGCGCGGCCGAGCTCGAGCCCAACCCGCGCCCCAACGGGATCGGGTTGCGTGCGTGGAACGCCACGCTCGGCGGGTCCTGGCCCACCGCGGCGTAGGCCCGTCGGAAGCCCTGATGGATCAGGTTGTCGGGCCGGTCGGCGACGATGCCGTCGCCTTCGTAGCGAAGCGCGTCGCCTTGACCCAGGTGCGCCTCGACGGTGAGCTGCAAGTCGAGCGCCAGCCCGAGGCAGTCGAAGCCGGGACCCAGGTTCGCGCTCGAGGCCGAGACCTGCACGCGGATCACGTGCGGCGGCCTCGGTCGCTCGGAGACCGACGCGGGGCCTCAGGCATGCTCGCGCCGCACGGTCGGGAGCGCCTCGACCACGTCGCTCGCCACCACGCCGGGGCCGCGCGCGGCAGCGCGGCGGCCGGCCAGGCCGTGCAGATGCACGGCCGCGGCGCTCACGGCCCAGGCAGAGGCGCCACCGGCGTCTCCGGCCGCGCCCCGGAGAGCCGTGGCCAGGAAGGCCGCGATCACGCCGGCCAGCACGTCACCCGTGCCTCCGGTGGCGAGTGCCGGGGTGCCTGCGGCGCTGATGGTCCAGCGCCCGCTCGCGTCCGCGATCACGGTGCCCGGACCTTTCAACACGCACACGGCCTGCCACTCGCGGGCGAGTCTCAGGGCGGCCCCGATCGGGTCTCGGCGTGCATGCAGCGTGCCCCCATCGCCCTCCGGCAGCGCCTCGAGCAGGCGCTGGGCCTCGCCCGCGTGGGGTGTGAGCACGCAGTGGCCGTGGCGGCGCACGACGCTGCGAAGGTCCGGATGGAGCGCGCCGGCGTCGAGCACCAGCGGACCGCGCAACGTGGCGACGATGCCTGCCATGACGTCGGGCCCGACCTCGAGTCCGGGGCCGGCGAGCGCGGCGCCGGCCCGTCGCTCGCCGCCGGGCGCGCGCATCACGCGCGCCACCGCAGCGGCGAGATCCTCGCCGCGCTCAAGCGGCTCCCACACCACCTCCGGCCAGGCCGCCGGCGCGCGCGCCGGCGCGATCAGCGTCACCAGGCCGGCACCGGCCCGATAGGCGGCGCGGGCGCTCAACTCGGGTGCGCCTGCGTAGCGGCGCGATCCGCCGACCACCATCACCGTACCGGCCGCGTACTTGTGCGCGTCGGCCGCGCGCCGCGGAGTCAGGGCCCGCACCCATTCCTCGTCTACCGCGCGGGCCTCGGCGCGCGCTTCGAGCACGTGCTCGGGGATGCCGATCGCGACGACGCGCGTTTCGCCGAACGCGGCGCAGGCGGGTGCGAGGAGCGAGGCCGGCACCGCTCCGGCGAGCTGCACGGTGAGCGCGGCTTCGATGGTGATGCCCGGCGGCACGGCCACGTCGGCATCGACACCGCTGGGAACGTCGACGGCCAGCACCGGCTTGCCGCTGGCGTTGATGGCCTCCACCCAGGTGGCGCCGGTGCCCTCGAGCGGCCGCGTCAGCCCGGTGCCGAAGAGGGCGTCGACGATCAGATCGTGGGCCGCGACCGGGAGGTCGGCGGGGCCAGCGCTGGCAGGTTCGCCCTCGGCGGGGAACCAGGTGATCGGCACGCCGGCATCGACGAGACGCCGACGCGCCCAGGCGGCGTCGCCCTGCGCGCCGCCGGGGCGCAGTTCGGCCACCGTCACGGCGCGTCCCGCAGCAGCGAGGGCCTGCGCCAACACGAAGCCGTCGCCGCCGTTGTTGCCGGGGCCGCAGACGACCAGCACGCGCGGCGCGTGCGGCCAGCGGCGCAAGGCGACGCTCGCGACCTCCAGCCCGGCGTGGAGCATCAGCGTGGTCGTCGCGACGCCAGCGGCCGCGGCATCGGCGTCTGCGGCGCGGAGGCTGGCGGCTCGATAGAGGCGCATCGCCGGCATGGTGCTCAGTCGGCGAGGATCGTCTCGATGCGGTCGAGCGCGGCAGCGTCGAGTTCGACCTCCGCGGCGGCCACGTTGTCGAGCAGCTGCTCGACGCTGGTGGCACCCGTGATCACGCTCGACACGCCGGGCTGGCGCAGTACCCAGGCGAGGGCGAGTTGCGCGCGGGTGATGCCGAGCTCATCGGCCAGCGGCTTGAGCGCCTTGACCTTGGCGACGTTGACATCGTTGAAGAAGGTCTTGCGGAAGCCCTCCGACCTGGCGAAGCGTGAACCCTCTGGCAGGCCGTCGTCGTACTTGCCGGTGAGCATGCCCATGGCGAGCGGGCTCCACACCACCAGGCCGATGCCCTTGGGCTCGGTCACGCTCAGGATCTGCTGTTCCACGCGCTCGCGGTAGAGCATCGAGTACTGTGGCTGCTCGGTCACCGGCGCCACGAGCCCGTTGGCCTGCGCGAAGGTGTGCGCCTCGGCGATCTGCGCGGCGCTCCACTCGCTGGTCCCCCAGTAGTGCGAGCGGCCGGAGCGCACCACGTCACTGAACACTTCGACGATCTCGTCCATCGGCGTCTCGGGATCGTAGCGGTGCGCGAAGTAGATGTCGACGTAATCGGTGCGCATCCGCTCGAGCGACATGTCGATCGACTCGAGGACGTGCTTGCGCGACAGGCCGCGGTCGTTGATGTCGTCCGAGAGCGGCCAGAACACCTTGCTCGAGAGCACCAGGTGGTGGCGTGGGATGGCGAGGTCCTCGAACACCTCACCGAGGATCGCCTCGCCCTTGCCGGCGGCGTAGGCGTCGGCATTGTCGAAGAAGTTGATGCCCTCCTCGAACGCCTTGGCCACGATGTCCTTGGTCAGCCCCTTGTCCTGGACACTGTCGCCGTAGGTCGTCCAAGCGCCGATACTGACGCTGCTGACCTTGATGCCGCTGCGGCCGAGTCTTCGGTAGTTCATGGTTTGCCTCCGTGGCTCATCGTACTCGTGCGTGGTCGGGCAGGGCGGTGCCCGGGCCTGAGGCCCAGCCGCAGCGGTCCCCTACGGAGGAGCCGACGGCTCCCCTGAGCACGTTCAGCACGACAAGGATTCGAGATGAGCGAGGTCGGCGAGGTCGATTCGCGACTCGAACGAAGGTGTGGCGGGTTCGAAGATGAAACACGGTGAGGAAGCGTCGCTGCGCGGCTGACGGACGTGACAGTCCCTTCGCGCATGTTCACGCCGACATGATCCGCGAGCCCTCACCCGATGGCAGTACTTCTCAAGTGGCACCAACACATGGCTAAGGTTCCGTTCTTATGCTCACCTGGTGCGCGCCACTCGCCGTTCACCGGACGCGGCGAAGCGACGAGCCGGCCGCGCACCCGACCGGCGCTCTGTGCGTCGGCGAGTCCAAAGAGGAGGAACGTCATGATCATCCGCAGCCTACTCGCGCTCACCCTTGCATTCGCCTTCGTCGGCGGTTCGGCCTCGGCGGATCAGCACGACGATTACGCCGGCAGGACCCTGACGGACGTCACGGCCGGTGTGCCCGAGCTCGGCCGCTTCTCGCAAGCCTTCGAGGCGTGGCCCGGTGGCCAGGACTTGGCAGAGGGCCCCTACACGGTCTTCGCACCCACCGATGCGGCCTTCGAGCAGGCGGCGCTCGAGCGCGGCATCACCATCGACGAGTTCCTCGCCAGTGACGAACTGTTCGAGTGGTTCGGCTACCACGTCGTGGAGGGCCGCTGGACCGAGGCCGACCTGCGCAGTGAGATCGACGCTGCCGGCGGCATGCCGGTGACGCTGGATACGATGGACGGCCGACCGGTCCTGGTGAGCCTGGTCGACGACGCCATCGTGTTCGACGACGTCGCAGCCTTGGAATCCCCTGACCTCGAGGCCCAGGACCACGTCGTCCACACCATCGATGCCTTCCTCGGCACGACCGCGGCGACCGAGCAGATCGGCGCGACGCCCGAGCAGTTCGCGCCGGTGACCGCCACCGACGACGCGCGCAACGTGAGCACCAGCGCCGCGGCGGTTCCTGAACTGCAGCGCTTCGCGGCGATCTTCGCAGCGGCGCCGGTCGTCGAGGACATGGCCGCAGGGCCCTACACGGTCTTCGCGCCCAGCGACGAGGCGCTCGAGCGAGCCGCCAGCGAGCGCGGCATGACGATCGACGAGTTCGTCGCCAGCCCGGAGCTGCGTGATGGCCTCGGCCTCCACGTGGTGGAAGGCCGCTGGACGGCGGAGGAGCTGATGCTGGAGATCGCGGCCGCCGCCGGCGCACCGCTCGGTCTGCAGACGATCGACGGCGAGAACCTCTTCGTCGAACAGGTCGGCGACGACCTCGTGATCAACGACGCCGTGACCGTGATCGCCGCGGACATCGAGGCGGAAGGCAACGTCATCCATACGGTCGACAACGTCATCGACGACCGCGGCCTGTAAGGATCGCGACACGTCGACCTGACCTGACGTAGCACAGAGGAAGCGTCGCCGGCAGGCCCGCCTTCGCGCGGGCGTGCCGGCGGCGCCGTTGAGGCGCGCCGCTCGTCGCCACGGTCGGGGCCGGGAACGGCGCTCGGTCCCCGTATCATGCCCGGCATGGAGCGCATCTACGACGCCCCGCCGCCGGGACTCGCGCGGCGGCTGGGGCAGCCCGGTCAGTATCCGTTCACCCGCGGCATCTACCCCCAGATGTACAGCACCGGTCGGCTCTGGACCATGCGCCAGTACGCCGGCTTCGGCACCGCCGAGGAGAGCAATAGGCGTTACCGCTTCCTGCGCGAGCAGGGGGTGAGCGGGCTCTCGGTGGCGTTCGACCTGCCCACGCAGCTGGGCCTCGACCCCGACGACGAGCGCGCGCGCGGCGAGGTCGGCCGGGTCGGTGTGTCCATCGCCACGGTCGACGACATGCGCACGCTGTTCGATGGCATCGCGCTGGCCGACGTCACCACCTCGATGACCATCAACGCGCCGGCGGCGATGCTGCTGGCGCTCTACGCCCTGGAGGCCGAGCGCCAGGGTGCGCCCCTCGAGCGGCTCGGTGGAACCGTCCAGAACGACGTGCTCAAGGAGTACGTCGCCCGTGGGACCTACATCTTCCCGCCGTCACCGTCGTTGCGCCTCGCCATCGACGTGATCGGCTGGTGTGCGACGCACCTGCCACGCTGGAACGCGATCTCCGTCTCCGGCTACCACATGCGCGAGGCCGGGGCCACGGCTGCGCAGGAGCTCGCCTTCACGCTGGCGAACGCGATCGCCTACGTGCGTGCAGCCCAAGCCGCCGGCCTCGCGCTCGAAGCGTTCGCGGCCCGGATGTCGTTCTTCTTCGCCTGTCACGGGCAGCTCCTCGACGAGGTCGCCAAGTTCCGCGCCGCCCGGCGGCTGTGGGCCACGATCATGCACGAGCGCTTCGGCGTCGATGATCGGCGGGCCCAGGCGCTGCGCTTCCACACCCAGACGGGCGGCTCGACGCTGACGGCCCAGCAGCCGCTGGTCAACCTCGTGCGCACCGCCTATCAGGCGCTCTCGGCTGTGCTGGGCGGCACCCAGAGCCTGCACACCAACGCCTACGACGAGGCGCTCGGGCTGCCGACCGAGGCGGCCGCGACGCTGGCGCTGCGCACCCAGCAGGTGCTGGCGTTCGAGACGGGCGTGCCCGCGGTCATCGATCCATTGGCCGGCAGCTACTACGTCGAGCATCTCACCGACGCGCTCGAGCGCGAGGCGCTGGCGCTCATCGAGGCGATCGAGGAGCGCGGCGGCAGCGTCGCGGCGATCGAGCAGGGCTTCTTGCAAGACGCCATCGAGGAGGCGGCCTACCAGCATCAGCGCCGCGTCGAGTCGGGGGAGCAGGTGGTGGTGGGCGTGAACCGCTTCGTCGAGGACGGCACCCCGGAGGTACCGGCACAGCGCATCGATCCCGCCGTCGAGTCCGCGCGCGTCGAGCAACTCTCGGCGTTCCGAGCGGCTCGCGACGGTGCCGCCGCCTCGAGCGCGGTCGAGCGCTTGGAGCGAGCGGCCGCGACCGATCAGCCACTGCTGCCGTTCGTGTGCGAGGCGTTTCGTCGGCGCGCCACGCTGGGCGAGGTGTGCGACGGCTTGCGGCGCGTCTGGGGCGAACACGCGTGACGCCTGCGCTGCCGCCTAGGCCGCAGCGCCCAGAGGCAGCGCCACCGGTGGCGGCGCCTTGGGGTCATCCACCAGCGACGCCATCACGTCGACCGTGACCTCGAAGTAGCTGCGGCCGTCGGCCACGTGGACGGCGTCATCGAGGTAGCCATCGTCACCGGTGTGGTTGCACGGTCCGATCACCACCGTGCGCAGCTTGCCGTACTTGCGGGCTCGGTTCCAGGGCGAGTGGGGGAACAGCGGCCAGCGCCCCGGGAACAGCAGCGCGCCCATCCGCTGGACGCCGTCCCCCGTGCCGATGACATGGACCACGTGCTGGGCCGACAGCAGGCCCGGATCGGCCGCCAGCACGCCGCCGAGCGACAGGACCCAGATCGGCCCTCCCAACGCCTCGCGCACGAAGGGCGCGGCGCCGATGGCGATCTGGCCGCCGCCGGAGTAGCCGATCAGGACCACGGGGAGGCCGGAGCCGTCTTCGTAGCCGGCGCGACGCAGTTGCCGCACCATCAGCGCGGCGCTGCCACGGTCGTAGAAGGGGCCGTAGCGATGATCGGCCGAGACCAGGACCTGCCAGGTGTTGCGCAGGTTGATGAGCATGCCGGCGATCTTCTCGATGCGGCGCGTG
Source organism: Trueperaceae bacterium (assembly GCA_007130855.1). GTDB lineage: Bacteria > Deinococcota > Deinococci > Deinococcales > Trueperaceae > CSSed10-48. The sequence continues at coordinate 28,194 of SLRS01000058.1, read as the reverse complement.
CCGAGCTTCTGCCGCAGCGCCCAGCGCCAGAAGCGCGCGAACACCCGCTCGCCGGTCAACGCGCGGTTGGTGACCGAGTAGGGGAACACCTGCAGCACCACGGCGTCGGGCACTTCCTCTCGCAGTCGCTCCAGGAAGCGCACCTGGCGGCGCGGGACGGGCTCGTCGGAGACGCTGTCGATGCCCGACAGGAAGACCACGTAGCGGTTCGCGATACCGCTGCGCGGCGGCTGGATGATGGTGGGCTCACGCTCCCGCGGTGGGGGTTCCTCGTCGGCTCGGTCGCCGTACCAGCCGGCCCACCAGCCGAGTGCCTCGAGCGGTGCGAAGGCGCCCGAGAGGAGCAGCGCCAAGAGCGCCACGACCAGCACCGTGACGGGATCGAAGATGTTCATCGAGGCCACATCCCCGGCGGCGGGTCGAAGGGCCGCAGTTCGGTGCCGGCGGCGAGGCGCCGCACCCAGTGGCCGATACGCGCCACGGGTCGCCCGACGGTGCGCTCCAGCGCCTGCGCCACCAGCCAGCCAGCGAGCGCGACCAACACGGTCTCGCCCTGGCCGAGATCGAACGTCACGGCGATGGCCACCAGCGTCGCGAGCAGCGTCCACACCGACAGCGCCACCCCGACCCCGGAACCGAGATACGGGGTGAGCACCAGGAAGTTGAGCAGTTGCGGGGCGTAGGCGAGCCCGATCGTGGCCGCGGCGGCAGCGAACGGCACGGGCCGCCCCATCAAGAGGGTGCCGACGAGCCATACGGTGGCCACCCAGGCGAGGAACGTGAGCACGAACAGGAGCGCCTGCACCAACAAGGTCGCGACGAAGCGGCGCGGCGACACGCGGTTGGCGAACAGCACGACGCTCTGCCCGAACTCGGTGGACAAGCCCGCCAGGAACACGATCACCAGCGCCCCGCGCAGCCCGAAGCGCGGTCGGGCCAGCAGCGTCGCGAACGCGTCGGCGTCGAGCGCGAGCGCGGCGGGGATCAGGTCGAGGGCGGTGAGCTCCACGGTGAGGGCCGTCAGTGGTGATGCGCGTGCGAGAGTTCGCCGGGGGCGATGGGGATGCGGTCGCCACGGAAGAGCAGTGCGGCCAGCAGGGTGGTGATCGGAACGGCGAGCACGAGGCCGATGGAGCCCACCAGGGTGTGCACCACCTCGCTGGCGACGAGCTCCAGGTTGAGCGCCCGCTCGACACCGAACTCGCCCACGTTGAGCAGGATCAGCAGCGAGAGGCTCGCCCCGGTGTAGGCCAGCACCAGCGTGTTGACCAGCGAGCCGACGTGGTCGCGGCCCACGTTCATCGCACGACCGTAGAGCGCGGCGAGATTCAGACTTGGGTCGGTGTGCGCGAGCTCCCGAACCACCGATGCCTGCACGATGGTGATGTCGGTGAGGGCGCCGAGCGCGCCGATCAGGAGCCCCGCCAGCAGCAAGCCCTTGAGCGCCACCTGCGGTGCGGCCGCCAGCAGGAAGATGGCGTCCTCGTTACCGAGGCCGGTCAGCCGCGCCAGGTCGGTGAACACCAGCGCGAGCAGCATCGTCGCCACCACCGCCAGCACGGTTCCGGCCAGGGCCGCGGAGGTGCTCCAGTTCACGCCGTGCACGAAGTAGATCGCGAGGATCAGGATGCCGCCGACCCCCACCAGCGATACGAGCACCGGGTTCGTGCCCGCGAGGATCTGCGGCACGATGAACGTGACCACGATCCCCAGGCTGGCGCCCGTCGAAACGATCGCGCGCAGCCCCTTGAAGCGCGCCACCACGAACGACACCAGGGCGAACAGCGCGACGAGCCAGGCGAGCGCTGGCCGCCGCACCCAGTCCGTGACCACGAACACGGGGCGTCCGTCGGGGCCGGGCGAGACGTAGAGCTCCACGCGCTCACCGACGCGGTAGGGGGGGAGGACGATGTCACCGAAGGGGTCGTCGGGCGGGATGACGGCCTCGATCACCCGGCCGTTGGACTGCACCAGGGCGATGTCGTCCTGCCCGGTGCGCTGCACGATCTCGACGATGCGCCCCTCGAGATACCCCATCGGCTCGCTCTGCGTGGCCGCCGGCTCGCCTTGGGCGGCCGCCGGCAAGGCGAGCGCGAACGACGCGAGCATGGTCAGCAGTGAAGCCAACAGGCGCAGGCGGCCCAGCCCGCGGCCGCCATCCGGCGCGGGAACGAGCCCCACCTCACGCCCCTCGGCAGCGCGGGCACAGCCCGTAGAGCGTCAGGGCGTGGCCGCGCACTTCGAAGCCGCCGGGCAACGTCACGCCCTCGAGCACCGCCACCGGGCAGGTGGTGGCGAGCTCGAACACACCCTCGCAGTTGTCGCAGCGGAAGTGATGGTGGTGGCCGCGGCCGGTCGGCTCGTAGCGCCGCGTCTCGTTCGGCAGATGCACCGCCACGATCTCGCCGGCCTCCTCGAGGGTCGCGAGGTTGCGGTAGACGGTGGCGAGGCCGAGCGATCCCTGGATGGCGCCGGCGCGTTCGAGCACCTGATGCGGCGTCAGCGGACCGGGCGCTTCGTCGAGGGCCTGCAGGATCGCACGTCGTTGAGAGGTGCTTCGCATGTCGGGCGGGAGGCGCTCGCCGCCGCGGCCTTCGGCGGCGCGGCCGCTCTGGGCGTCGCTGGACACCTCAGCCCCCTCGCCTTCGGCTGCGCATGGGGCCGAGCGGTTCGCCGCCCATGAGATGCAGGTGAAGTTGAGGCACTTCCTGGCCCCCGTGCGGTCCGCAGTTGACGATCAACCGGTAGCCGTCTTCGATCAGCCCCTCCTGTTCGGCGATGCGGCGCGCCGCCGTGAACAGGCGGCCGAGCGCCGGCTCGTCTGCGGGGCCCGCCTCGGCTGCGCTCTCGACGGCATGGTTCGGGACGATGAGCACGTGGACCGGCGCTTGGGGGCTGATGTCGCGGAAGGCGGTGACGAGCTCGTCGCGGTAGACGACGTCGGCCGGGATCTCGCCGCGCACGATCTTGAGAAAGAGGTTGTCGGCTGCCATGCTTCGAGTCTACGGTACGTCGGCCGCTGTTCGCAGGCAGGCTTGACACGGCCCCAGGGGGGATGCGTAGACTGAGCGTCGTGTTGAGAATGAGACTCCGTTCTCAATAAGGTTCACACCCCGGAGAGAGGAACACCGTGGCCAAGGACGGACCCCGCATCACGATGTTGCTGCGCAGCAGCGCCGGCACCACGTACGCCACCACGAAGAACCGCCGCACGACCACCGCCAAGGTCGAGCGCCGCAAGGACGATCCCATCCTCCGCAAGCACGTGTCCTTCGAGGAGCACTGGGCCTGATGGCCTCGCCACGAGGCCTGACGGCCGCCCTAGGAGTCACCATGACGCGAGCGTTCCTCCGATCGATCCTCGGCATCGCCGTCCTCACCCTGTTCGCCGTGGCGTGGGCCACCGCTCACGACCATGCGCACGATCACGATCACGAGAGCCCCATCGCCGAGTTCGTCATCCTCGACCGCGGAGCCGATCGTGCACCGGTTGCGGACGTCCACGGGGAGCACTGGCACGGTCGTCTCCCGGACGTGCCGCTCGACGGCCGCGTGTCGCTGGGCGCGGTGATCGTGTCCGCCGACGGGCGCGACCGCGACTTGGGCGACCCGAGCGTGAACGACTTCGGGGTCGCGCTGGCGCCCGGTGCGCCCGCCGGCGTCGTCGAGTTCGTCGATCACGGCGACCACGTCCACGTGCGCGGCGTCGGCGTCGGCGTCAGCGAGGTGGTGTTCACCTGGACCCACCGGGGCGAACTGCGCTACACGACGCCGCCGATCGCCGTGCGCGTGGTCGATCCGAGCGCGGGCGACGACAACGGTCACGGCCACGACCACGACCACGATCACGACTCCGATCATGGCCACGAGCACGACCACGACGGCGACCACGACCTCGGCCACGACCACGGCGAACTCGCCGGCGTTCGCCTGCTCGTCGCGTCGCTCGACGGACCGGAGCTGCTCGTGCTCGATGCCGCCGATGGCGATGTGCTGGGCCGCTTCACGGTTCCGAGTCTCGGACGCGTGCACCAACTCCCCAACGCGCAGTTCGCCGCCGTCACGCACCGTGACGCGAACCGTGTCAGCTTCGTGCACAGCGGCCTCAGCGTCGTCGACCACGGCGACCACATGGACCTCCTCCAGGGTTCCCCCTACGTGCTCAAGACGGTCAACCTGGGGCCGCAGCCGACGCACTTCTTCGCGCGAGGCAACGACATCGCCGTGTACAACGACGGCGACGGCAGCATGGCGTGGCTCGACGCCCGCTTGCTGGGCATCAGCCTCGACTTCGTCCAAGTGCCAGGCCCGGCCGCGGACCACGGCTCGCTCGCGGTGGTCGACGGCTACCTGATCGGCGGCGGCCTGGGCGAGGCGGGTGTGCGCGTCCATGACCGTGTCGGCAGCGAACTCGCCAGCTTCGACGGCTGTCCTGGCCTCCACGGCCAGGCGGTACGCGGCAACGCGGTCGCCTTCGGTTGCGCGGACGGGGTCCTCGTCGTGTCCGTCGACGGCGAGGGCGGCTTCTCGTCCGTCAAGATCGACAACCCGAGCGGCAGTCCAGAGCGCGCCCGCGTGGGCACCCTCGCGGCGGACCCCGGCAGCGCCATGATGGTGGGCAACTTCGGCCCAGGCATCGCGCTGATCGATCCCGACGGCGCCACGCTCACCCCCGTTGCGCTCAGCGCGGGTCCTGCGGGCATGCGCTTCGCCGACGATGGATCCACCCTGGTGGTGCTCACGCTCGACGGTCACCTCCACGCGCTCGACCCCATGACGGGCGACGTGCGCGCCAGCCTCGCAGTCCTCGACGCCTGGGAGGCGGGACAGCCGCGGCCGGCCTTCGCGCTGCTCGGCGACCACGCCTTCGTGACCGACCCAGGTCACCACTCGGTCTGGGTCGTCGACCTCGACAATATGGAGGTGGAGACCCACTTCCACCTGCCGTTCGCCCCGGGCAGCGTCGCCGTCATGGCGATCCCCGGCGCCGTCATCCACTGATCGACCGGTGCCAGGCCGGCGCTCAGCGGAGGCCCCGCCCATCACGCGCCGAGCCGTGGCCGCGTCGGGACCGGCGGTGACCGCTCGCTGGTCCGGTCAGCTACGTGCCCGCCGCCGCCTTGAGCTCGGTCATCGTGAACAGCGGCCGCAACGTCACGCCGATGGCTGCCAGCGCCTCCGGCCCACCCGCCTCGCGGTCGATCACGCACAGCGCGTCTTCGACCACGGCGCCGAGCAGCCGCAGGTCCTCGGTGGACGCCACCACCTGGCCACCAGACGTCACCACGTCCTCCACCACCAACACCCGGCGATCCCCCACGTCGGTTCCCTCGGCCACCCGGCGGGTACCGTACGGCTTGGCGGCCTTGCGGACGAAGGCGCAGGGCAGCCCGGTGACCTGAGCCAGGGTCACGGCCAGTGGCACGCCTCCGAGCTCGAGGCCGGCCAGGACCTCGGTTTCCGCGGGTACCAGCTCGGCGAGCGCCTCGGCCAGCGCCCGCAGCAGGCGCGGATCGGCCTCGAAGCGGTACTTGTCGAAGTACTCGTGCGACACGTGGCCCGAGCGGAGGACGAACTCCCCGAGCAGGTGACTTCGGTCGAACACGGCGGCGGCGAGTGAGTGGCGCTCCATGGCGGGCATGCTACCCGTGCGCGCCGACGTGTGCTACGATGCGCCGGTTGGCGAGCGCATCTCGCGTTCGCTCGGTACTACACTTCTGACGGACGCCCACCGCAAGGTGCTCGACCGCTGCACGTAGGAGATCGACGATGGCCCGCACCCCCTCTGCTATGAAGTTCCACCGCCAGTCGGAGAAACGACGCCTGGTGAACCGCTCGCGCAAGAGCACCATCCGCACCTTCACGAAGAAGGCGCTCGCCGCCGCCGAGTCGGGCGACCACGACGCCGCAGCGAAGTACCAGAAGGTGGTCCAGGGGCTCGTCGACCGCGCCGCCAAGGGTTCGACGCTGCACAAGAATACGGCGGCGCGCCGCAAGGCACGCCTGGCCAAGCGGCTCAACACGGCGAAGTCCGGCGGCGAAGCGGCCGTCTGAGCGACACGACCGTCACCGACCAGGCCACGACCCGGGGCGCCGACGCGCCTCGGGTCGTGCTCGTCTCGCCCAAGCACGAGGGCAACGTTGGCGCCGTGGCGCGTGCGATGGCGAACTTCGCGCTCGCCGACCTGTGGCTCGTCGCGCCGCGCTGTCGGCTCGGCCGCGAGGCCCAGGCGCTCGCGGTGCACGGCGCCGACGTGTTGGCCGCCGCACGCGTCGTGGCCACCCTCGACGAGGCGCTGGCCGACCGCACGCTGGTGGTGGGTACGTCGGCCCGACCTCGCGCCTTCGAGGAACATGCCGCCGTCGGCCCCGAGGAGGCACTCGCGCGGCTGCACGGGCAGGCGGGAGCGCTCGTCCTGGGTCCCGAGGACACCGGTCTCGACAACGCCGCGCTCGACCGCTGCGATCTCGTGGTCACCATCCCGACGGCACCCTACGCGTCGCTCAACCTCGCGCAGGCGGCGGTGCTGCTGGCGTACCTGTGGTTCAGCGGGCGCTCCGCGGGGCCTCCGGCCTCGCCCGAGGCTGCTGAGCACGCGGGCGGCGGGTCACCCGACGGGCACGCTCGCAGCTCGCAGCCGCCGCGGCGCGAGCAGGTCGAGGCGATGCTGGCGCAGTTCCAGGCGCTGGCGTTGCGCACGGGGTACACCGATGCACTGCGCCTCACCAGCATGATGCGGCACATGCGGCGGCTGTTCGCCCGGGCCGTGACCGACGACGACGACGTGGCGCGCCTGCGGGGGCTGTGGACCCAACTCGGCGGTGCCCTCGACCGCGCGGCGGCGCTCGGGCGCGTGGATCCCCCGCCCGGCGGCGAGGCCGACGCTGGCGGCGAGGCCGACGCTGGCGGCGAGCCGCGGCCGTTGCAACGCGGCGAGCCCTGACGGACCTGGCGGGCGCTGATGTGTTAGCATGGTCCGTTGTGCCGCGTGGCCCTGGGCCGCGGGCCGCTCCACTTCAACGCCCCGCCCGGCCCGATGCGGCCGCGCCCCTCGGAGGAACACGATGCCGCGCGTCTGTGCGATCACCGGCAAGCGCACCAGCAGCCAGACCACCAGCAAGCGCAAGGGCTCGCCCAAGAAGCGCGGCGGGGTCGGTCTCAAGCAGGTGGGCGTACACAAGCGGACCTTCAAGCCCAACTTGCTCAAGAAGACACTCTGGATCGAAGGCAAGCCGCAGCGCGTGTGGATCTCTGCCAAGGCGCTGCGCAGCCTCGACCCGTCGCTGCTCGTGAACCCCAACAAGTAACGACGAGCCCGCCGGCGGCGCGATCTGCAGCGCCGGCGCCGGCGGCGCGATCTGCAGCGCCGGCGCCGGCGGCGCGATCCACACCTCCGCCAGCACCCCCGCCTGAGCGCCACGTCCGGCGCGCGCGGGGGTGCTGGCGTGGGCATGGTCGCCCGAGGGGTGCGGTAGGATCACGTCATGAGAACTCGTTCCCAACTACGGAGCCGCATGGGGAATCGCATCCGCTCCTCGGCGCGTTGCGGCGGGTCTGACCGTCGCGCGCGCCTGGTCGTCGCGATCGCCGTGCTCGCGCTGCTGGGCGGCGCCCTCGCGCGGACCAGCGTGGTGGTGTCGATCCACCCGCTGTTCGACATCGTGCGCCAGGTCGCCGGTGCGCACGCCGACGTGGTGCGGGTGTTGCCGCCCGGCGCCTCCCCGCACACCTTCGATCCGACGCCGCGCGACGTGGGCCGCATCGCCGACGCCGACCTGGTGGTGCTCAACGGCGGGCTCGACCTGTGGCTGCGCGAGCTGGTCGAAGCCTCCGGGAGCCGCGCTCCGCTCGTGGAGGTCATCGCCGACGAGCGGGTCCAGGGGGTCCTGCGCGGGGCCTTCCCGGACCTGCTTCCGATCGACGCGCATGGCGCCGTACTGGGATTCAACCCTCACGTGTGGCTCGATCCGCTGGTGATGCGCGAGGCCGCGGCGCTGGTGGCCGAGGCGCTCGCCGACGTCGATCCCGCCAACGCCGAGGCCTACGCCACCGCGGCGAGTCGCGTCCGGCAGGAACTGCTCGACCTCGACGCCGAACTCGAGGCGCTGCTCGGCCCGATCGCTGGGGCCGCCTTCGTGCCGTTCCACGACGCCTGGCCCTACTTCGCGGCGCGCTACGGGCTCGATCTGATCGTCGAGATCGAGCCGTTCCCGGGGCGGGAGCCCAGCCCCGCGTACCTGCGCTACGCCCTGGGCAAGATCGCCGCGAGCGGCGCGAGCGCCGTGTTCAGCGAGGTCCAGCTCAACCGGCGACCCGCGGAAGTGGTGGCCGCCGAGGCCGGCATCGAGCTGTTCGAGCTCGATCCGCTCGGCGGCTTCCCGGGGCGCGAGGCGTACGACGAGTTGCTGCGTCACAACGCCGGGGTGCTCCTCGAAGGCCTGCGGTGAGCGTCGCCGCGCGCCGGCCAGCTCGGCAGGCCGGGGCGCTGCCGGTGGTGCACGTGCATCACGTGAGCGTGCGCTTCGGCGACGCGCAGGTGCTCGACCGGGTCAGTTTCGACCTCGAGGCGGGCCAGTTCCTCGCCATCGTCGGCCCGAACGGCGCCGGCAAGTCGACGCTGGTGAAGGTCGCCCTCGGGCTGGTGACTCCCGACTCGGGTCACGCCGCCCTCTTCGGCCGCCATGCCGGCGACGTGCCCGAGCGCATCGGCTACGTCCCGCAACTCAAGACGTTCGACCGCACCTTCCCAGCGACGGCGGTGGAGCTGGTGGTGACGGGGCTACGCCGCCGCTGGCCGGCGCGCGTGCGTCCCCCGGAGCGCAACCGGGCGCTCGAGGCGCTCGCGGAGGTCGGCGCGGCGGCGTTGGCCGACCGGGCCTTGTCACGCCTGTCGGGCGGAGAGCTGCAGCGCGTCTACCTGGCACGGGCCCTGGTGCGCGAGCCCGCGCTGGTGCTGCTCGACGAGCCCGCCACCGGCGTCGACTACCTGGCCGAACACGACCTGTCGCTCCTGCTCGAGCGCTACCAGGCCCGCACCGGCGCCACGGTCGTGATGGTGACGCACGACCTCGCCGCCGCGCGCTATCACGCCACGCGCGCGCTGGTGCTCAACAGCCGGGTCCACGGCTTCGGACTGCCCGCGGACGTGATGTGCGAGGCCTGCCTGCAGGAGGCGTACGGCCACGTCGGGCACGGCCACGTGCCGCACACCCACGCGCGGCGGGTGCACTCGTGACCCTGGTCGGCGAGCTGGTCGAGGCGTTCGCCTTCGGGTTCATGCAGCGCGCGCTGCTCGCCGGCCTGCTGATCGCGTGCATGTGCGCCCTGTTGGGCGTGTTCGTGGTGCAACGCAGGCTGTCGTTCCTCGGCGATGGGTTGGCCCACGCCGCCTTCGGCGGGATGGGCATCGGCGCCTTCGTCATCGTCGTCTCCGGGCTCTCGAGCGAGGGTGCCGCGCTGCTGCGCAATCCGCTGTGGATCGCCGTCCCCTTCGCGCTCCTCACCGGCCTCGGGATCGCCTGGGTCCGCGACCGCACCGAGCTGTCGAGCGACACCGCCATCGGCGTGTTCTTCGCGGTGGCGGTGGCCCTGGGGGTGCTGTTCTTCTCGCGCATCCCGCCCGACGTGAACATCGGCGTGAACGTGATGGACCTGCTCTTCGGCAGCATCCTGGCCGTGCGCGGCACCGAGTTGATCATCATCACGCTGGTGGCTGTCGGCTCGATCACGCTGCTGCTGACGCTCTGGGGGCGACTGGCCTACGCGACGTTCGACGACGAGCTCGCGCGCACGGACGGCGTGCGCTCGCGGCTGCTCGAGTACCTGCTGTTCGGCCTGGCGGCCGTGATCATCGCCGTCAGCGCGACCGTGGTAGGCATCATCCTGATGGCCGCCTACCTGGTGATCCCGGCGGCGGCCGCGCGCCTCTGGGCCCGCTCGATGATCGCCATGACCGTGATCGCGGTGATCATCGGCACCACCACGACGGCGCTGGGCGTGGCCGGCTCGTACCTGTTCGATCTGCCGACCGGGAGCGCGATCATCCTCACGCAGGCGCTGGTGTTCGTGATCGCGGCCTTCACGCAGCGGCGCTGAAGTGGCGCGAGAGTAACGACCAGGACACGAAAAACGCGTGCTCGACAGGGCTGCTTCGCGTGCTAGACTCCAGGCGATGCGGAGCAATACGGCCATGCCTCTCGAGGGGCTCCGCCGGAAGCGGAACGCCTACGCCGGCCTCACCTGGCTCGCCTTCGTCGCCACTGCGATCTCGCTCGCGCGCAACGCGACGGCCGTCACGATCGACGGCCCCGCCGTCGCCGTAGGTGCCGTCGCGGCGCTGGGCTTCCTCGTGATCGCGATCATGGCGCAGTCGCGTTTCGGCTCGCTCGTGGTGATCGAGCACCTGCTGCTGTGGGGCGGCTCGGCGCTCCTGATCGGCAACCTGGGGCTGCGGCTCTACCTCTACCCGCTGGGCCCGGAGGCGGCAAGCGCCGTCATCACCTCGCTGCTGTGGCTGCCGCTGCTGTTCGTCTTCAGCACCATCGCCTTCGACGGCGACACCTCGCTACGGTACTCGGCCGCGCTGCTGGTGCTGCTGGTGCTCGTGACGCTGCCCTACGGGCTCACCAGCGGCGGAGCGTTGTTCGTCGCGCCCGGCCTCGGCGTGATGCTCCAGGCCTACGGCGCCTCGGCGGTGTTGATCGTGGCGCTCTACCATTTCGCCGACTTGCACCAGCGCATGGCGGCGATGGAGGAGACGGCCCGCACCATGCGCCACCTCGCCAACACCGACGCGCTCACCGGACTGGCGAACCGACGGCAGGCCGAGGAGCACCTCGCCCGCGAACTCCGCCGCGCCGAGCGCTACGGGCGCGTGTTCAGCCTGGTGATGGTCGACATCGATCACTTCAAGGAGCTCAACGACCGCTTCGGCCACCAGGCGGGCGATGCGGTGCTCGTCGAGCTGGCGCAGCGCCTCAGCGGCCTGGTGCGGGCGTCGGACACCATCGCACGCTGGGGTGGCGAGGAGTTCTTGCTGCTCGCACCCGAGACGCGGCTCGAGGACGCGCGCCGGCTGGCCGAGAACGTGCGGGGTCACGTCGGCGACCAGGTGCTCGCCGAGCGTTTCGAAGTCACCGTCAGCCTGGGCGTGGCCAGCTACCGCCCCGGCGACACCGTCGCGTCGCTGGTCGCTCGCGCCGACGCGGCGCTCTACCTCGCCAAGCGCGGCGGCCGCAACCAGGTTCGCGTGGAGATCGTCCCGGCGCCGGTCTGAGTGCACCAAGGCGGCCGAGCGCGGGTCAGAACCCGTGCGCCTCGGCCAGCGCGGCCATCCGCTCGGTCACGTCCTCGGGCATGGTGATCTTGTCGGGCCAGCGCCGCTCGAAGTCCTCGTCGGCCAGCTTCGGCGTCGCGTCCATCACCCACACCGATCCCGACGCGGTGCCCTCGTGGACGATGCGCACGTCGCGCTCGGGGTCGATGTTGTTGAGCAGCGTCCACATCACGTCCTCGAAGTCGCGCGGGTCGGTCTCGTGGTCGAGCACCGCGATCAGCTTGACGCCCTTGGCAGCCGGCTGGTGTGCAGCCCATTCGCCGATGTGGCGCCCCTGATCGGCGCGATCCTTGCGGGTGGTCAGGAACCAGAAGCCGCCCGCGAGCTGGTGCTGATCGAGCACCTCGGCATGCAGCGGGAGGTCTTCGGCGCTGGTCTCCGCGTTGGGCACCCAGGCCGTCGGGCCCTGTCGTGCCGGCGCAGTCGCCCGTGCCGGCACGGGGCGCCCCTCGCCCTTCGCGGCCGCGTTCCCACCCGTGTCGGCCGGACCGGCGCGGTGCGGGGAGGCCACGCCGTCGACGCTGCCGCCCTCCTCGCGGTGTTTGACGGTGCCGTCGATCACCAACTTGCTGCCGTAGCTCCACGAGCGACTGGCGTGGTCGAGCACGTCGATCGGGCCCTTGGCGAACTGCTCGTCGCGTCCCGGGCGGGCGTGCTGGAGCACCGAGCGCCAGAAGGCCAGGTGGTCTTGCGGCGCGGTCTCGGTGTCCGACACCAGCACGACCTTGGCGAACATCATCTGGCCGAGTCCCAGCAGGCCGTTGGCGACCTTGTAGGCCTGCCCCGGATAGCCCTTGGTGATTCGCACGTTCACCAGGTTGTGGGCGATGCCCGCGGGCGGCATGTGGTAATCGACGATCTCGGGCAGGATCAGCTGCGCCGGCACCAGGAAGAGGCGCTCGCTGGCCTCGATCAGATAGGCGTCCTCCATCGGCGGCCGGCCGACGATGGTGGCGGGGTACACGGCCCCCTGCCGCATGGTGATCGCGGTGACGTGGAAGCGCGGGTAGTCGTCCTCGAGCGTGTAGAAACCGGTGTGATCGCCGAACGGACCCTCCACCACCCACGGCTCCTCCGGGTCGACGTAGCCCTCCAAGACGATCTCGGCCTGGGCGGGCACCGCCAGATCGACGCTGACCCCCTTGACCAACTCGACGCGATGGCCGCGCAAGAAGCCCGTGAGCGAGTACTCGTTGATGCCCGGTACCGGCGGGATCGGCGCGGTGGCGGCATAGATGAGGGCCGGATCGCCGCCCAACGCCACGGCGACCTCCAGCCTCTTGCCCGCCTTGCGCGCCTTCTCGAGGTGCCTCGCGCCGGTCTTGTGGCGCTGCCAGTGCATCGCCGTGGAGCGTTGGTCCAACACCTGCATGCGGTACATGCCGACGTTGACCTCGCCCGACTCGGGATCCTCGCTGATCACCAGCGGCAGCGTCACGAAGCGGCCGCCGTCCTGAGGCCAGCACTTGAGGATCGGCAGCTTGGTGAGGTCGACCTCGTCGCCGCGCCACACCAGCTCCTGCACCGGTGCTCGCTTCACGTACCGCGGCGGCAGCGACGCCAGCTCCCGCAGCTTCGGCAAGTTCGACGCCATGCGGAAGAGGCCGCCGCCGATCTTGACGTCGAGCAGTTCGCGCAAGCGTTCGGTGAGGGCAGCGAGCGACTCGACCCCGAGCGCCCAGGCCATGCGCTCACGCGTGCCGAAGAGGTTGATCACCAATGGCAACTCGGCGCCCTCGACGTTCTCGAACAGGAGCGCCGGCCCGCCGGCCTTCACGGCCCGGTCGGCCAGCGCGGTGATCTCGAGCTCGGGCGAGACCTGCTCCGGGATCCGTACGAGTTGACCGCGCTCCTCGAGCAACCCCAGGAAGCCGCGCAGGTCACGCACGTGCATGGGCGCTCACCGCCCCTTCCCCCGGAGGGGCCTGCGAAGGCCGCGCCAACACGCTCGCGAGCTGGGCCTTGAGTGCCGCCAAGCCGTCGCCCGTACGGGCCGACACGGCCGTCGCGGCGCCGTAGCGGATCGACAGATCGCGCGTCACCACCGAGTCGGCGAGGTCGGCCTTGTTGAGCACCACCAGCCGCGGCACGGTGAGCTCGAGCTCGTCGAGGATCCGTTCGACCGCCAACACCCGGTCGGGTGCGCCCGGTGCGGCGGCATCGACGACGTGCAGCAGCAGGTCGGCGTCGTGCAGCTCCTCGAGCGTGGCTCGGAAGGCGTTCATGAGCTCGCTCGGCAGGTCGCGGATGAAGCCGACGGTGTCGGTGAAGAGCGCCGGGGCGCCCCACTCGCCGCGCTCGGGCAGCCAGCCCTCGCGCGTCGTGGGACGCAGCGTGGCGAAGAGCGCGTCCTTGCTGAGCACGCTCGACTTCGCCAGCGCGTTGAACAGCGTCGACTTGCCGGCGTTGGTGTAGCCCACCAGCGCGATGACCGGCGTGGGTCCGTCGGTCCGACCCTTGCGGCCCTCGCTGCGGCGCCGGCTGATGGTGTCGACGTCCCGCTCGAGCGCCGCGAGCCGCTCGCGGATGCGGCGGCGGTCGACCTCGAGCTTCGTCTCGCCCGGCCCGCGGGTGCCGATCCCGCCCCCGAGCCGCGACATCGCGGTGCCCCGGCCGGTGAGCCGCGGCAGTTGGTACGTCAACTGCGCGAGCTCGACTTGCACTTGGGCCTCGCGACCACGCGCGTTCTGCGCGAAGATGTCGAGGATCACCTGGGTACGATCGAGCACCTTGAGCCTGGTCGCCTTCTCGATCTCGCGCGCCTGCGCGGGCGACAACTCGCGGTCGAACACCAGCAGGTCGGCGTTCTCGTGGTACGCCGCCGACACCAGCTCGTCGAGCTTGCCGCGGCCCACCAGCGTGCGGGCGTCGGCCGCCTTGCGCGCCTGCAGCGCCTGGAAGGCCACGACGCCGCCGGCGCTGCGCAGCAACTCGGCGAGCTCGTCGAGGCGCGACTGCGCCTCCATCGCGCCCTCACCGGTCTCGAGGCCCACCAGCACCGCTCGCTCCTCGCTGCCGCTGCGCACGTCGCGAGCCCGGTAGGCGCGCGCGAGCTCCTCCTCGAGCGCCCGCACCCGCTCGAGGATGTCGCTGCGTTCGACCTCAACGAGGTCGCCCGGCGCGTCGATCAGCCAGTCCTCCTCGTCGGCCGTCGGCGGCGCCACGAAGGCCAGGTGCACCGAACCGAGCTCCGCGACCCCATTCGCCCCGCGGTGGGCATCGACCGCCAGCATCGCGTCGAGCCGATTCAGGAACAGGCTCGTCAGGTCGGCACGCGACAGGCCGCCGGGCTTGAGGTGCACGTGCACCAGCCGCAGACCCGCGAGCCGCGCCTCCGCCTCGCCCGCGCTCGGCGGCAGCGGGCAGTGCTCGGCGTCGCCGGCGGCGACCGTCACCACCCGGCCGCGCCGATCGAGCAGCACCGTCACCGGGCGGCCGAGCTCGAGCGCCAGTTCGGCCATGGAGCGGGCCAACTCGCGTGACACGGCCTGTTGGGGCGCCACGCGGCGGCGGTAGAGGTTGGAAAGGCGTTTGACCTGGGCGGGCTTCAGACCGGCGAGTTGACCGTGGACCTTCTCTATGGGGTGGCTCCTCTCAGGCGTGCCGCGTTCCCGTCTGGGGCGCACGGACGCCGTCACCGACGCTAGGCTAGCACGTGCTCGGGCGTGGTAGCGTCGCCTCGTGCCGCTCGCTCGCCGCCCTCTCGGCGCCCACCGCAGTGCGCTTGCGCTCGCGCTCGGCGCGCTCGTCGCGCGCCTGATGGCGCTGCCGCTCGCGCTGCCGCTGGCGGCCGTGCTGCTGGCGTTGGCCGGCGGCGCGGCGCTGGCCCAGGGCGAGTCCTTGGCGATCCGCCAGCAGGGTCCGTTTCGCTTCGTGGCCGCCGACGACCTGGCCCGGGCCCTGGGCGCGCCATTGACGAGCACGCCCGAGGGATTGACCCTGCGCACGGACGAGGGCGTCCTCACGGCCTTCGCGGGTGCGCCCGACGCGATCTGGCAGGCGCGCGGCACGTCGCTCCCGAGCGAGGTGGCGGCCTTCGCGCCGCCGCTGTGGGTCGACGGTCGCTGGTTCTTGCCCGAGGACCTGGTGGGGGTGCTCGGGGTGCGGCTCGAGGGCGACGAGGCGCTGCTCGGCGATGGTCGGCGTCGGTCGCTGGCGCTCCCGCCACGCCCGCCGCCGCCGCTCGCCGGGGGCGCCGAGCAACTCGAACTCGCCCCCGCCGTGCCGGCCCTGCGGCTCTACGCGCACTCGCCGGCAGGCCCGCACGCGGTGAGCCTGTTGGCGGTCGATCTGGGGATGCTGGCCTTGGCCTTCCCGGAGCAGCGCCAGGCGCTCGACGCGCAGTTGCGCGCGCTCGGGGGCGAGAAGGCCCTCTTCCTCGCCGTCACCAGCCTCGGACCGTCCACCTGGGACCCGGCCCTGTACGTGCGCCAAGACGGCGTGGAGCTGCTGCTCAGCGCCCCGCTCGACGTCCAGGTGCTCGATGGCGACCCCGGCGACGTGCGCCCCGGCGCGCCCGTGGCGGCGGTGGCCTTCCTGCCCGCTGGCTTCGACCTGCGCCGCCCCATCACCCTGCGCTGGGCCGGCGCGAGTGGCACGCTCACCCTGCGCCGCTGACGCCGGCGACGCGACCAGACGCGCCGTGCAGGCGTGCGCTCGGGGTGTACGGTAGCGGTCACACCCCGCCGCGGCCGGCCGGCCGCATGCTCGCGTACCGGAGGCGAAGCATGGCCGTCGTGATCCTCAGCA
This sequence comes from Trueperaceae bacterium, assembly GCA_007130855.1. Taxonomy (GTDB): domain Bacteria; phylum Deinococcota; class Deinococci; order Deinococcales; family Trueperaceae; genus CSSed10-48. Next base: position 12,109 of record SLRS01000058.1, on the reverse strand, counting down.
GCGCCCGGACCCCCATCGGCGCCTTCCAGGGTGGTCTTGCCACGCTGACGGCGGCGCGACTCGGTGCCGTCGCCATCGCCGGCGCCGTCGGTCGTGCCGGGCTGGCGCGCGAGGCGATCGAGCTGGTGCTGCTCGGCAACGTCCTCACCGCCGCCACCGGCCAGGCGCCCGCACGGCAGGCGTCGCGCCTGGCGCGGCTCCCGGACGCCATCCCGGCGGTGACGCTCAACAAGATGTGCGGGAGCGGCCTCGAGGCCCTGATCCAGGGCGCGCGGGCCATCGCCGTGGGCGATGCCCGCCGCGTGGTGGTCGGCGGCATGGAGTCGATGAGCAACGCGCCGCACGTGCTGCCCGGCACGCGCGCCGGGCTCCGGCTGGGGCATGCGCAGATGCTCGACTCGATCCTGGTGGACGGGCTGCTCGACGCCTACGATGGCCGTCACATGGGTAGCTGCGCCGAGACCTGCGCCCGCGACTACGCCATCGACCGCGCAGCCCAGGACGCCTACGCGGTGCGCTCGTACGAGCGGGCCCAGGCCGCAGCGGGGGACGGCAGCTACGACGCCGAGATCGTCGCCACGGGACTCCCGGTGGCGGTCGACGAGGGACCGTCGAAGGTCGACTTCGCCAGGCTGCCGACGCTGCGGCCGGTCTTCGAGGCCGACGGGACCATCACGGCCGCGAACGCCAGCACCATCAACGACGGCGCGGCGGCGCTGGCGTTGGCCGACGAGGACGTAGCGCGCGCCGAGGGCTACCCGATCGAGGCGCGGCTGGTGGGCTGGAGTGTCCACGCGCAGGCGCCGGCCGACTTCGCCACGGCCCCGATCGGTGCCATGCACAAGCTCTTCGAGCGCACCGGCTGGACGGTCGACGACGTCGACGCCTTCGAGATCAACGAGGCTTTCGCGGTGGTGCCGCTGGCGGCGATGGCCAGCCTGGGGTTAGCGGGTGAGCGGGTGAACGTCTTCGGTGGGGCGGTGGCCCTCGGGCATCCGATCGGGGCCTCCGGCGCCCGCATCGTGGTGACGCTGCTGAACGTCTTGCGTCGCCGTGGCGGCCGCCGTGGGGTGGCCGCGATCTGCATCGGTGGGGGCGAAGCCCTGGCGTTGGCGCTGGAACTGGTCTGACGGCCGCGCTCGGCCGGTCTCGGCGGGGTTCAGGAACCCGGCTTGCTGCCGCTGATGCCGCCCTCGGGCATGCGGCCGCGCTGGACGGCCTCGGCGATCACCGGCGGCAGGCCCCAGGCGACGATGTCGAACGCCACCGCCGCCACGTCGTACTCGACCTTGTCCATCCGGATCTCGACCTCGTTGCCCTCGATCACCAGCAAGGCGTAGTCGGCGCCGGGCTCGCCGTTGAGCGACAGCCCCACCGAACCCGGGTTGATCACCCAGCCAGCGCTGGCGATCTTGCGGAAGTAGGGCACGTGCGAGCCGCCGCAACTCAGGATCGTGCAGCGCTGACGGTTCAGGAGCCGCGCCAGCGTCACCGGGTCCTGGTGCAGGTTGATCCGATCGGCCGGGTCCTCGGGGCTGCCGTGGAACCAGCGCAGCCGGCCGGCCGGCGTCTCGATGCGGCGCTGTACCGGCAGCCCGCGCAACCACTCGACGTGGCGCGCCTCGATCACGGTGCGGGTCCACTCGATCGTCTGGTCGGCGACGCCGGCGCGCGTGGCACGCGTCGCGAAGCCGTAGGCGATGCGTTCGTCGGCCTCGCCGAGCGTGCACATCACGTCGCTCGCGCGCAAGAGGTCGAGCGTCTCGTTGGGTGCCGGGCCGTAGCCGACCAGGTCGCCCAGGCACAGCACCAAGGTGGCGCCCTTGCGCTTGAGCTCGCCCAGCACCGCCTCCAACGCCAGCACGTTGGCGTGGACGTCCGAGATCAGCCCGATGCGCATCGCGTCACTCTAGCAGCCGAGGGCCTTGATCGCTGAGCCAGGCAAGAACCGCAGCCACCGTCGCCGACGCGCACTCCTCGTGGGCGACGTGGCCGCAGGCGTCGAGGGTCACGAAGCTGGCACTCGCGAGCTCATTCGCGAGGCGGCGGCTCTGATCGACGCTCACGATGGCGTCCTGCGCTCCCGTGAGGACCAGCGTGCGCTGGCTCACACGCGGCAGCAGCGGCGCCAGGTCGGGCTCGCGGCTCGCCTTGACGAGCTCCCACAGGCCGCGGTCCCAGTCCTCCACGCGCAGGGCACGCCGGTAGGCGGCCTCGTCGAGCGGATCGAGCGCGCCGGGATCGTGATAGGCGGCACGCAGGAAGTTCTCGCCCGGCTCGCCGGCGAAGGCCCGCATGAACAGCGGGCCGATTCGGTTCAACTGTGGTGTCGAGAGGATCGGACGCGTCCAGGCCGGCGCTCCACCGCCCTGGTAGACGGCGGGACTCACGAGCACGAGGCCGACGACCCGCTCCGGCGCGGCCAGGGCCACCTGCAGGGCCAGCGCGCCGCCCGCCGAGTGACCCACCAGCAGGGCGCGCTCCAGGCCGTAGGCGTCGAGCAGCCCCAGCGCATACGCGACTTGGGCCTCGGGGCCGTAGGGATTGCGCTCGCGCCCCCAGCTTCCAGCCGCAGGCCGTTCGCTGAGGCCGAAGCCGGGACGATCGAAGGCCAACGCCAGTGCGAACTCGGCGTCGGCCAGGGCCGCGCCCAGGTGCCGCCAGGTGCGGGTCTGACTGCCGAAGCCGTGCAGCATGACCACGCCCACGCCGGGCTTCGCGCGTGCCTGCGCCGCTTCCGGCGTCAGGCCGGGAGGCCAGGTCTCGACGTGCAGGGTGACGCCTTCGACGCGCACGAACACGCCTTCGGGGCCGGCGAGCGCCTCCGCGCTGGTGACACCCCGCAGCGGCGCGATCGGCACCAAGAAGGGGCCGAGCAGGGGTACCGCCAGGAGGAAGCCGAGCAGCCACAGGGAGACCTTGATCCGAAAGGGCACGACCGCCATTGAACCACGCAGCGTCCGGCCGGGACGCAAGCGGCGGTCCTGGTAGGCTCTGCGAATGGCACATCCACGTCGCGTCAGCACCTTCTCGCTCGTCGCGCGCGACCCCGAGACCGGGGACCTCGGCGTCGCCACCGCCTCGAAGTTCCTGGCCGTAGGGGCCGTCGTGCCCTACGCCGTCGCCGACGTCGGCGCCGTGGCCACCCAGTCCTACGCCAACACCGGCCTGGGTCCGCGGGTGATCGCCGCCCTGCGCGCCGGGATGCCGCTCGATCTGATCGACCAGGGGCTGCGCTCGACCGACGAGCAGATCGCCCTGCGGCAGTACGGGCTCGTGGACGCCGCCGGAGCGGCCGTGACCTTCACTGGCGCGGAGTGCCACCCGTGGGCCGGCGGCAGCATCGGGCCGGGATACGCGGCGCAAGGCAACCTGCTCACCGGGCCCGAGGTGGTCGAGGTGCTGAGCGAGACCTTCGAAACCGCTCGTGGACCGCTCGCGGAGCGCTTGCTGCTGGCCCTGGAGGCGGCCGACGCCGCGGGCGGCGATTCGCGCGGCCGCCAGTCGGCGGCGCTGCTGGTGGTCCGCGCCGCCGGCGGCTACGGTGGGCTGAGCGACCGCTACATCGATCTCCGGGTCGATGACGACCCGGACCCGGTACCGCGACTGCGGCAGCTGCTGGCGCTGCAGCGGCTCTACTTCGAGAAGCCCGCCGAGGGTGACGTCGTGCCCATCGAGGGCGAGGTGGAGGAGCGGCTGCTGGCCCTGCTTCGTGCGGCGGGGTTCGAGGTGGGCACGCGCTGGGACGAGACCGCAGAGCACGCCCTGCGGGCCCTGGCGGGCGTCGAGAACCTCGAGGAGCGCCTGTGCGAGCCGGGCCGCGTCGACCGTGCAGTGCTCGAGCACCTCGAGCGGCTCGGGCGGCCCTGAGGTCGGCGCGGCGGCGCCGCGCCTCCCTCCCTAGCTGCCGCCGAACTCCGGATCGCGCTTCTCGAAGAAGCTGGCGATGCCCTCCTTGGCGTCGTCGGTGGTGAGCGCCAGGCCGAACAGGTCGGCCTCGATCTCCAGCCCCTGCGGCAGCGTCACATCGAGGCCGCGCATCAACGCCTCCTTGGCCAGGCCCAGGGCCACGGGCGCATTGCGGGCGCACTGCTCGGCCAGCGCCAACGCGCCGGCGACGGCGTCGGGCACGACCCGGTTCACGAGGCCGAGGGCGAGTGCCTCGTCGGCCTCGACCATGCGGCCGGTGAGCACCAGATCGGTGGCGCGTGCCAAGCCGATCAGGCGCTGCAGCCGCTGGGTGCCGCCGAAGCCGGGGATCAGGCCGCGCGTGACTTCGGGCAGGCCCAGCCTCGCGCCGCTGGCGGCCACGCGCAGATCGCACGCCAGCGCCAGCTCCAGCCCGCCGCCCAAGGCGAAGCCGTTGATCGCAGCGATCGTCGGGATCGGCAGGGCGGCCAGCGTGTTCATGACGTCCTGGCCCGAGAGGGCCGCGTCGCGACCGGCGAAGCCGTCGCGCGCCTCGGCGAAGGCCTGCATGTCGGCGCCCGCCACGAAGGCGCGGCCGGCGCCGGTGATCACCAGCGCGCGCACGTCGGCGTCGCCCTCGACCAGGTCGAAGGCGGCGGCGAGCTCGATCAACAGCTCGCCGTTGAGCGCGTTGAGCGCCGCCTCGCGCTCGATCGTGAGGACCGCGACGTGCTCGCCCTTCTCGAGCGAGAGGTGATCGAACGCAATGACCGCGTGCTCCTCGGGTCCGTGCTCGTCGAGCTCGTGCTCGTCGGGTGCGTGTTCGTCGTGTCGGTTCATGCTCGCTCCTCGGTCAGGCGTAGCGGTGGAAGCCCTCGCCGCGCTTGCGGCCGAGCTTGCCGGCGCGCACCATGCGGCGCAGCAGCGGGGCGGGACGGAAGCGCGGGTCGCCGGTCTCGCGATGCAGCGCCTCGATCGCGGCGAGCGTCACGTCGAGGCCGATCAGGTCGACGAGCGCCAGCGGGCCCAACGGCAGGTTCGCCCCGAGCGTCATGGCGGCGTCGAGGTCGGCCGCCGTGGCCACGCCCTCGGCGTAGGCATGCACGGCATCGTTCAAGTACGGGATCAGCAGGCGGTTGACGATGAAGCCGGGCGTGTCGCGGCAGACGATGGGGGTCTTGCCGATCCCGGCGACGAAGGCCACCGCGCGGGCGACGGTGGCGTCGCTGGTGTGCTCACCGCGCACCACCTCCACGAGCGGCAGCAGCGGCACCGGGTTGAAGAAGTGCAGTCCACAACTCGCGGCAGGATCGCCACCGAAACTCGCGATCTCGGTCACCGACAGGCTGCTGGTGTTGGTGGCCAGCAGCGTGCCGGCGCGCGCATGGGCCGCCACCTGCCGCCACAGCCCGCGCTTGACCTCCAGGTCCTCGGTGACGGCCTCGATCACCACGTCGGCGGCGGACACCGCGCTGCGCAGGTCGCCACCACCGTGGACGTTCGCGAGAGTGCGCGCCACGCCCGCCTCGTCGAGCGAGCCCTTGCGCACGAGGCGCACGAGGCTGTCCTCGATCGCGGCGCGGCCGCGCGTCAGGGCGTCCGGGTCGGCGTCCACCAGGTGCACCGTGTGGCCCGCAGTGGCGCACGCCTGGGCGATGCCGGCCCCCATCGCCCCGGCACCGAGCACGCTCACCACCCCTGGTGCCGTTGCCTCGGCCATCTCAGGGACGCTGCCGCGAGAGCGTCACGCCGGCCTCGAGGGCCATGCGCGTCATGGCCTCGACGCCGTCGTCGAGCACTGCCTGGGGCACGAACACGGGGTCGCCGATGTGGTTGCTGGCCACCAGGGCACAGCCCGCCTGCACGCCGCGCAGTGCGGCGATCAGGAACAGCGCGCTGGCCTCCATCTCGATGGCCAACACACCGCGCTCGCGCAGGGCGGGGACGTCGGCTGCGCTGGTGGCGTAGAAGGCGTCCTCGGTCTGGATCAGGCCGACGTGCAGCGGCGTGTCGGCGGCGCGCCCGGCCTCCTCCAGCGCGCACACCACGCGGTGGTCGGCGACGGGTGCGTACGCCGCCCCGCCCAGGTACTGGCGCGTGGTGCCGTCGTTGGCGACGCTGCCGGTGGCGACGATCAGGTCGCCCGGTCCGACCCGCTCGCTCACGATGCCGGCGGTGCCCACGCGCACGAGGCGTCGAGCGCCCAGCCGGATCACCTCCTCGGCGACGATCGCCAGGCTCGGGCAGCCCATGCCCGTCGCCTGGACGCTCACGCGCAGCCCGCGGTAGTGGCCGGTGTAGCCGAGCAGTTGGCGGTGATCGTTGTAGCGCACGACGTCGTCCAGGAAGGCGTCGGCGATACGGGTGGCGCGGTTGGGGTCGCCCGGCAGCAAGACGAACTCGGCGACGGCTCCGGCGGGGGCGCGGACGTGGAGCTGGCTCACGCCGGCACCATAGCAGGGCGACACCGACGAGCGGTGGTAGACTCCGCGGGATGCGCACGCTGGACGAGATCCTGGAGCGGATGCTGACACAGGCCGAGGGTGCCGTGGTGGTGGCCGTCGGCGGCATGGACGGACTGCTCGTGGAGCAGCGGCCGCAGGCCGGGGCCGATCTGGCGAGTTGCGTCGCCGAACTGACCAACGCCCTCGTGGGCGCGCGCCGCGCGATCGGCGAGGCCCTCGCCGGCGGTGCCGTGGAGCAGCTGAGCATCCGCACCGAGCGGGTCCAGGCGCTGGTGCGGCACGTGAGCCCCGAACACTACCTGTTGCTGGCGTTGCAGCCGAGTGCCGACACCGGCGCGGCTGCGCGGGCGCTGGAGGAAGGCGCGCACCGTGTGCGGGAGCTGTTGACATGAACGCGGAACTCGAGCGCGTACTCGACGACCTGCTGGCGGTGAAAGGGGTGCTGGCGGCGGCGGTGGTGGACGTCGGCGGGGAGGTGCTGGCCGCGGCCGAGCGCGAGCCCCCGGGCTTCGACAGCGCGGGCGGGTTGGTCGCTGCCGCCCTCTCGGCCAGCCGGGTGCTGGGGGGGTTCTTGGGGGGTGGCTTGGAGCAGGCCGTCATCGAGTACCGCGGCGGTCCGGTGGTGCTCACCCCGGTGCCGCGGGCGCCGGGGGCGACCGATCCCGGCGAGGTCCAGGTGGTGCTGACGCTGCGCCTCGCGGGGCTCGCCGATCTGGGCCGCGTGCGCTTCCAACTCCCGCGGCTGGTCGCGCAGGTCGCGGCCGCCAGTAGGCGCAGCGCGTGAGCGCCGCCGAGCACGACGAAGGAGCCGAGCCATGCCCAACGACGACAGCGGTGGAGCCTCGCGCGGCGAGGCCCGCCAACTGAAGCTCGAGATCGACGCCGAGACCGCCAAGGGACGCTTCGCCAATGCCGCGGTGGTGACCCACACCGACGACGCCTTCATCCTCGACTTCGCGCTCGCCTACCCGCGCCAACCGGTGCGGGTGCTGAGTCGGGTCATCACCAGCCCGCAGCACGCCAAGGCGCTGCTGCGGACCTTGGCCGACAACGTGGCCCGCTTCGAGAAGCGCCACGGCACCATTCCGGAGCGGCCGCTGCCGGTGCCGCACGACCCCGACTCCAGCAACTGAGATCGCCGCTCGTGCGGCGTGCGAACGCCGTCGCGAGTACCGCACGAGCCGATGCGTGAGGTCGACATGAGCGGACCGTGTGTGCCGCACGACCAGCCCGAGGGGCGCCGCGGGGTGTCATGACGCCGATGCAGAACGGTTCCGTGGCGGTCTACTTCGACTACCTCTGCCCCTACGCCTGGCGTGGCGCCGAGGTGGTCGAACTGGTGGCCGATGAGCTCGAGCTGAGTTTCGACTGGCGTCACTTCAGCCTCTACCAGGCGAACTACCGCGGCGACGCCCGTTGGCACGTCTGGAACCAGAAGCTCGACGAGGCCGACGAGACCGGCTCGAAGGGCCTGTTGCCGTTCCTGGCCTCCACCGCCGCGCGCAGGCAGGGACGCGAGGGGTTCGATCGCTTCCGCCTGGCGCTGTTGCGCGCCCGCCACCGCGACCGACAGCCATTCTCGCGGGCACTGACGTTCAGCTGTGCCGAGTCCGCCGGCCTCCACATGGCCTGCTTCGAGCGCGACTTCGACGACCCGGAACTGCGCACCGCATTGGCCCAAGAGCACTGCCGCGCGGCGCGCGAGGACGTGTTCGGCACTCCGACCTTCGCGTTCGCGGACGGTCACTCGGCGTACTTCCGCCTGCGCGAACTGCCCATCGACCGCGCGGAGGCAGTGGCGCTGTTCCGCGGCTTCCACGAGCTGCTGACCCGCTACCCCTACCTCGAGACCGTCCGGCGTCCCCGCGCCAGGCTCGACTAGCAGCCGCGAACCGCGGCCCCGGCCAGCGGGCTGCTCCGTGCCCGAGTGCCCCGCCGGTCTCGCGCAGGCTCGCGAGCAGAGCCGGCGTGCCTGACAAGAACGTCGTGCCCTTGCGCAGGCGTGGCTTTCTTGGCCGTTCCGCGGACCCCCGCACGGTAGACTCGCTGCGTGCGCAGTGGCCTGATCGTAGGGCACGGTTCCGACGTGGGCCGCGTCCGCCCCCTCAACGAGGACTACCACCGGGTGTGGTCGTTCCCAATCGGACGCACCACGCTCGACCTGTTCGCGGTGGCCGACGGCATGGGTGGCGCGTCGTCGGGCGAGGTGGCCAGCAAGGTGGCGATGGAGGTCCTGGACGAAAGCTTCAGGCGCTACTCCGAAGAGACCAACAACGGCCACGCCGTCGTGCCGGTCGGCTCGCTGGTCGACAAGGCGTTCCGGCTGGCCAATCGGCGCGTGTTCGGGCTCGCCACCCAGAGCGAGGGGCGACGCGGGATGGGTACCACCCTCACCTGCCTGGCGATGCTCGGCGGGCGCGGCTACGTGGGCCACGTGGGCGACTCGCGCGCCTTCCTGGTCCGCGGCGACACCATCTACCAGCTGACCAAGGACCACTCCTGGGTGGAGGAGCAGATCGAGAAGGGGCTCCTGACCGAGGAAGAGGCGCTCGACCACGAGTGGCGCAACCTGATCACGCGCGCACTCGGCACGCGCCAGCAGGTGGTGCCCGACCTGGCCGAACTCGAGGTGCGCCGCGGCGACGTGTTCGTCCTCTCCACCGATGGCCTGCACGGCCTGGTGGAGCCCGAGGAGATCCTGGCCGAGCTCAAGCGCACGCGCGACCGCCAACACGCCGTCGACTACCTGCTGGCGCGTGCCAACGAGCGCGGCGGGCACGACAACATCACCGTGGTGCTGGTGGAGGTCCCATGATCATCGCGCTGGCGCTCCTGGCGCTGGCGGCGGCCCTGCTCCTGGTGCGGGTGCCGCAGTGGGTGCTGCTGACGCTCTTGGGACTCTCGGTGATCCTGGCGGGCGGCAGTCTCTACCTCGGGGGCCTCGAACGCGCGGTGGGGCCGCTCATCGCGTACGGGCTGGCCTTGGGCCTGCTGGTCCCGGCCGGCGCGGTGACGTACCGCAACAGCCGCGTCGCGCCTGCCAAGCGTCGGCCGGTGGGCGTGCCGGCGTTCGCCAAGCGCCGTCGCACGCTCACCAAGGGCGGCGACCCGGTCTTGCTGCCCAACGGCAACGATGCGCTGTCGATCCCGGGCTACGAGATCCTGGAGAAGGTCGGCTCGGGCGGCATGGCCTCGGTGTACAAGGCCAAGCGCGTCCAAGACGGCCAACTCGTGGCGCTCAAGGTGCCGATGGAGCAGTACGTCGCCGACGCCAAGTTCATCCGCCGCTTCCACCGCGAGGCCGAGGTGGCCCAGCGGCTCGATCACGTCAACATCGTCCGCACCTTCGAACACGGCAGTCTCGGTCCGCAGCACTACATGGCGATGGAGTACGTCGACGGACGCTCGCTCGAGGGGTACGTCGAGTCGGGCGACCTGACGACCGACCTGTGCGTGGCGGTGATGCGGCGGGTCGCGATCGCGCTCCAGCACATCCACTCGGTGGGCATCATCCACCGCGACATCAAGCCGGCGAACATCATGATCCTCAAGGGCGGCATCAGCGACGCTCCGGACGGCGGCAAGACGCTCCATGACGAGGCCGTCAAGCTGATGGACTTCGGCATCGCCGGCGGCAAGGTGCTCTCGCGGCTCACCATGACGGGCGCGCGTGTCGGCACGCCGGTGTACATGTCGCCCGAGCAGGCCCGCGGGCTGAAGATCGACCACCGCAGCGACATCTACTCGCTCGGCCTGGTGTTCTACGAGATGCTGACCGGTCAGACGGCCTTCAAGGGTGGCTACGAGGCGATCGTCCATCAGCAGATCTTCCAGACCCCGGCACCACCGCGGCAGATCAACCTGCGGGTGCCGAAAGTGCTCGATGCGCTGGTGATGCGCATGATCGCCAAGGATCCCGACGAGCGTCCCTCACTGAGCGAGATCGAGGGGACGCTGGCGACCATCGACCTGGCCGACGGCCTCCTCGACGATCTCGGCGACCGCATCGTCCTGACCGTCAACGCGCGCCAAGGGGTGGTGCGGGTACTCGATCTGGAGGGGAACCTGCACGTCTCGCTCGGCGACCTGGGGGTGGGCGAGCCGGCCTTCTCGACGGCGCCGGTGTCCGTGGCGGCGGGTCCCGACGGCCACCTGTACATGGCCTCCTTCGAGTACCGCGTCGGCCAGGAGCGCCATCACATGATCGTCAAGCGCACCAACGACGGCCGTGTGGCGCACACCTTCGGCGCCTACGGCATGCAGCCCGGCGAGCTGCTCTACCCGGCGGCGCTGGCCGTGGCGCGCGACGGTAGCGTGTACGTGCTCGACAGCGAGACCCACACCATCACCCACTTCGATCCGCAGGGCGAGGTGATCGGACGCTTCGGCGGCCGCGGCGCCGGGCACGGGACCTTCAACGACCCGCGCCAGCTGGTGCTGGGCCCCGAAGGCGGCGTCTACGTGCTGGACTACGGCAATCGGCAGGTACAGCGGCTCGGCTGCGACGGCGCCTACGACACCCGCTGGGCGTTCAGACTCGGTCGGGATCAGCCCGGCATGCGGCTGCTCGACGGGGTATGCATCGATCGCCACGGAGCGCTCTACATCAGCGACGCCACCGCCGGCAAGATCCGCAGCATCACGCCGCAAGGCAAGCTCGGCGCCACGTTCGCGTTCGAGAAGCTCCAGGGCGAGGCGAGCGACGAGCTGGTCGACATGGGCGTCGACAGCGAGGGGCGGCTCTACGTGGCGCGCCGCGGTGGGCACCTCATCCGCCGCTTCGATCCGCGCGGCGCGCTGATCGACAAGGTGGAGACCTACGCACCGGTGGTGCACATGTTGGTCGACGCGCGCCCGAACTGAGCGGCGCGCCGCCGGCTCAGCCGCCGAAGGCCCGGAACAGCGCCGAGAGCCCGCCGATGATCAGGGAGCGGAAGAAGCCCATGATGGCGCCGGTCACGCCCGTGAACGAGAGCAGCATGAAGATGACGATGAAGCCGAGGATGCCGAACTGGGCCAGCTGCTGCACGAACTGGCGCACGCTGCGATCGCCCCAGGCGAGTGCCGCGCGCGCCCCGTCGAGCGGGTAGACCGGGAACAGGTTGATCACCGCGTGCAAGATGGCCACGTCGCCGGCGACGGCGAAGGCCGAGGCCAGCTCGCCCGAGGCCGCCAGGAGGAAGCTGAACGCCACCACGTACGAGAGCGTGGCCACCAGCAAGTAGGCCAGCGGCCCGGTGTACCAGACCAGCGCCTCGCGCCGCCCGCGGCCGGCGTAGTTGCGGCTGTTCACCGGTACCTGCCGGGTCCAGCCGAAACCGAGCAGGAACAGGAACAGCACGCCCATGGGCTCCAGATGGGTCTTCGGATCGAACGCCAGGAAGCCCTGATAGCGCGGCGTGGCGTCGCCCAGCCGCGAGGCCATCCAGGCCTGCGCGATGTTGTGGAAGATCAGGGCCATCACCATCACGATCGAGGCGATGATCAGCACGGTGGGGTTGTCGAAGAACCTCAGGATCATGATGACGTCTCGTCCGTGGCCGGGCCTGCGCCACTTGCCTGGCGTTCACGAACCAAGCGCTCGGCGAGCGCGAGTTCGTCTTCGAAGCTGTCGACCTCGCCCGCTGCCCGGGCCCGTTCGAGTGCGTCCAGCACAGCGCCGATCGACGGCCCAGCGGCCAGGCCCAAGCGTAGCACGTCCCTCCCGCGAACCCGGGGTCGCCCGGGTGCATGCT
>SLRS01000220.1 GCA_007130855.1 Trueperaceae bacterium | reverse complement strand
GTCACGGCGACCTCGCGCTCCACCGCGGGTGGCGGGTCGGGCACTCCGCACGCAGCCAGGACGACGAGGCCCAGAGCAAGGAGGAGTACCAATCGGACACGTATTTGCATGATCAAACCTCTCCGTTTCGTGGCGAGGGAGCGGCGCAGCGCGCCGCGCCGTTGTCGGTCACACTCACACTCGCCGCCTTCCCTGCCGCTTCGGCGCCGCGAGTGCAGTTGCGGACAGTTCACTCTAGCGCGTCACGGCCGCGCTCTTGTGTGACGATATACCCGCGCTGGGCTCGGCCGCGGCAGTATGAAGGCCAAGGGGGCCGATGCCTCGACGCGCCAGCTCGCCATGTGCGATGCTCCGGCCACCTCCTCGCCATCCGTCGACCGCGAATGCGGTCGAGGCCCCCTCTGCCTGGAAGGGTCCGGCCCGTGCACAAGACCGACGTCGACGGATCGAGCCGCACTCGGGAACTGATAAGGTTCGTCCTTCGAGGTGCCCTGCCAGCGCTGGCGGTCGCGGCGGTGGCCGCCGTGAGCGTGTATCTCTGGGCACAGCGGCAACCGCGCACCTTCGCCGCCGAGGCGATCGTGCTCGTGTCGCGCGGAACCGGCAACGCGTTCGACCTCGCAGCCGCGAGGGCCCCGCCCATCGACCTCGCAGCGCACCGCTTCGCCGCGACCAGCGACACCGCGTTGTCCGACGCCCTGCGCCTGCTGGGGCACGAGGCGCCGACCCTCGACGCGGTTCGCGATCTTCGTGAGCGCCTATCTTTGCGAGCTGAGGCGGGGACTCGCGACTCGAGCCTGCTGCGCATCGAGGCTCGAGGAGCCAGCGCAGCCGAGGCCGCCGAGCGCGCCAACGCCGTCGCCCTGGCCCTCGTGGCGTGGGACGAGCGCCGTGCCCGCGAGGTCCTCGATCGAGTGGTAGCAGCGCTCGAACGTCAGATCGAGGCCCTCAGCGAGCAGATTCGTGTGCTGCAGGCGCTCGGTGCGGGCGTAGACGATGCCCGGATCACCAGCATCGCGCGACTACGCTCCGAACGGCAGCAGCAGCTCGCCTATGCGCGCGCGCTCGTGACATCGGCCCAAGGGCTGACGAGCGTGCTGCAGCCAGCCGATACCACTGCGCGACGCGTGGCGCCGCGACCCCGCGTCACGGCCGCCATCGCCGCGCTGGTGGCGGTCGTCGCGGCCTACGCGCTGCTCTTGCTCCGTACCGGCCTCGATACCCGGTTGGCCGGACCCGACGACCTCGCTGCCGTGGCGGGCCGACCGGTCCTCGCCGTCTTCCCCGTGTCGGCCGGGCCTGCCGACCTTCGTCTGCGGGAAGCCGCGAGCTATCTCCGCGCCAACTTGCACTTCGGCAGCCGCGAAGTCGATCAGCGCGTGGTGATGGTGACGAGTTCGGTCGATGGCGAGGGCAAGACGTTCACCGCGACGGCACTGGCCGAGAGCTTTGCGCGCTACGGTCATCGCACCCTGCTCATCGACGCGGACCTGCGTGCCCCTTCGGTCATCGAACGCTTCGAGGTGATCGGCGGGATCGGTGCCGCCGCGACCACCGAGCACTGGCTCGAGTCTCCTGACGTCGAGCATCAACTGCTGAGCGTGCTGGTGGGGCACGACGGTCAGCTCGACGTCATCCCGCAACTGGACGTGGTCGACCGCGCATCCGAGCTCCTGGGTCGGCGCCTGCGCTCGGCCCTCCAGAGCGTGGCGGACTACGAGGTCGTCATCATCGACACGCCGCCGCTCCTGGCCGTTGCCGACGCCCTCGCCATCGCCCCGCACTGCACCGGCGTCCTGCTGGTCGTCGACCGGGACCGCACCACCCGGCGGGTACTCACGGCGGCGATCGCCGCGCTGCGCCAGATCGGCGTGACCGACGTCGGACTGATCGCCAACCGCATCGGCGGTGCCGGTGGCCGGTTCGACGAAGACGCTCGGCGCTACCGTGGCTCGGCGCGGCGGGCAGCGCCGCTCGGTCAGACCCGGTAGTAGCTGCGGTACCACTCCACGAAGCGAGCGACGCCGGTCTCGATCGGCGTGCTCGGCGCGAAGCCCACGTCGCGCGCGAGGTCGTCGACATCGGCGTACGTGGCCGGCACGTCGCCCGGCTGGATGTCGGTCAGCTGTTTCACGGCCTCCACGCCCAGCGCCTGCTCCAACACCTCGATCAGTCGCAAGAGTTCCTCGGGACGGTTGTTGCCGATGTTGTAGAGCCGGTACGGTGCGCGGCTGCTGCCGGGATCGGGCGCGTCGCCATCCCAGTCGGGATCGCCCGGTGGAATGGTGTCGAGCACGCGCGTCACGCCCTCGATCACGTCGTCGATGTAGGTGAAGTCGCGCTGCATGCGCCCGTGGTTGAACACCTGGATCGGCTGCCCCGCCAGGATCGCTTTGGTGAAGATGAACATGGCCATGTCGGGCCTCCCCCACGGACCGTAGACCGTGAAGAAGCGCAGGCCGGTGGTGGGTAGCGCGAAGAGGTGCGAGTAGGTGTGGGCCATCAACTCGTTGGCCTTCTTGCTCGCGGCGTACAGGCTGACGGGATGATCGACGTTGTCATGCACCGAGAACGGCATGCGCGTGTTGGCACCGTAGACCGACGAACTCGAGGCGTACACGAGGTGCTCCACGTCAGCATGCCGGCAGCCTTCGAGCACGTGGCCGAAGCCAACGAGGTTGCTCTGCACGTAGGCGCCGGGGTTTGTCAACGAGTAGCGGACGCCCGCCTGCGCCGCGAGGTGGACGACGCGTTGGGGTTGATGGTCGGCAAAGGCGCGCGCCAGCGCCGGGGCATCGGCGAGATCGATGCGCACGTGGTGATAGCGCGAGTGCTCGGCGAGCCGCGCGAGCCTCGCCTCCTTGAGCCGGACATCGTAGTAGTCGTTGACCACGTCGAGCCCGATGACCTCGTCGCCCCGTGCGAGCAGCGCCTGGGACGCGTGGTAGCCGATGAAGCCGGCACTGCCGGTGACGAGGACACGCATGGGCGCATGGTACCGAGACGAAGGCGGTCGAGATCGCGGATCAGGCACACGCCGCTCCGTTCGTGACCCTGGATCGGGCGGCCGGGCGCTCCATCGCCCGGCGCTCCATCGCCCGGCGCTCGATAGCCAGGCGCTCCATCGCCCGGTCCCGGACCGCCCGATCGACCTCAGAAGCGCAGTTCAGTGCATGTCCGCTCGGCGCCGAAGCCATCGTGGATCACCACGATGAAGCGGCCCGCGCGCATCGAGCTCCCCGGCACCGACACGCGGCTGACGCTACTCCTGAGGACCGGGTCGACCGGCTCGAGGATCCCGAGCCGTTGGCCCGGGTCGGCGCACGTACCCGTGCTCAGCCAGACGTCGACCTCGCTGGGAACGCGCAGCGACCAGGTCAGGGTGAGGATCGAGGTCGCGTCGTCGAGACTCACGAGGCCGACCGTCGCGGCCGCCTCCTCGCTGCCGCTCAGCAAGTGGCCGGCCACGGCCCAGCGCACGTTGACCTCGGCGCGCTCGGGTCGGGTAGCAACGAATGGTGCCTGGAGACCGGGTTCCAGCTCGGGCGCGGGCTCGGGTTCAGGCTCTGGCGCG
>SLRS01000045.1 GCA_007130855.1 Trueperaceae bacterium | reverse complement strand
TCGCGGCGACGCGGCGAGGCGCTGGCGAGGACGATGGCGGGCGGCAGCATCCGCGCCAGTCTACCCAGGGTGGCCCTGCCGCGGGCTTCGGGGCGGAGGTAGACTCGCCTCCACGCGGCAGCGGCGGCTGCCGGCGCATGGTGGAGGCGGCATGGACGAACGGGAGGACTACAAGCGCGTGGTCGGCGAGGCGGCCGCCCGCCTCGTGCGCAGCGGCATGCTGGTCGGGCTCGGGAGCGGCAGCACCGCGCGCTTCTTCACCGAGGCGTTGGGCCGGGCGCTGCGGAGCGGCGAGCTGCACGACGTGCGCGGAGTGCCCACCTCGGGCCGGACCGAGCGTCTGGCGCAGGCGGCGGGCGTACCGCTCGTCGAGCTGAGCGCGGCCGGCGTCGACCTGGCGGTCGACGGCGCCGACGAGATCGACCCGGCTCTGAATGCGATCAAGGGCCTGGGCGGCGCCTTGACCCGTGAGAAGATCGTGGCCGCCGCCGCGCGACGGTTCGTCCTGGTGGCCGACGCCAGCAAGCGCGTGACCCGCCTCGGCGAGCGCGCGCCAGTGCCGGTGGAGGTCCTGCGCTTCGGCTGGGTGCGAACGCGAGCGTCGCTCGCGGCGCTGGGCTGTCGACCCACGCTGCGTGGCGGCGAACGCGACCCCTTCGTCACCGACAACGGCCACGTGGTGCTCGACTGCGCCGTGGCGCCGGGCTTCGATGCCGGCGCCTTCGCCGCCGCCGTCGACGCCTTGCCGGGTGTCGTCGGGCACGGGCTGTTCATGGGCTTGGCGCACACGGCGCTGCTCGCCGACGCGGACGGGATGATCAGCTTGCTACCGGTGCAGGTCAGTCCGTGATCGTCGCGGTGGGACTCGACATCATCGAGCTCGTGCGCATCAAGAAGGTGTGGCGCAACCATCCGCACCGCTTCCTGTACCGGCACTTCACGGCGGAGGAGATCACCTTCTGCCGCGCCCGCGCCGACCCGCTCCCGTCGATCGCGGCGCGCTTCGCGGCCAAGGAGGCGTTCCAGAAGTGCTGGCACGAGCCGCACGGTTGGCAGGAGGTGTGGGTGGTGCGCGACGGGGCGAAGCCGCGCCTGGCCTTCTCGCGTGCGCTCCAGCGGCAGCTCGACGAGCGCGGGCTGGTGGTGCACGTGTCGTTGACGCACAGCCGCGATCATGCGGCGGCGGTGGTGGTGCTGGAGCGGCCGTAGACGAGGCGCCCCACGACCGACAGCGCCCCGAGGACGGGGCGCTGTCGGTCGTGGGGGTCGTGGCCGCGCTGAGCCGGCGGCGGCCGTTCGCGCTCGGTCAGGGCGAAGGGTGCCCCGCTCAGAAGCCTTCGGCGACGGCTTCGAGTTCCTCGACCGCGACCAGGGTGATGCTGCGGTAACCCGACTCGATCAGGCCTTCGGCGCGCAGCTCGGTGACGATCTTCGACACGCTCTCACGGGTGGAGGCGGTGCCCTCTGCCACGAGCTCGTGGGTGGCGGAGATCGTTGCCCGGCCGGCGGCGTCGCGACGCGCGAGCGGCGTGCCGGCGAGCTTCAACAGGTAGCGCGCCACCCGCTGGCGCAGGTCGCCGGTCTGGAGGTGATAGCCGTAGTCCATCTGGCGCTGCATCTGGTGCGAGAGCGAACGGGTGATGGTCATCAGGTCGGCGTGGTTGATCATGGCGGGGTCGATCGCCTCGATCTGGGCGGTGGTGAGCGCCTCGGCGATCTCCTCGCGGGTGCCGTCCATGAACGCCTCCTCGCCGAAGAAGTCGCCCGGGAGCACGTGCCGCACGGTCATGACGCGGCCTTCGGGCGACATGCGGGCGATGCGCACCAGCCCATCGCGAACGCGGAACACCGACTGCGCCGGATCGCCGCTGTGGTAGAGCGCCTGGCGTCGCTGGAAGGTGAAGGTCTGGCGGGGCGCCGCCATCGCGCCGTCGGGGCCGCCTTGGTCGACGCGCGCTGCGGGCCTGCTGGGGGTCATGCTGGTCCGGTCGTGCTCGGCGTTGACGATCATGCTGCGACCTCCTGGGTCTCCACGAACCGGGAACGGTCGCGGGCGGGAAACGATGGCTGGGGCTCGAGGCGGTGGCGTTCGTGAGGGCGAGCGCGCGCTGCGCGGCTCAGACGAGGCATCAGGCACGCATCCCGTTCGACGGGGAGGCGGCTTCGGCGACCAGCGCATGGAAGCGCGCGACCGCGTCGCCGGCGGTTGCGGCGAGGTAACGACCGCCGACGAGCTCGGCCCGGCGCGGGTCGGTGTTGAAGCCGTTCCCACCGAGCACCAGCAGCGGCGCGATGCCTTGCAGGTGGCCGCGCTTGGTCATCAGCTGCTCGACGGAGTCGATCGACGAGGCCGAGATCATCACGGCGACGGGCTTGACGGCGCGGGCCATGTCGGCGAGATCCTCGACCGGCGTGTTGGCGCCCACGTAGTAGACCTGGTACCCGGAGCGCCGCAGCAGCACGGCCAGGATGAGCGCCCCGAGCTCGTGTTGGTCGAGCGGCGCACAGGCCACGATCACGCGCTGCCCGGCGTAGTTGGAGCCCGACAGGCTCATCAACTGGCGCAGCCGTCCCTGGACGTAGGAGCTCGCGAAGTGCTCGGTGGTGGTGTTGATCGTACCGTCGTGCCAGAGCATGCCCAGCGCGACCATCGACGGCTGGAACAGCTCGAGCACCACGTCTTCGACCGAATAGAGCGCATGGGCCTCGGCGATGATGCGGTCGGCGCGGGCGTCGTCGAGGTCGACCAGGGCCGCGGTCAGCTCCTTGCACAGCTCCGAGAGCGGGCGTGGCCCGGCGGCGGCCGCGCGGCGACCGACCATCTGGGCGGCTCGCGAAGCCGGCACACCGTCGTCGACGTGGGCCTTGAGGGTGCGGATGTCGCCGATGTCGGCGTCGGAGTACAACCGGTAGCCGGACTCGGAACGCTCGGGCTTGGGGACGCCATAGCGGCGCTCCCACTGGCGCAGGGTGGTTGCCGGCACGCCGGTGCGCTCCTCGACCTCGTTGACGGTGTACTTGCCTTGCGCCATCGCCTGTGCGGCTCCTTCCAGCGACCCCTCGACCTCGAGGGGTGATCTAACCTTGGACGAAGGATAGCGCAAAGGTTACACAAAGTCAACACACCACGTACCACCCCAGCCCGCATCATCGCCGGCATGCCTGTCTGCCACGACATTCTAGGCTGTTCAGGGTGTGACCAATGTTCGATTCGAAGGGCGTCGAGCCGGCGGCCGATGCCGTGACCGCGCCGTTACCGTGGGCGCGCCGACCGTCGCGACCCCGGCCGGGCCTGAGGTAGCATGCCGCCGATGCCGCAAGCCGAGCGACACGTGACCGTCCACACCGACGGCAGCTGCGAGACCCAGAGCGGTGACGGCGGTTGGGCCTACCTGCTCGAGTACGTAGCCGAGGGATCGGCCGCCCACGAGCGCCTGGCCAGCGGCTACGAGGCCGGCACCACCAACAACCGCATGGAGCTGACCGCAGCCGTACGCGCGCTCGAGGCCCTCACCGAACCGTGCCGCGTCACCATCGTCACCGACAGCCAATACCTCAAGAAGGCCTTCACCGACGGCTGGCTCGTCACCTGGCAGCGCAACGGCTGGCGCACGGCCAAGCGCCAGAGCGTGAAGAACCGCGACCTATGGGAGCGCCTACTCGAGCTCACCGCCGAGCACGAGGTGCACTGGCGCTGGACGCGCGGCCACGCAGGCCACCGGGCCAACGAGCGCGTCGACGTGCTCGCCCTGCGCGCGCGCCGTGAGCGGCGCGGCGAGACCCTCCCCTGAGGGTCGCGAGCCGACCGCGAGCGACGCGTGACCCACGCGCTAGGGTGCGTCAGGGCGCGTCAGGGCGCGCTAGGGCGCGTCAGGGCGCGCCAGGGCGCGGCGCGCATCAGGCGCTGGCGAGCTCGCGCAGCAGCGCCTCGAGCGCCGCCATGCCCAGCTCCAGCGATTCCGGGTCGATCCACTCACTGGCCCGATGGGCGTTGCCCCCGCGGTACACGCCGAAGCAGATCCCGGGGATGCCCACGGCCATGGCGGCGTTCGCGTCGGTGCTGCTCGCCGAGCGCGTCGGCTCGATGCCGACCGCCCGCAGGGCCCGCTCGGCGCTCGCCACGAGCGCCTCGTTGCCCCCCACGACGGCAGGGCGTTCGCCGACGCGCGTCAACGTGACCTCGAGCGCATGGCGGCGCGCGATCGAACGCGCGCGCCGCTCGGCCTCGGCCGTGATGCGCGCCAACTCGCCCGGATCGATGCTGCGAACGTCCACCAGGCACGACGCCTCCTCGGCGATCGCGTTCACGGCCGTACCGCCGCGGGCGAGGCCGACGTTCAGGCTCGAGCGCGGGTTGCGCGGGACGTCGATGGCCGTGAGGGCGTGGATGACGTCGCCGAGCGCATGCAGCGCCGAGGGCGTCCCGTGATCGCCCCACGCGTGTCCGCCAGGGCCGCGCAAGGCGACTTCGAAGCGCACCGAGCCCACGGCCTGATGCACGACCGCGCCGAGATGGCCGTCGATCGCGACGAACGCGTCGACGGCGCCCGCCACGTCGCGCGCCAGCGCCTTGGCGCCGCGCAGGTCGCCCAGACCCTCCTCGCCGACGGTGGCCGCGAGCAGCAGCCGTGGGCGCTCGTGCCAAGCGCCGGCGGCGATCGCCTCGGCCGCCGCCGTCAGCACCGCCAGGCTGGCGCTGTTGTCGCCCACACCCGGCGCGTACCAGCGGTCCCCGGCCTCGCGCACCCCGACATCGGTCCGGGCATCGAACACGGTGTCGAGGTGGGCGGCCAACACCACGCGTGGCCCCGCACCGCCGGGCACCTCGGCCAGGACGTTGCCGATCGGATCGGATCGCGCCTCGAGCCCGGCAGCGCTCCACAGCCGCACGATCAACTCGGCGCGCCGCCCCTCGTCGAAGGTCGGCGCCGCCACCTCACAGATCGTGCGCGCGAGCGCTGCGGCACGGCCGCGCGGCACCCCGCGCGCCAGCGCGCCCGGGGCCGCCTGGCTCACCGTCCGTCGCCGGCCGGATCGAGCGTCGCGATCCCCTCGCGCAAGGCATAGAGCGCGGCCTGCGTGCGGTTGTTCAGGCGCAGCTTCGAGAAGATCTCCGAGAGCCGATTGCGTACCGTCTTCTCGGACACCCCGAGCGCCAGCGCGATCTCCTGGTTCG
Organism: Trueperaceae bacterium; assembly: GCA_007130855.1. Taxonomy (GTDB): domain Bacteria; phylum Deinococcota; class Deinococci; order Deinococcales; family Trueperaceae; genus CSSed10-48. The sequence continues at coordinate 8,282 of SLRS01000045.1, read as the reverse complement.
ACGAGCCCTGCGCCAGCAGTCGCAGGATGTCCTCCTCGCGCTCGGTCAGCTCCGAGATCGCGTGCTCCGGGTGGCGCGGCAACTCGCCGTAGCGGCGGAACTCGTCGAGGATCGAGGCGGCGATCTCGGCCGACAGCAGCATCTCGCCCGCCGCCACCCGATGGATGGCATCGAGCAGGTCTTCGGCGCCGGCGTCCTTCAGCAGGTACCCGCGGGCGCCGGCCTTGACCGCCTCGAACACGTAGCGGTCCTGGCGGTACATGGTCAGGATGATCACCCGCGCCTCGGGGTGCTCGGCCAGGATCGCCTTGGTGGCGGCGACACCGTCGAGTTCGGGCATCTGGATGTCCATCAGGATCACGTCGGGCTTGGTGTCGAGCGCATGGCGAATGGCCTCGCGGCCGTTCGCTGCCTCACCGATCACCCGGAAGCCTTCCTCGCTCTCGAGGATGCTTCGCAGGCCCTGCCGGAACATCGCGTGATCGTCACAGAGCAGCAGCCGCGTCATGCTGGCCATGGTACCCGACGCATCAGGGTGCTACGGTGCGCTGGAGGGACGCCCGCGGGGCCGACGCGAACGACGGCCCGCGCTCCGTACCGTGCCCCCGGGTGCGCCGGAGCGCGGGCAGTCGCGCGACGGCCGGCTGCGGGCGTTCTTCCACACCGTGCCCGTCGTGGCAGCGGGCCCAGCGCGAGGTTTCGCGACGGACCCGCGGCCGGCGCGGCGCCAGGAGGATTCAGCATGCTCCATCCGAAAGCGGCGCTCATCGAGCGCGTCCAGGCCCAGGGCAACGCCAAGCCCGTCTTCCACACCCAACGCAGCGGACCCGATCACGAACCCGTCTTCGAGTCCGAGGTGGTGGTCGACGGCACGTCTTACGGACGCGGCCAAGGCGGCAACAAGCGCGAAGCGGAGCGACGGGCGGCCGAGGTCGCGCTCGCGGCGCTCGACCGCGACGCCCTCGCGGGCAGCGGCGTCTCGCCCCGCGACGAACCGTTCGACGGTCCCTGGCCGATGGTCAGCGAGGTCCTGGCAACGAGCCTCCAGATCGCCAACACGCGCGTGAGCGCCGACCTGCGCGGCGACGCCGCGCTCGAGGCGGTCCAGACCTTCGCCCTGCGGCTCTACAAGGGTGTCCTCGAGCAGCTCGGCGAGGTCGTCGAGGACGACGAGGACGACGTCACGGAAGCCTAGGACACCGCGTCGTCCGGACCCTGCCGGGCGGCGCCTGCCATGCCGGCGACGCCCTCGAGCGTCGCGGCCTCGCCGCTCGCCCGCCCCACGACGCTGAGCGAGCCGTCGGTCTCGAGCACGACGGCCTCGACGTCGTCGAGGTGCGCGAAGCCCTGCTCGCGCAGTGCGGCGCGCACCTCGTCCGCAGCCACGCGCGTGTGCCGCAGCGCCTCGGGCAGCAGCCGGCCGCGCGACGCGATCAGGTACGGCTCGCCGGTCACGACGCGACGCACCCAGGCGAAGCGGACCCCCGACCACGTCACCAGGTACTGCAGGCCGATGAGCAGCGCGAAGGCCACGAGTCCCTGGCTGAGCGCGACGTCCTCGTCGAGTAGCACGTTGGCCAAGCTCGAGCCGAGCGCCACGGTCACCACGAGATCGAAGGCGTTCATCTTGGTGAGGGTGCGCTTGCCCGAGACGCGCAGGAAGACGATCATGCCGATGTAGGCCAGCGTCCCGACGGTGACGGTGCGCGCCACTCCGCTCCAGCCGTCGAAGAGCATCGCCGAGCGCCCTAGGCCTCGTACAGCCGCTTGGCGGCACGTTCGATGCGACTGAGGTCCTCGCTCGCCTTCTCCTTCACCAGCATGTCGAACAGGGTGCCGCTGATGCGCGCGTCGCCGCCGCCACGCACTTGCACCAGCTCGACCATCTTCGCCGCGAAGGCACGCAGCGGCGTTTCCAGCGGCACGTCGTCGAGGTCGTCGTCACTGGGCAGCGTCACGTCGAGCAGGTCGGCGTCGAGCCCCGCGCGGTCGCCGCGCACCGTCACCAGCACACGGCCGTACTCGGTCACCACCACGAAGCGCTCATCGCGCCGCTCGGTCACTCGCTGGCCTCGTCCAGGAAGCGCTGCAGCGCCTCCACGTTGACGGTGATGGGCGCGCGCCGGCGCCGCACGGCGCCGAACTCGAGCAGCCGCGCCAGGCAATGGCTCACGGTCTCGCGGGTGGCGCCGATCATCTTGGCCAGGTCCTGCTGGGTGAGGTTGAGATCGATGACGGTACCGCGCTCACCGGGGGCGCCGAAGTCCTTGGCCAGGCGCAGCAGCAGGTTGGCCAGGCGCCCGGGGGCGTCGAACGCGCCCACCTCGGCCTGCCACTGCTGCGCCTGCCACAGCCGCGTCGACATGACCTGGATGAACTTCATCGCGATCCGCGGCTGCTGTTGCAGCAACCGCTGGAAGTCGGTCTCCGGCATCACGATCAAGGTCGTATCGACCACCGCTTCGGCCTGGTTGGGTCTGCGCTCGCTCTCGAGCAGCAGCAACTCGCCGAAGATGTCGTACTGCCCGAGGAGGCCGAGGATCATCTCCTTCCCGTTGGGGAAGTACATCGAGATCTTGACCATGCCCTCGCGGATGAAGTACAACGCGTCGGCCGGGTCCTCCATGTGGTAGATGATCTCGCCCTGGGTGAAGCGCTTGTAAGGCGTGATCCGCGAGAGCTCCTCGAGTTCGTCGGCTGCGAGGTCCTCGAACAACTGGGTGTTCTTCAGGTGCCACACCAAGCTCGGATATTCCTGCACGCGGTCAGTGTAGCCCACGCGTCGCCACCACGCGTCGACACCAACCGCCGCACGCTCCTGCGCGCCCGCGGCGCGACTCGCGACGGACTCCTCGTCGCGTCGGTTCAGTCGGCCGCCGGCGCGGCGTCGGCGCCGGCGCCGGCGCCGAACGCCTCGAGGTAGTAGATCGCGAGTTCGTAGGCGCTGAGCGCGGCGATGTTGTCGATCTGGAAGCCGCCGACGAACACCGAGGGCGTGCCGCGCAGCTGCAGCGCGAGCGCAGCCCGGTAGTCGTCCTGCAGCCGCTCGGCGTGAACGCCTTCGGCCAGGCAGGCCGCCACGCCCTGCGTCTCCAGGCCCGCGTCCGCGGCGATCTGCACGAAGGTCTCGTCGGGCCGTGCCAGCGGCGCCCACGCCGGCTGGTGCTCGTAGAGCGCCAGCTTGTAGCTCCAGAACGCCTCCGGATCGTCGGCGTTGGCGTCCACCACGCACTCCGAGGCCTCGGCCGCGCGCAGCGAGTTGGCGAAGCTGGTGATCAGCGGGAAGTGGTGGTACTCGATGCGGACGTCGCCGCGCGGCATCAACACGGCCTCGAGTTCGGGCATCACGTCGAGGTTGAAGCGACGGCAGGCCGGGCACTGGAAGTCGCTGAACTCGCGGATCACGACCGCCGCGTCCGCCGGCCCCTTGGCGTGACGGGCCTCCGGGAAGGCCTCCTCCGGCACCTCGGCGAGCGCCAGCGTGAAGCGCACGTCGAACGGCGCCGAGGCGCCGGCCACGTCGAGCGTGAGCCGGAAGCGCTCGATGCCGACCGCCGACGGTCCGGCACCGGCCAGCTCCGGTAGCGCCCGCTCCAGGAAGTCGAGCAGCGGCTGCTCGATGTCGCCGCCGAAGCCCGTGGCGGCGCCCACCAGCGCCGCGAGATCCTGCGCGTCCGCATCCTCGAACACCTCGCTCCGGCCCTGCAGCGAGAACAGCGCACCGTTGCGCACCACCGGCTCGACCACCAGGCCGGCCGCCGTTCGGAAGGTGCCATCGCCGAGCGACTCGGCCTCGACGGAGGCGATGTCGGCGAGCGTCGCGGGATCGCCGCCGATCTGCGCGAGGGCCGCGGAAGCGAGCGCGAGCAGCGCGGCCAACAGGGTGACGTGCAGCGTGAGACGCCCGGGGGCGCGTCGAGGGCAGTGGTTCATGGTCGGTCTCCTCCATCGGGATCGCTGAGGGGGGCGGAGACGGCCGCTGTCACGCGCAGCAGCTCGTCGGTCTGGAGTTCGAGCAGCGCGTCGCGGCTGCCGCCGCCCGCGTAGACGGTGCGCCGAGGGACCGCGGCGCGCGTGTCGATCAGGGCCCGTAACGGCCGGCGATGGCCGAAGGGCGGCATGGCGCCGACCGGAAAGCCGCTGTGCGCCAGGGCCTCGTCGGGCGTCGCGAGGCGCACGCGGCGACGGCTGATGCGCCACGCCGCGGCCAATGCCGGGTAGCGCACGCGGTGCTCGCCCGCTGCGATCACCAGCCAGGGCTCGCCCGCCACGAGGAACACGAGACTCTTGACGATGTCGTCCAGCGCCACGCCGAGCGCAGCGGCGGCCGCGCTCACCGTCGGCGTCGGCGCGCCCGGCACCACCAGCCGCGCGGCGACGCCGTGCTCGACGACCCACGCCATCAGCTCGGCCTCGCCCAGGACGGGAATCCCGGACGTGCCCTGGGTCGGCTCGGGCCCCGCCGGGCCCGCGCTCGCCTCGCAGTCGGCTGACCGCTTGCTCGGCATGCGCGCCAGTGTAGCCTCCGCGGGCGTGCGCGTGCGTCGGCGCGCGCGACGCCGCGACGCGGCGCGGCGACAGACGCATCGGCGCTCACGAGAAGCCCGATGACGACGTGCTATCTTGCGGCCGATGCCAGCCCTGAGCGACGACAGCGCGAGCCGGCCCGCGACGCCGGACGCAACACCCTCCGAAGGCGCCTCCGATGGCGCGGCGCGCCCCGACCCCGTCGCCGCCGCGACGGCGGAGGCGCGCGCCGCGCTCGCCAGCGAGCGTGCGCTGCTGCGCGACTTGCAGGCCCTGCTGGCCAGAGCCGACGTGCGCGGCGAGGCCGACTCCGCGCTGCGCAACGCCGCGGACGACCTCGACGGGCTGTTCCTGCTGGTGGTGGTCGGTGAGTTCAACGCCGGGAAGTCGAGTCTGATCAACGCCCTCTTGGCGGCCGACGTCATGCGCGAGGGCGTCACGCCGACGACCGACCGGGTGACGCTCGTGCAGCACGGCGAGGAGGCACGCTTCGAGGAGCGCTCGGCCGACCTCGCCAGCGCCACGCACCCGGCGGAGCGGCTGCAGGACCTGGTGCTCGTCGATACGCCCGGCACCAACGCCGTGGTCGCCAAGCACCAGGAGCTGACCGAACGCTTCGTGCCGCGCGCCGATCTGGTCCTGTTCGTCACCAGCGCCGACCGCGCCTTCACCCAGAGCGAACGCGCCTTCCTGGAGCTGATCCAGGGCTGGGGCAAGCCGGTGACGGTCATCGTCAACAAGGCCGACCTGCTGCGTGCCCCCGACGACGTCGCCGAGGTGGTCAGCTACGTGCGCAGCCACGCGCGCGAGACGCTCGGCACCACCCCGCCGGTGTTCGCCGTGGCCGCCCGCGACGCGCGCGAGGCGCAGCTGAGCGGCGACGACGAAGCCTTGCGCGCCACCGGCCTGCCCGAACTCGAGCGCCACCTGGCGCAGACGCTCGACACCAGCCGCCTGCGGCTCAAACTGGGCAACCCGCTGGGCGTGGCGCGGCACGTGGCGCTCGAGTTGGGCCAGGCGCTCGAACGGCAGCACGGGCTGTTGCTCGACGACCGCCGCACCCTCGACGAAGTCGACCGGCAGCAGGCGCTGTGGCGCAAGGACGTGCGGCGTGAGGGCCAGGCGTACCTCGACCGCGTCACCACCGTGCTGCTGGAGGTGGAGCGGCGCGGCGAGGTGTTCTTCGACGACACCGTCCGGCTCAGCCGGCTGTTGACCCTGCTGCGGCCCGAGCAGGTCCGTGCCGCCTTCGAGGAGCGCGTGCTCCGCGACGCGGAGCGGCGCATCGACGAGGCGGTGGCGGCGATGGTCGACTGGCTCGTCGAGCGCACGCTGCAGCAGTGGGAGGACGTCGTCTTCTTCGTCAACGAGCGCCGTCGCGCCGGCGAGGAGCGGGTGATCGGCGAGGTCGGCGGGCGCTTCCAATACGACCGCAAGGCGCTGATCCGCTCCTTGCGCGACCGAGCGGAGTCGGTCCTCGCAGGGTTCGACCGCGAGGCCGAGGGCAGGCGCCTGAGCGAGGCCCTGAAGGCGTCGGTGGTCCAGACCGGGCTGCTGGAAGTCGGTGGTATGGGACTCGGTGCGGCCGCCGTGGCGATCGTCAGCAGCACGGCGTGGGACCTGACCGGCATCGCCGCCGGTCTCACGGTGATGGGCCTGGGCCTGCTGGTGCTGCCGCGCCGGCGTGCGCAGGCGAAGCGGCGCCTGCACCAGCAGATGGCGGCCCTGCGCGAGGGCCTCGAGGCGGGACTCGGCGGCCAGCTCGAGGACGAGGGCGCCCGCGCCTCCGAACGCCTCGCGCGCGCGGTCGAGCCCTACACCCGCTTCGTACGTACCGAGCTCGAGCGACTCGAGGAACTGCAGCGCGAACTCGCCGCCTGGCACGCGCGCGAGGCGGAGGTGCGCGAACTCGTGGAGCAGCTCTAGGCCGGGCGCGCGCCCGTGACCGCCGCCAGCGCGGCGGCGCGCAAGCGCGAGCACGCCGGTGGTAGATTGCGCCGATGTCAGGTCCGCCCGCCAATCGCCCGCGCGTCGCCTATCAGGGCGTCGCCGGAGCCTTCTCCGAACAAGCCGCCTTGCAGTTCGCCCCGGACGGCGAGGCGGTGGGGTTCGAGACCTTCGAGCAAGCGTTCGACGCCGCCCTCAAGGGCCGCTGCTCGCACGCCTGCCTGCCCGTGGAGAACAGCCTGGCAGGCTCCATCAACCAGACCTACGACCTCCTCACCGACTCCGTGCTGCACGTGGTGGGCGAGCAGGTCGTGCGGGTGCACCACAACCTGCTCGCACGGCCCGGGACCCGCCTCGAGGACGTCAAGCGGGTCTACAGCCACACCCAGGGCTTGCAGCAATGCCAGGCCTTCTTGCGTAAGCATCGCCTCGAGGCGGTGACCGCCTTCGACACGGCCGGGGCCGCCAAGCTGCTGAGCGAGAACGGCGGCGAGGGCAAGGCGGCGATCGCCAGCAAGCGCGCTGCCGAGGTCTACGACCTCGAGGTCTTGGCCGAGAACATCGAGGACCTGGCCTTCAACTACACCCGCTTCTTCGTCCTCGCCGCCGATCCGGCGCCCTTGGGCGAGGGCCCGCAGAAGACCAGCCTGGTGCTCGCCACCAGGCATCGTCCGGGCGACCTGGTCGAGTGCCTGCTCGAGTTCCACCGGCGCGACATCAACATGACCAAGCTGGAGTCGCGGCCGCGACGCGACAAGCCCTGGAGCTACCTGTTCTACGTCGACATCGAGGGGCACATCGACGAGGGCCCCGTGGCGGCGGCGCTCACGGGCCTGATGCGCAAGGCGGCGTTCGTCAAGTTCCTCGGCTCCTACCCGGCCGCGCCGGCGATCGTGGACCTCGACTGACGCCGTGGAGAGCGACGCCGGCGGCGACGGCCTGCGCCTCGACCACGCGCTGAAGCTCGCGGGGCTCGCGCCGACCGGCGGGATGGCCAAGCGGCTGATCCAGGCGGGCGAGGTGCTCGTCAACGGCCAGGTGGAGACGCGGCGCAAGCGGACGGTGCGACCGGGCGACGTGATCACCGTCGGCGACGAGAGCTTCGAGATCGAGCTCGACGACGCCTGAGCTCAGGCGGCCGCCGCTTCACGGGCGAACGGCACCACGCGCAACCAGGTGACCTCGTGTGGTGCGAACGGTTCGCCCGGGAGCAGCAACTCGCGGCGCCGATAGCGCCCGCCGTGCGGCTCGCGGTAGGCGGCGCCGCTCGCATCCGCCAGCGCCACCACCCACGTCTCGACCACCCCCGCCTGCGCGTAGCGCTGCAAGCGCCGCTGGGCCCGCTCGAGGTGATCGACCACCAGCACGGCCAGCGCCAGGCCCGTCGCCGGCGGTGCCGGCCGCACGAAGCTCGGTACGCCGGGGCGCGTGAGGCTGACCTCCGGACGCAGCAGGTCGCGCGGTGGCGCAGCCACCGCGGCTCGCACGCCGACGCGCAGCCCGAAGGCCTGCTCGTCGAAGCTCGCGGCGAGCCGCACCACCGCCGACACGACGGCGGCAGACGGGAGCGGATGGCGAACCAGCTCACCGTCGAGCAGCTCCACCGCGGGCGAGCGCAAGCTGGCGGCCAGCTCCGGACTGGCGAAGACGTCGTCGAAGGTGATGCGGTCGCAGGGCATGTACCCAGCCTGCCTCGCGGCGGCCGCGCGAACGGCAGCGGCGCCGCTGATGCCGAGCCGCTCTGGGCCAGAGTCGCTCCGGGCCCCGCATCGGCGCCGGCCTCGCCCCACCCCGGCCCCCCCCCCGCC
>SLRS01000126.1 GCA_007130855.1 Trueperaceae bacterium | reverse complement strand
TCGCCGCGGTCGGCGTGCTGTTGCTGTGGCTCGCCCGGCGCTACGCCAACGACTGGCTGATGTTCGCGGCCTTCCCGGCGTTCGGGCTGGCGTTCGCCGCGGCCGTGCCCGGCGACCTCGGTGGTGCGGGTTTCCTGGCCGGCACCGGCGCCGGCTTCCTGGCCCTGGTGGTGGCCGAGCCGAGGCGCTGGTGGGCCATCATCCCGGCAGGCGTGCTCTTCACCCTGTCGGTGATCACCTGGTCGAGTCTCGGCGAGCCGGGGGGCGGCACGATCTTCTTCCTGGGCCTCGCGGCCACCTTCGCCGTCGTGTGGCGCAACGCGGCCAGACCACAGCCGTGGGCGGTCTATCCCGCCATCGGCACGCTGGCCATGGCGATGATCGTCAGCCTCGCGCGCGCCGATTGGCTGGTACCGGTGCTGCTGATCGTGATCGGTGCCGGACTCATCCTGCGCGCGCAACTCGAGCGGCGCTCCTCCCCGGGCGGGTAGCGGAACGGACGCGACACGTCGCCCGCAGCCTCAGCCGTCGGGCGCCAGGGCGTCGCGCAGGGTGTCGCCCAACACGTTGATCGCCAGCACCATCGCCAACAGCACCAGGCCCGGGATGGTCGAGATCCACCAGGCCACCGCCAGGAACACCTGGCCCTCGGCCAGGATGCCGCCCAGCGTCGGCGTGGGCGGGCGGATCCCCAGCCCCAGGAACGACAGCCCGGCCTCGGCCAGCACCAGCGCACCGAACTGCAGCGTGCCGTCCACCAGCAGCAGCGGCGCGACGTTCGGGAGCACGTGGCTGCGCAGGGTGCGCGGCGTGCGGGCGCCCAGGGCACGCGCTGCTTGCACGAAGTCCTCGTCGCGCAACTCGAGCGTCTTGGCGCGCACGAGCTTGGCAAAGCTCACCCACCCCGTGAGGCCGAGCGTGAGCACCACCACCATCGGCGTGGCACCCACCGCCGCGATGATCGCGATGGCGAGCAAGATGAACGGGAGCGCCATCAGCGTCTCGGTCAGACCGGTCACCAGCGAGTCGATCAACCCGCCGAAGTAGCCCGCCAGCAGGCCCAGCACGGTCCCCAGCGCCAGCGCCAGCGCCAGCGCCACCGCGCCCACCAACAGCGACGTCCGGGTACCGTGCAGCACGCGAGCGGCGAGGTCCCTGCCGAGCTGATCGGTACCCAGCGGGTAGCGGACGCCCGCCTCGGTGACGTGGCCCGGGGGTCGCAGCGTGGCGCGGAGGTCTTGCGCGGTGGGGCTGCGCGGGTACAGCGGGGCCAGCACCGCCGCGAGCAGCAGCGGCACCAGCAGCGCCAGCGCCCCGCGCGTGCGCGGTTGACGCCACCAGGCGCGCCAGGCGCGGGCCGTCACGCGAGGTCGACCTTCGGGTTCAGCAGGCTGTAGGAGATGTCGACCAGGGTGTTGATGACGATGAGGAGCAGTGCCACCACGAACACGCCCGCCTCCACGACGGGATAGTCGCGCGCGTAGACCGAACGCACCAGCAGTCGTCCCAGGCCGGGCCAGGCGAAGATCGTCTCGGTGATCACGCTGCCGCCGATCACGAAGCGGAACTGCAGGGCGATCTGCGTGACGATCGGGATCGCGGCGTTGCGAAAGGCGTGTCGCCAGACGACCAGCCGGCGCGCCTGGCCCTTGGCAGTGGCCGTGCGCACGTAGGCCTTGGACAGCACCTCCAGCATGCTCGTGCGGGTCACGCGCACCAGGCCGCCGAGCAGGAACAGGGTGAGCGTGAAGGTCGGTAGCACGTAGTGACGCCAGCTCCCGACGCCCGAGCTCGGCAGCCAGCGCAGCTCGACGGCGAACAGGAGGATGCTCATGACGCCCACCCAGAAGATCGGCGTCGACTGGCCCACCACCGCCAGTGAGGTGATCAGGGTGTCGATCAAGGTGTTGCGCCGCAACGCCGTGAGCACCCCCAGTGGCACGCCGATCAGCACCGCGAACGTGACGGCGAGCCCGGCCAACGAGAGCGTGGCCGGCAGCCGGTCCAGGACCAACCCGAGCGCGTCCTGGCGCAGTTGGATCGACTGGCCGAAGTCCAGGCGCACGGCCTGGCCCAGGAAGCGCAGGTACTGCACGGGCAGCGGATCGTCGAGCCCCAGCCGCGCCCGGAACTGCTCGACCTGCGCGGCGGTGGCGTCGGGCGGCAGCAGCAGTCGTACCGGATCGCCGGAGAGGGCGATCATGGCGAACACCAGCAGCGACAGCCCGAACAGGACCACCACCGACAGCACCAGCCGACGCACGAGGTAGCGCACCATCGCGCCAGGGTACCCGCTGACCTGCGGGTAGCGGGGATGCGGCTCGACGCTCGGTATATTGGGCCCCGGCCCCTGCCGACGCCGGGGCGTCGATCACGGCGACGGACCCCCCGCGCCGAGGAGGTCACCGCATGCCACGAACCCCCAGGGCGCTCGTTGCGCTCACCTTCGCCCTCGTGCTCGGCCTCGCCAGCGCCCAGTCCGCCGTGGTGATGCAATCGGCCGACCCGAACACGCTCGACCCCACCCAGAACCGCGAGACGCCCACGTTCAACGCGCTGCTGAACATCTACGACGCGCTGCTGTTCAAGAACCCCGACGGCACCTTCGCACCCGCGCTGGCCGAATCCTGGAGCGCCACCGACGACACCACCTGGGAGTTCACCCTGCGCCAGGGTGTCACCTTCCACGACGGCACCCCCTTCGACGCCGAGGCGGTGGTGTACACGATCGGCCGCATCCAGGACCCCGAGGCGGCGTCGCCGATCGCCGGCGGCTTCGGCTTCATCGAGGAGGCGGTGGCCGAAGGACCGTACCAACTGCGCATCACCACCACGCGGCCCACCCCGCTGGCCGAGCACTACTTCAGCGAGATCCTGGTCGTGTCGCCCAGCGCCTACGAGGAGGCCGGACCGGTCGCCTTCGCGCATGCGCCGGTTGGCACCGGGCCCTACCGGTTCGTATCGTGGACGCGCGACGTCGAGCTCGTCCTCAGCGGTTACGAGGATCACTGGCGCGGTGTGCCGGCGATCCCCGAGGTCGTGTTCCGGCCCGTGCCCGAGGCCATCACGCGCTACTCGGCGCTGCTCGCCGGCGAGGCCGATCTGATCACCCAGGTACCGCCGAGCCTTGTCGCCTCGGTCGAAGCGGCCCCGGAGGCGCGACTCCTGACGGTCGCTGGCGCGCGCGTGATCTACATCGGCATCAACACCCTGGGCGCCAACGAGGCCCTGCGCGACGCGCGGGTGCGCCAGGCGCTCAACCTGGCGATCGACCTCGAGGGCATCATCGAGGGCATCTTCGACGGCTTGGCGGTGCCTACCACGGCGCTCCTCAGCGAGGTCGACTTCGGCTTCAACGAGGCGCTCGAGCCCTACCCTTACGATCCCGAGGCGGCCCGCGCGCTGCTCGCCGAGGCCGGCTACGCCGACGGCGTCGCCGTGCAGCTGGGCACCCCCAGCGGACGCTACGTCAACGACGTCCAAGTGGCGCAGGCCGTGGCCGCGCAGCTCGAGGCTGTGGGCTTCGACGTCGACCTGGGCGTGAGCGAGTACGGCGCCTACGTCGGCGCGCTCTTCTCCGGCAACGCTCCCGACTTGTTCCTGATCGGCTGGGGCAACGCGCCGCTCGACGCCGACTTCATCCTGGTGCCGCTGCTGCGCACCGATGAGCTGCTCTCCTACGTAAGCGACGAGGAACTCGATGCGCTGCTCGACACCGGCCGCACCACCGTCGACCGGGAGGCTCGGCTGGCCGCCTACGAGGCCGCTACGGCCCACATCCACGAGCAGGCCTACGTGGTGCCGCTGTACAAGCAACTCGACGCCTATGGCGTGAGCGATCGCATCGAGTGGACCCCGCGCACCGACGAGTTCATCTGGATGTTCTCGGCCTCGCCCGCGAACTGAGCCGCCCGCTCGCCCCCGGCAGCGCCGCGCCCGCCAGAGGGGCGCGGCGCTGTGACATGTGTCAGCATGCCCGCATGGCCTCGTCGACGCATGCGCTCCCCGCCCACATCCGGTCCCAGGCACTCGAGCGGCTTCGCCGCCTGGTCGCCATCCCGTCGGTGGCCGCCGATGGCCGCGGCATCAGCGAGGCCGCCGTGCTGGTGGCCGAACTCCTGCGCGAGGACGGCTTCACGGTCGAGCAGCTCGAGACCGCCGGCGCGCCCGTGGTCTACGGTGAACGGCTGGTGCCGGGGGCGCCCACGGTCTTGCTGTACCACCACTACGACGTCCAGCCCGAGGATCCCGTGGCCGCTTGGCACAGCCCACCGTTCGAGTTGTCCGAGCGCGACGGCGCGCTCTACGGCCGCGGTGCGGCGGACGACAAGGGCGAGCTGGTGTCGCGTCTGGCGGCGCTGCAGCTCTACCGCGAGCGCCACGGTGAACTGCCGCTGGGCGTGAAGGTGCTGGTCGAGGGCGAGGAGGAGATCGGCAGCCCGAACCTCGCCCCGTTCGTCCATGCCAACGCCGAGCGCCTCGCCGCGGACGTGGCGCTGTGGGAGTTCGGCGCCGTCGACGGTGCGGGACGCCCGATGACGTACTGCGGCATGAAGGGGATCCTGACCGTCGAGTTGCACGTGCGGACCGCGCGGCAGGACCTGCACTCCGGGTACGGCGTGGTGGTGGAGGACGCCGCCTATCGGCTCGCCGCCGCCATCGCGAGCCTGCGCGACGCGCGCGGCAACGTGACCATCGACGGCTTCCGTGACGGCATCGTGCCACCCTCGGTGGCCGAGCTCGCCCTCGTGGACGCGCTCCCCGACGAGGCCGAGGCGCTGCGCGAAGCATTCGGCCTCAGGGGTTTCCTGGCTGGCCTGGAGGGAGCGGCCTGGCGCCGAGCGCTCTTCTTCGAGCCCACGCTGAACGTGAACGGCTTCCATGCCGGTTACGGCGGAGCGGGCGCCAAGACGGTGTTGCCGGCCGAGGCGATCGCCAAGCTGGACTTCCGGCTGGTTCCCGACCAAGACCCCTGGGCCGTCCTCGAGCGCCTGCGCGAGCACCTGGCGCGTTCCGACTTCGACGACGTCGAGGTGCGCGTGCTGCAGCACGCAGAGCGCGCGGCGCGCTCCGACGTCGGTCACCCGTACGTCAAGGAGGCGCTAGCGGCACTGCGCGACGTCTACGGCATGGAGCCGACGCTCCATCCGAACAGCCCCGGCTCGGGGCCCATCCACCCCTTCGTGGTGGGGCTGGGCTTGAGCGTGGTCGGGATCGGCTGCGGTTACCCCGGCAGTGGCATCCACGCGCCCGACGAGCACCTGCGGCTCGTCGACTTCGAGCGCGGCACGGTCGCGGTCACGCGCTTCCTCGAGCGCCTGAGCGGGCGGTAGCCGCCGACCGGAGCGCTCCGTCGCAAGCGGCTCGCTCAGCGCACCTCGAAGGTGTACGTCGCCGTCGCGGGAGGGCCGCCGAAGAAGACGACGTCGACGTACCACGCCCCGGGATCCGGCCAGTCGAGGACGATGGTCGCGTCGAACGCTGGCTCGATGTCGCGCCGCTGCCAGTCCCCGCCGTCGCCCCAATCGACGATGTCGCTCCCGTGCTTGACGAACAGGTCGAGGTCGGCATCGGAGCGCATCTCGAACGTCACCCGCGCGGTCCCGGGTGAGACGTCGACGACGTAGGTGTGGTATGCGGCGGAGTCTTGGCGCAGCAGCCGACCCTGCACGCTGCCGCCGACGGGGAAGGCTCCGACGCTCCCCGGCGACGGGTCCAGCGCGCGCTGCGCGGTCTCGCGCGGCACGCTCGGACGCTCGAGGGGGGGCGGGGGCTCGAACGGTCGCGCGAAAGGCGGGGCAGCCGGTGGCGTGGTCGTGGCGTCCGCGGCGGTGGTCACGTCGAGGAGGAACTGGCCGGTCTCGCCGACGGAGGCGGAGGTGACCAGCAGCTTGAACGAACCGGACTGCTCGGGCACGAACGTCTCGCGGACGTTGCTGCCTTGTCCTGGACTGTCGTCGACGTCGAAGACCACGGTGCCGACGGTGCCGCTCATGAACGCGATCATCAGGCGCACGTCGAAGTCCGTGCTGCGCAGCCAGAGCTCGACCGGGAAAGCGGCGCTGAAGGTCTGGTCGATGACGGCGAGGTACTCGCCGCTCGCGAGGGTGTCGTCGCCGGTGCGCAACTCACCGGCGATGGTCTGGGTCCGAAGCCCGGGTCCGGGCGGGTCTGGGCGCAGGGTGCGAGCGATGCCGATGTCGAGCGAGTAAGGACCGGTCTCCCGGGGCATCGCGGACGTCACGATCAGCTGGTAGGTGCCGCTGTGCGCGGGGACCAACGTCTCGCGCACGTCAAGGCCTTCGCCGGGCGTGTCGTCGACCTCGAGCACCACGTCGCCAGCCGGGTCGAGGACGATCAGGTAGACGTCGAAGGAGGTGCTGCGCAGCCACAGGTCGACGGGCACGCCCGCCTCGAAGGAGCGTTCGAGCACGTTGTAGTACTCACCGGACGCCAGCGTCGCATCCCCGAAGGCCAGCGTTCCCGTCAGCGTCTCGGTGGACCGGGCGGGATCGGGACCGGGCGACCGGGACGTGATGTCGAGCAGGTAGTTCCCGGTCTCCCGGGGGTAGGCCGAGGTGATCACCAGCGAGTGGGTCCCCGTCTCCCGCGGTACGAAGGTCTCGCGCACGTCGAGCCCGTGCCCGGGGCTGTCGTCGACCTCGAGCACCACCTCGCCCCGCGGATCGACCACGCCCAGGTAGACGTCGAACTCGTCGCTGCGGAGCCACAGCTCGACGGGCACGCCCGCGACGAAGTCGCGACCCACGACGTCGACGTACTCGCCCGATCCGAGCGTCGTGCTATCCGGGCCGAGGCTTCCGCGCAGGGTCTCGGTGCCCGGGGCGGGCGGCACCAGCGGCCCAGGCGGCCGGTACGGCTCGGGTGGCCGGTACGGCTCGGGCGGCATGGAACCGATGGACCCCTGCCGGTCCGCGTCCGGTACGTGCGTGGTGATGAGGGGCAGCGCGAGCGTGACCGGGCGGAGCAGGTTCTGCTCCTCGAAGCCGCGTACGGTCTGCTGCACACGGAAGGTCGGGATCGCCACAAGCAGCCCGAACTCATCGAACGCGCCGCCGCCGGAGTTGCCGCCGTGGAGGCGCGCGTTGGTCTTGATCCACTGCTTACCGCCCGAGGACAGGTCCTCCCCGAGCCAGCCGCCGATGATGCCCGTGGTGAAGGAGACGGTGTTGCCGCCGATGCCGGGGTACCCCACGATGGTGAGGGGGTCCCCGAGCATGAGCGCGTTGGCGTCGCCGAGCGTGACGGAGACGAACGTCGTGCCGGCAGGGAGCGGCGATCCGTCCGCGAGCAGCTCGATCTTGATCAGCGCCAGGTCGTGACGCGCGTCGCCCGCGACGAAGCGCGCCCAATAGCGGTGCTGCGGCTCGCGGTCGGGATGTCGTGGGTCGGAGACCCGGATCACGTGCCACTCGTAGTGCTCGCCGGTGGCGTCGTCGCCGACCACGTGGTAGTTCGTGAGCACCATGCCGGACGGGCTGATGACGTTGCCGGAGCCGCCGGTCCCCACCAGGTCGTTCGTCCGCGCGTCGAACGGCAGCACTTCGACGACGCCCTCCAGGAGGCGTTCGCGCACCTCCCGGGGGAGCACCTGCGCAGCTGCGTTGGTGGAAACGCCAAGGGCTAGAGCCAGCACGAGCGTCGCAAACGACGTGCGCATAGGCACCTCCACGATTCACCGGGCACCGCTCCCACTCCTGATGGGCCGCCCACCATCATACTCGTTGCGGTGGTCCGAGCGAGCGCAGCGGGTCGTCGCCGAGCCAGGCGCGCGCCAGCAGCGGTCGGGCGCCGCCGCGGTGCACACGAAAGCGGCGCCCGGGGAAGCTCCCCGGGCGCCGCGTGATCGTCAATGGGATGACGACTCAGTACCGGCCGCGCGACCCACCCATCGAGGGAGCGGCGGCGCGGGTGACCTTGACGTTCTTCGCCTGCGGGCCCTTGGCGCCCTGCTCGACGTCGAACTCGACCTCGTCACCTTCGTTCAGGTTGCGATAGCCGTCACCGACGATCGCGGAGAAATGGCAGAAGACGTCCTTGCCACCACCTTCGACGGCGATGAACCCGAACCCTTTTTCTGCGTTGAACCACTTGACAACACCTGTAGCCATGCCTTTACCTAATCTTCCTGGCCGTGAGGGTTGGAACCCTCACCGTCCTCTACGTCCGAGTCGGACGACTCGGGCCCCGGAACTGGCCAATTTGGCTGCACTTCCTGGACGCCGCACCATACGCGTTCGGGCGACAAAACGCAAGTGCTCGACGAACCAGGCTCCCTGGGCCGCCGCCGTCAGGTCGGCGGGAGCGCGTGTGCGACGACATCGCGGTGTTCCTCGAGGACGTAATCGAGTTCACGCTCATAACGAAGCAACACAGCGCTCGCACCCGAATCGTCGACCACCAGGCGTCCGTAGCGGCCTGGGCGCGACGGTGCCGGCAGCAGCCACCGCACCGCCATGAAGGGCTCGTCGGCGAGGTCCACCTCGACGCCGTACTCGTCGAGCATGCGCCGCTCGAAGACGTCGAACTGCAGCCGGCCGACGGCGCCAACGATGGTGTCGCGCGCACCCTGGGCCGGGTGGAAGCGTTGCACCACGCCCTCCTCGCCGAGCTGCTGCAAGCCCTTGCGGAAGGCCTTGTCGCGCTCTATGTTGCGCGCGCGGACGGTGGCGAACACCTCGGGGACGAAGCGCGGCAGGGGCGGCAGCGTGACGCCGCGCTGCGTGGCCAGCACGTCGCCGATGCGCAGAGCGCCGGGGTTGACCAGGCCGACGATGTCACCAGGGAAGGCCTCTTCGATGGTCACCCGCGCATCGGCGAACAGTGCGTGCGCTCGCGCCAGCCGCAGCGTGCGGCCGCTGCGCAGATGCGTGACGTTCATGCCCCGCTCGAAGCGGCCGGCATTGACGCGCACGAAGGCGGTTCGGTCGCGGTGGCGCGGATCCAGGTTCGCCTGGAGCTTGAACACCCGCGCCACGAACTCGTCACCGTCGACGCGTACGAGCGTGCCGTCGCTGCCCGTGAGATCACCGGGGGGCGGTGCCAGGCGCACGAAGTGCCGCAGGAAGACGTCCACCCCGAAGCCACTGAGCACGCTGCCGAAGAAGGCGGGGGAGAGCGTGCCGGCGGCGACGCGCTCGGCGTCCACCGGCTCCAGCAGCGCTTCGACGGTCTCGAGCTGCTCGCGCAGCACCTCGTGCGGAGCGCGGCCCAGCACCGCGGCCAAGGCCGGGTCGTCGAGGCCCGCCACGGCCAACTCGGTAGCGCGTTGGCCGCGCGCGGCGCGGCCGTAGAGATGCACCCGCGCCTCGAGCCGATCGAAGACGCCCCGGAAGTCGGGCCCGGAGCCGATGGGCCAGGTCACCGGCGTCACCTGGATGCCCAAGACGCGCTCGATCTCCTCGAGCAGGTCGAACGGGTCGCGGGCCGGACGATCGAGCTTGTTGACGAAGGTGAAGATCGGGATGCCGCGCCGGTGGCAGACCTCGAACAGCTTGATCGTCTGTGCCTGGACGCCGCGGGCGGCGTCGAGCAACACGACCGCCGCATCGGCTGCCGTCAGGGTGCGGTAGGTGTCCTCGCTGAAGTCTTGGTGCCCGGGCGTGTCGAGCAAGTTGAGCACGAAACCTTCGAAGGGGACCTGCAACGCCGCCGAGGTGATCGAGATGCCGCGCTCGCGCTCGAGCGCCATGAAGTCGCTGGTGGCCGCGCGCGTCCCGGCCTTGCCGCCGACCATGCCGGCCTCGCGCAACGCCCCCGCGAGGAGCAGCAGCTGCTCGGTGAGCGTCGTCTTGCCGGCATCGGGGTGCGACACGATTGCGAACGTGCGGCGCCGTGCGGTCTCGGAGGTCAGGTGGGCGTCCATACGTGGGGGCCTCGCACGACGCGTGCTCGGCATCGGGCCCGAGCGAGCATAGCAGCGTCACGGGTACCGGGCCGTTCGTCGCCGGCGACGAACGCCGGCGACGAAGTCGACGCCGTCACTCGACCCCGCCAGCGAGCCGGGTAGGCTCGACCAATGACCAGCGACGGCCTGCCCGCTCGCTCGGAGGTCCCGCTGCACGAGACGTGGGACCTCACGAGCCTCTTTGCCGACGATGCCGCCTTCGCGACGGCGGTGGAAGCCACCGAACTCGCCGTCAACGCGTTCGCCGCGCGGCGCGGCCGGCTCACGGAGTCACCCGAGGCGCTCGAGGCGGCGCTCGCGGACCTCTCCGATCTCGTCGCGGCCGGCGCGCGTCTACGCGCCTACGCCCACCTGCCTACCACCACCGACCAGGCCGACGACGAGGCATGCCGGAGGGCGGGCCGCTTCTTCGCCCGGGCCGCGAAGTGGCACGCGCAGCTGTCGTTCGTGCGGCCCGAACTGCTGACGCTCGAGCCCGGGAGGCGCCGCGACTTCGAGCGAGTGCGCCCGGGACTGCTGCGCTACGGCCCCTACCTCGACCGGCTCGAGCTCGATCGTCCTTTCACCCGCTCACCGGAGGTGGAGGACGTGATGGCGGCCGCCTCCGCTCCACTGCGCCAGATCGACAGCGCACGAGCGGTCCTCACCGGTGGCGACATGCGCTTCTCGCCGGTGCAGGTCGCCGCGGGCGAGCTCGAGGTCGCCCCCAGCACCATCCGGGGCCTCGAGGCCAACCCCGAGCGTGAGGTGAGGCGGCAGGCCTGGAGCGCGTACGCCGATGGCTTCCTGCGCATGCGCAACACCCTCGCCGAGCTCTACTTGGGGGTGGTGCACGAGCAGGCGTTCGAGGCTCGCGTGCGGGGCTACGACTCGGGCGAGGCCGCGGCGTTGGCCCAGATGCACGTCCCCACCGCTGTCCTGGACGCCACCCTCGACGTGTTCACGCGGCGCCTGCCGGTGTGGCACCGCTACTGGGCGGTGCGGCGCGCGCTCGTCGGTGTGGACAGGCTCGAGCCCTGGGACTTGTTCGCGCCGCTCGCTCGCGGCCGCGTAGCGGTACCGTTCGAGCGTGCCGCCGCGTGGATCATCGACAGCTCAGAGCCATTGGGCGAGGCATATCAGGCTCGCTTGCGCACCGGTCTCCTGGAGGAGCGTTGGGTGGACCGGCCCGCCAACCGCGGCAAGCGCGAGGGGGCCTTCTGCGCGAGCAGCCCCGGGAGCGCGCATCCGTTCGTCTTCGTGACCTACACCGGCGACCTTCAGGCCGCCAGCACGTTGGCGCACGAGTTCGGCCACGCGATGCACGCCGATCTCGCGTTCGCCGTGCAGGACCCGCTCGACGACGAGGCGCTCTCGATGACCGTGGCCGAGACCGCCTCGAACGCCCAGCAGGCGCTGATGCGCGCGCATCTGCTCGGCAGCGCGGCGGCAGACGATCGCGAGTTCGAGCTGGCCGTGCTCGACGAGGCGCTGCTGAACTTCCACCGCTACTTCTTCGTGATGCCGACCCTGGTGCGCTTCGAGCGCGCGGTCCACGCCCGCGTGTGGGACGGCGACGTGCCTACCGGCAGCGAGTTGGTGACGCTGATGCGCGAGTTGCTCCAGGAGGGCTACGGCCCGGCGATCAGCTGCGACGAGCGCGTCGGGATCGCCTGGGCCCAGTTCAGCCACCTCTCCGCCCCCTTCTACACCTTCCAATATGCCGTCGGCATCGCCGCTGCCGCGGCCCTCACCGCCCGCATCGGCGCGGGTGAGGCGGATGCCGCCGAGGCGCTGCTGCGCTTCATGGCTGCGGGCGCCTCGGTGCCGCCGGTGGAGCTGTTCGCCTCGGTCGGACTCGACGTGACCGGCCCGGACCCCATGGAGCGGGCGTTCGACGTCCTGGAGGGCTACGTGACGCGGCTCGAGGCCATCGCGGCCGAACGGGGAGCGTGAAGAAGCCGCCTGGCAGGGCACCGCCACGGCTCGCGCTGCTCGCACTCGTCTTCGCGCTGGTGCTCGCGTTCGCTGGCCTGCAGGCGTCCGCGGCGCAGACGCTTCCGGATCCCGCCTGGCCCGACCTCGAACCGGCGTTCGCGGCCCACGTGTGCCCGCCGCCGACGAGTGCCCCCGTGGCCCGGAGCGAGGCCGAGCGCGAGCGATTCGCCATGCGCGCGCGCTACCGCAGCGTGCTGCCGGCCTTCTACGCCAAGGTGGATCCCGAGCCCGCCCAACTGCTGCGCATGCCCGTCGAAGGCGTGCGCGTGCTGCAGGTGGCCGACACCTGGCACGCGCCGCGCGGCGGTGGCCGCCTCCACGAAGGGCAGGACATCTTCGCGCCCCGCGGCACGCCGGTGCGCTCGGCCACGGCCGGCTTCGTGTACCGCATCGACGACCTCAGCCTGGGCGGTCTCTCGGTCACGGTGGTCGGCGCGGGCTACGAGCGCTTCTTCTACACCCACCTCGACGCCGTCGCCGAGCCGTTGCGCGAGGGCCAGCACGTCACGAGCGACACCGTGATCGGCTTCGTCGGCACCAGCGGCAATGCGCGCGGCACGCCTCCGCACCTGCACTTCGGCGTCTACGGCGGCGATCCGTGGGATTGCGAGTGGCGCGCGCTCGATCCACTGCCGCGCATGATCGATCGGAAGTGAGCCCGTATGCACGTCGTGCCCGCGGCGCCCGCGCGGCCCAGGCGGCATCCGCCTGCGTGGTGGGCGGGCCTGGGGACGTTCCGACCTTGCCCCATGGGTCTGCCCAGGTACGGTAGTGGGCAGGAGGTACGACGCATGGCTGTACGTCAGGATGCAAGCGGTGCGCCCAAAGGCGCAGATCGTCCCACCACGTGGGTCTACCTGTTCGACCAACTCGACAAGATCGAGGCGGAACGCAAGCCTGAGGATTGGGAGGCCGTCCGCACGCTGCTCGGGGGCAAGGGGGCCAACCTGTTCGAGATGACCCGCATCGGGGTACCGGTGCCGCCCGGCTTCACGGTGACCACTGAGGCGTGCAATGCCTATCTCGAGGCCGACCGTTCCTTCCCTGACGGGATGTGGGACCAGGAGGTCGAGGCCATGCGGGCGCTCGAGCGGACGAGCGGCAAGCGCTTCGGCGACGCCGACGACCCGCTCCTGGTGTCGTGCCGCTCCGGCTCGAAGTTCTCGATGCCGGGGATGATGGACACCGTCCTCAACATCGGCCTCAACGACAAGGCTGCCCAGGGGCTGGCCCGTACGAGCGGCGATCCACGCTTCGTCTTCGACGCCTACCGGCGGCTCGTGCAGATGTTCGGCTGCGTGGTCATGGGCATGCCCGACGAGCCGTTCGAGAAGGTCATCGATGAGGTCAAGGAGGCGCGCGGGATCGACAACGACGTCGACCTCACGGCCGAGGATTGGCAGGGCATCACCGAGCGCTTCAAGCGGCTGTTCCGCGGCTTCACCGGAAACGACTTCCCGCAGGACCCGTTCGAGCAGCTCGAGCTCGCCACCCGCGCCGTGTTCAACTCCTGGTTCGGCAAGCGCGCGGTCGACTACCGCAACGCCACCAACATCCGCCACGACCTCG
>SLRS01000011.1 GCA_007130855.1 Trueperaceae bacterium | reverse complement strand
GCCCGGTCCGGCCGGCCCGCCCGGTCCTGCCGGGCCTGAAGGTCCCGCGGGGCCCGCGGGCCCCGCGGGACCTTCAGGCCCGGCAGGACCGGGCGGGCCGGCCGGACCGGGCGGGCCCTCCGCGCCTGCCGGGCCGGGCGGGCCTTCCAGGCCGCCCGAAGCGAGTTCTGCCTGCAGCACGTCGACCTCGCCGCGCAGCTGCGCGAGCGCCTCGTTGCCGGCCAGTTCGGCACAGACCAGCTGCGCCTGCGAGGCCTCCAGCGCACGCGCCAGCAAGAACGCCGTCTGGTAGCCGCTGAGGAAGCCGTCGCCTCCAAAGGTCCCGTCGGGGAACGCCTCCTCTACCCCGAGCTCGGCGACCCGGCGAGCCGCGGGCGCTGCCCAATGGCCTTCGGGGACGTCGCCGAAGCGGGCTCCCGGCGCGAGGACCTCGGCACTCGGATCGGGGCAGCCGGTGCGATCACGGGTCGTGTCGAGCAGCCGGCCGATCAGGATGGCGGCCTGATAGCCGGTCAAGGTATCGGCGGCCAAGAACGAGCCATCCGGGAACGAGACGTCGATGCCCGCCCCGGACAACGAGGTGACGGCGCGACCGCGCCAGTCGGTCCCGGGTTCCGATACCTGACCGTGCACCACGACACCGACTCCGGTCACCAGCACCGCCAACAGCGCCGCCAACCTACGCATCGCGGCTCTCATTGCAGACACGCATGGTTCTCAACCCCTCCGATCGGTAGGTTGTGGACCGCGCCGCTGGCGTCACTGGCCGGGCGAGCGTCGGCCCTCGTTCGGCACTACCGACGAGGTCACGATACGATGCTGACGTGGGGGGTTCCGTGAATCGCAAGCGCTCGAGGCCCGCTCCCGTGCGGGTGGCGTACCTCGCCGTAGCGCTCGTGCTGAGTTGGGTCCTCGCCGTCGCTCACGCGCAGAGCTTGCCGGCCGATGCCGCCGAGGCGCTCGAGCGCGCCCAGCGCTTGGCTGCGAGCGCCCACCTGACCTACGAGCATCACTTCCCCGACCAGCCGCTCTGGCGCGAAGCGATCGCGGCCGGACGCGCCGCTGCCTCGCTCGCTCCTGATGCACTCGCACCGCAGCGCTTCTTGGGCCAGGCGTACACCACTGTCCAGTGGTACAGCCGAGCCTGGACGGCTTGGCAGACCTACCTCGATCTTGGCGGCACCATCGACGCGCAAGTCGAGCGCCAGATGGCCCAGGCAGCCTCGTGGCTCGGCATCGCAGCCTTCGACGCTGGCCGGCGCGAGGAAGCGCTCCCGTACCTCGAGATGGTGCTGCGCTTCGCCCCGGGCGACGTGAGTGCCAACGCGCGCATGGCGCGTTGGCACCTCGACCGTCGCGAGTTCGATCTCGCCCTTCCCTACGCCGAGGTGCTCGCGACGACCTCCGACGAGTACGAAGGCTTCCTCATCGACGCGCGCTGGCGTGCGCGCTATGGAGCCGACGCCGTGGATGCGCTCGTCTTCGCACGCGAAGCGCGCGCTGCCGGCCGCCTCGCTGCCGCCGCTACGCAGCTCGAGGTCGCGACGTCTGCGGCGCCGAGCTTCGTCGAAGCCTGGCGCGAACTGGCTGACGTCTACCTGGCGCTCGAGCGCCTCGAGGCTGCCGTGGAGGCCTACGAACGCGTGCTCGTGCTCGCGCCCGACGCCGCTGCACGCGCGGGCCTCGACAGCGCGCAACGCGCCCTCGAGGCGGCCACCGCACCGCCGCCCCCACCACCGCCGCCCGCCGTTGCGGCCGTGCCGCCGCCAACGCCGGCACCGCCGCCGCCGCCGCCGGCTCCGGAACCAGCACCCGAGCCGGAACCCGCACCAGAACCCGAGCCCGAACCAGAACCCGAACCAGAACCAGAACCCGAACCGGAACCGGAACCCGAACCGGAACCCGAACCAGAACCCGAGCCCGAACCAGAACCCGAACCAGAACCCGAACCAGAACCCGCGCCCGAGCCGGAGCCCGAACCAGAACCCGCACCGGCACCCGCACCAGCACCCGCACCGGCACCGAGTACCGGCCCGATCCTCGTGGTGGATCAGCGCGTCGAGCACCGCAGTGCCAGCGTGGGCGGAACGGGCGCCTTCACCTTCGTGAGTACGCCGGCGCTCCAGCGCGACCTCGAGCCGTTCGCCGGGGGCACGCTGTACCAGCGCCTCGAGGTGCTCGACAAGCCGAGCGATGAGCCGATCCGCTACCAGGTCTGCTTGGTTCCGGTCGACATCACCGTGGCACCCGCCTGCAGCGATGCGTCACGACTCGACTTCAGCGATCTCGGGACCTTCGATACGAGCCAACCGCTCACCAGCCTGAGCGGGTCCGAGCGTATCGCCTGGAGTCGCGGGATCACCAGCGTGATGCTCGTCGTGCGAGACCCCGGCAACACGCCGGTCGACGAGCGCTCGTTCGCGGCCTCGGGCGACCGCACGGTCTTCGACATCACCGACTACTACCCGATGACGGTGCGCTACCAGGCCATGGTGGTGCCGGCCGGGATGACGTTCCCCGGCTGGCCCTGAGCAGCACCGAACGTCGTCCGCGCTGTTGCACCGGAGCGACCGAAGCCGCCCCGGGCAGTGACCTCGCCGCTGGAATCAGCCGGCGCCGACGGCTTCGGCCTCGGCCTCGAACAGCCGCTCGTAGCGACGCGGCGTGCGTTGCTCCCAGCCGCGCTTGTGCCATACGTAGCCAGCCAGCAGCGGGAAGGTGACGGTCAGCTCGCCGTAGACCATCTGTTCCCAGGCCGTGTCGACCTTGCCCCAGCTCGACGCTTCCTTCAGCGTCGATCCGGAGAGGGCACCGTCGCGCTCGTCCGCCACCGTCAACTGCACGGCGTACTTGTGCATCTCCGCCTCGTGACCCAGGAACTCGGCCGAGACGACGATGTCCTGAACGAAGTTCTTCGGCACGCCGCCGCCGAGCATCACGATGCCGGTGGTGCCCTGGTGGATCTTGATCTGGGTCAGTTCGCGAAAGTCCTTCACCGAGTCGATCGCCACGTGGGCGTCGGGGTGATGGGTCTGGTGATGCACGAGGCCGAAGCCGGCCGAGCAGTCGCTGAACGCCGGCACGAAGATCGGCACGCCGCGCTCATCGGCGCTGCGGATGATGCTGCCCTCGCCGAGCCCGTGCTCGCGCAGGAAGCGCGCCATCTCGGCGATGAACTCGCGACTCGAGTAGGCACCGGGCGCCATGCCGTCGGCGATGGCGCGGATGGTGTCGTCGCACTGGCGCAGCTCTACCTCGTCGATGTAGGTGTCGTAGATGCGGTCGATCATCAACTCGCGCAGCGCGTTGTCGTCCATGAACTTGTCGCCCTGGTAGTGGCGGAAGCCGAGCGCCTCGAAGAAGTCCTGGTCGACGATGTTGGCGCCCGTGGAGACGATCGCGTCGACGACGTTCGCCTCGATCAGCGTGACGATGGCCCGGCGCTGACCGGCGGAGACGACGCTCCCGGCGAGGGTGAGGATGATGCCGCAGGCATCGTCGCGCACCATCATGTCGACGATACGGCCCGCGCGCGCCAAGTCGCGGGCCGAGAACGCGGTCTGGCCCATCATGTCCACCAGCGGGACCACGTTGACCTTGGTGATGTCGAGGTGCTCGACGACGTGCTCGAGGTGCTGTTGCTTGTCCGGCGTTCTGGTCATGCCATGGCCTCCGATTGTCACGGCCCGTGGCACGGCGGCCACGGTCTCGCGAGGTACGACCGGCGCGTCCGGTCTGGAGCCCTACGAGCCGGCGGACCACCCGCCGGTCGCCATCGGCGCTCCCCGTGGCTTCCGCATCACGATGGGCCATCGCCCGTGCGCTGTCAAGCGCTCCTTACACCTGCTGCAGATACGTGTACCCCACGAGCTCGGCGTCGTAGAGCGCCACCAACTCACGCTTCTCCTCTTCGCTCAGGACGATCCCGGCGGCCTCGCTCTCGCGGATCTCCTCCTGCAGCCAGCCGTGCAAGGTGCCGACCTCGTAGCCCATGTTCTGGATCACACGCCGCGCCTTTTGGCCGTTCACGAGGAGCTCCGCGCGCCAGCCGTCCTCGATGAGGCGGATATGGGCCTCGTTCACCCGACCGAACAAGTTGTGGGTCGTGGCCAGCACGTCTTGGTAGGCGCCGGTGAGGAAGGCGCCCAGGTAGTACGGCTCGCCGGACCGCAGCTCGTGCACCGGCAGCGTGGCGCGAACGTCGCGCAGATCGATGAAGCGCTGGATCTTGCCGTCGCTGTCACAGCTGATGTCGACCAGCGTGGCCTGCCGCGTCGGCCGCTCGTGCAAGCGCGCCAGCGGCACGATCGGAAACAGCTGCCCGATGGCCCAGTGGTCGGGCATGCCCTGGAACAGGCTGAAGTTGCACACGTAGGTGTCGGCCAGGCGCCGCGGCAGCGCCTCGAGTTCCTCGGGCACGTAGTCGAGCTGCTCGACCACCTTCGCGACGCGCACGAGCACCTGCTGGAAGAGCTGCTCGATGTAGGCTCGCTCGAGCAGGGTCAAGTAGCCGAGGTCGAAGAGCGAGTGCATGGTCTCTTTGTTCGAGACGGCCTCGTTGTAGACCTCGCGGTAGGTCTTGATCGACACCGACCTGAGCAACTCGCGCATGTCGCGCACGAGTTGATGCGTCTCGCCCTCGAGCGGCGGCAACTCGAGCGGCGTCCGGGTGGGCCCGAGCGCGTCGATCACCGGCATCACCAGCACCGCGTGGTGCGCCGTGAGCGCGCGGCCCGACTCGGTCACGATCACCGGGTGTTGCGCATCGCTGTCGTCGCACACCTCCTTGATCGTGTAGACGACCGTGTCGGCGTACTCCTGGATGCCGTAGTTGGCCGACGCCTCGAAGGTCGTCTTGGAGCCGTCGTAATCGACCGCAAGGCCTCCGCCGACGTTCAGGTAGCGCACGTCGGCGCCCATGGTGCGCACGTCGACGTAGACCTGCGCCGCCTCGCGCACCGCGACCCTGATCTTGCGAACGTCGGTGAGCTGGCTGCCGACATGGCAGTGGATCATCTGCAGCGCGCCGAGCATGCCCTCTTCGCGCAGGCGCCTCACGGCGTTGATCAGCTCGGTGCTGGTGAGGCCGAACTTGGCGTCGTCGCCACCGGACGCCTCCCACTGCCCCGCGCCCTTGGCGTGCAGCTTGTAGCGGATGCCGACGACCGGGGACACGCCCATCTCGCGCGAGACGCGCAGCACGCGCTCGAGCTCGGCGTACTTCTCGAGCGTGATCACCACGGGCTTGCCGAGCTTGCGTCCCCACAGCGCGAGCCGCACGAAGTGGTCGTCCTTGAAGCCGTTGCAACAGATGAGCGCTTTGGGATGCGTGTCCTGCACGAGGATGAGGGCCAGCTCGGCCTTGCTGCCGGCCTCGAGCCCCGTCATGTAGCGCGCGCCGTACTCGGCGACGGTCTCGATCACCATGCGGCGCTGGTTGACCTTGACGGGGTAGACGCCTTGGTAGTGCGCGTGGTAGCCGGCCTCGTCGATCGCGGCGGCGAACGACTGGTTGATGCGGTCGAGCCGGTCCTCGATGATCTGCGGAAAGCGCACGATCATCGGCACCCGATGCCCGCGCTCGCGCAGCGACTCGACGATGCCTCGGATCGACGCTGCGCGGCTCGGATCGCTGCGCAGCGTGACCTCCATGTCGCCGTGTCGGCCGGCGCGGAAGTAGCCACCGGCCCACTCCGAGATGCTGTAGAGCGCTTCGGCATCGGCGATGGTGAAAGGCGTGTCGAGCGCAGCCTGAACCAAGGTGGGTCCCCCTATCGCGGCCGGCGCCGCAGAGCATCGCGTGCTTCGCCCACGGTGGGGCAATGGCTATCACGGTAGCAGGTGCGGGCACGCCATTCGTCCCGTGAGACGGCGAAACTGGGAGCGGGTGCTACCATCGATGCGCCCGGCGCCGCGGGACGACCCCGACCGTCCGGGCGTCAGGAGACGTGATGCTCGAGCTCGAACACCCGACCCCCGTCGATCTCGGCTACCGCCTTCCCGCCGAGTGGACCCCGCACGCCGCGACCTGGACCAGTTGGCCGAGCGACGACGCGCTCTGGGAGGGCGAGCTCGAGGCCGTGCGGGACGAGTTCGCCGCCATGGTGGCGGTGCTGTCGCGCTTCGAACCGGTGGTCGTGAACGTGACTGACGACGAGGCCGAGCGCGATGCCGGAGCGCGGCTCCGGGACGCCGGGGTGCGCTCCGGGAGTCTGCGCTTCCACCGCGTGCCACTCGATGACGCCTGGTTTCGCGACAACGGCCCGATCTTCCTGGTGAGCGGGGCGGGTCTCGTGGCACTCACCGACTGGCGCTTCAACGCCTGGGGCGGCAAGTACGCATACGAGCGCGACACCGCCGCCCCGGAATCGGTGGCGCGCGAGCTCGGCATGCGGCGCTTCGCCTTCCCTCACGTGCTGGAGGGGGGCGCGGTGGAGGTGAACGACGCCGGCCTGCTGCTCACCACGCGCTCGTGCCTGCTCGCGCCGACGCGGAACCCGCATCTCAACGAAGAGGAGACCGAAGCGCTGCTGCGCGCCGGCCTCGGCGTGCGCCACGTCGAGTGGCTCGAGCGCGGCCTCGAGGGCGATCACACCGACGGGCACATCGACACCATCGTGCGCTTCTGCGACGACCACACCCTGGTGTGCGCGGTCAGCGACGACCCCGACGACCCGAACTTCGAACCGACGCAGGCCAACCTGGCGGCCCTGCGGGCGCTGCGCGACCAGGACGGCGAACCCTTCGAGGTGGTGCCGCTGCCCCTGCCGCAGCAGCGTCGCTTGCCCGACGGCCGCGTGCTGGCTGCGTCCTACGCCAACTTCTACATCGCCAACGGGGTGGTGCTGGTACCGACCTTCGGCGATGCGCTCGACGAGCCGGCGTTGGCGCTGCTGCGGCCGCTGTTCCCCGGACGTGAGGTCTTGGGTGTGAGCGCGGCGCATCTGATCACCGGTGGCGGCGCCTGGCACTGCGTCACGCAGCAGCAGCCCGAGGGGGAGCCCGATCATGGCTGAGGTCGAGCGCGAGCGACATGGCACCAAGGCGCTGCGCCTGGCGCTCGTGCAGCTCGCCTGCAGCGACGACCGCGAGCGCAACCTGGCGAAGGCGGAGTCGGCCGTGCGCGAGGCGGCTGCTGGCGGCGCCCGCCTGATTCTGCTGCCGGAGCTGTTCGAGTACCTCTACTGGCCCCAGGCGGAGCGTGAGGAGTACTTCGAGCTCGCGCATGGCGTCGACGGACACCCGTTCCTGCCGCGGTTCCAGGCGCTGGCGGCGGAGCTGGGCGTGGTGCTGCCCGTGTCGTTCTTCGAGCGCGCCGGCCAGGCGCACTTCAACAGCCTGCAGATGATCGACGCCGACGGTAGCGCGCTGGGCATCTACCGCAAGAGCCACATCCCCGACGGTCCCGGCTACGAGGAGAAGTATTACTTCAACCCAGGCGACACCGGCTTCAAGGCGTGGCACACGGGCGTCGGCGTGATCGGCGTGGGCATCTGCTGGGACCAGTGGTTTCCGGAGTGCGCCCGGGCCATGGCGCTACAAGGAGCCGAGGTGCTGCTCTACCCCACGGCCATCGGCAGCGAGCCCGCCGCCGCCGGCGGCTTCGACACGCGCGACATGTGGCAGCGCGCCATGATCGGTCATGCCGTCGCCAACGCCTGCTATCTCGGTGCCGCCAACCGCGTTGGTACCGAGGGCGACGCCACCTTCTACGGCTCGAGCTTCGTCGCCGACCCCTCGGGCGAGAAGCTCACCGAGGCCGATCGAAACGCCGAGACCGTGCTCTACGCCGATCTCGACCTGGCCGCAGCGCGTCGCTTCCGGGCCGGCTTCGGCTTCTTCCGCGACCGGCGGCCCGAGCTCTACGGGCCGCTGCTGACGCTCGACGGGCGCGAGCGCTAGCGGCCGCCGCCCGAGGCGACCCCCGCCGGCAGCCACCAGCCACCGCCCGCGCGCTCCAGCACCCTGGCGAGCGCCAACGCCACGTGGTCGTCGCCGATCGGCGCGGCCACCTGCACGCCGATCGGGAGGCCCTCGGCGCTGCGGCCGCAGGGCACCACGACCGCCGGCTGCCCGCCGAGGCTGAACGTGAGGGTGGGTGCGACGGAGCCGGCGTCCCGACCGTGGCGCACGGCCGGCCGCGCGGCGGTCGGCGTGAGCACCGCGTCGTAGGCGCTCAGGAAGCGCGTCAGTCGAGCCCGGAAGCGGTCCCACTCGAAGCGGAAGCGCTGCACTTCGCTGGCGCTCAGGTCGCTGGCGCAGGTCGGGACCCAGCGCTCGGCCTCCTCGGACTCCGGCAGCGACCAGTAGCTGCGCGAGAGCGGGTACACCGCCTCCAGGCCGTCGGGGCGGTCCTCCACCAGGGTGGCCCCGGCCGCGGCCAGCCACGTGAGCGCCCCGCGCACGACGCGCTGCGTGTCGGCTGTGGGCGTGCAGTCCGGCTGCTCCAGCCACCAGGCCACGCGCAGCGCCGACGGGTCGACGTCGCGCGCCTCACCCAACGGCAGCGGCACGGCGCTCGGGTCGCGGCCGTCGGGTCCCTGGAGCACCCGCAGCGCCAGTTCGAGGTCGTCCACCGTCCGCGCCAGCGGACCGATCACGGTGCGCGGGTCGAGCAGCGGCGTGATCACCGGGAAGTGGCCGCTGAGCGGCACCCGGCCGCTGCTCGGCCGGATGGTGCAGATGCCGCAGGCGTGCGCGGGCTGGCGCAGGCTGCCGCCCGAGTCGGAGCCGAGCCCGAGTGCCGAGCCGCCGGCGGCCACGAGCGCCGCCTCGCCGGAACTGCTGCCGGTGGGGCTACGCGTGACGTCGTGCGGGTTGAAGGTGGCGCCGAACGCCTCGCTGCGCTCGGCCGGGTTGGTCTTGCCCAAGACGATCGCGCCGGCGCGTCGCAGGCGCGCCACCGCGCTCGCGTCGTGGCCCGGCATGCGCCCACGGTGCGCGCTCGCGCCCCCGCTGCAGGGCATGCCGGCGACGTCGATCCAGTCCTTGACCGTGACGCCGACGCCGTGAAGCGGGCCGATCGGCTCCCCGGCGGCCAGGGCCGCATCGGCCACGCGCGCCGCGCGGCGGGCGCCCGGCTCGTCGAGGTGCACGACGGCTCGCACCACCTCGTCGACCGCATGGAGGCGCTCGAGCTGCGCCTCGAGCAGGTCCGTGGCAGACACGTCGCGACAGGCGACGGCGGCCGCTTGTGTGGTGGCCGAGGCAAGCACGAGCGTGTGCGGGTCGGTGCGCGGCGTGGAACGCCGCGACCCGAGGCGCTCTACGGCGTCGGCGTCCATGCTGGGCATGCTACTGGACACGGGCGGGAGCGTGCGATCATGGACCGTGACGCGATCTGACGGGCACGAACCGGGATACGTCGAGCTCTGGCGCAGCGGGGCCTTGAGCGGGCGGGTGGCGGAGGCGCTGGCTGGGCTCGCCTCGTGCACGGTCTGTCCGCGCGCATGCCGGGTCGACCGGCTCGCCGATGCGCGCAAGCTCTGCCACACCGGGCGCCGCGCGCGAGTGTCGGCGGCCTTCGCCCACTTCGGCGAGGAGGCTTGCCTGCGCGGCACGCACGGCAGCGGCACCATCTTCTTCAGCTGGTGCAACCTCCGCTGCGTCTTCTGCCAGAACTGGGAGACCTCCCAGGTCGGGCTCGGCGACGAAGTCGATGCCCGGACGCTCGCGCAGCTGATGCTGGTGCTGCAGGCACGCGGGTGCCACAACATCAACCTGGTGACGCCCGAGCACGTCGTCCCTCAACTGCTCGAGGCCCTGTTGCACGCGATCGCTGGCGGGCTGCGCCTGCCGATCGTCTACAACACCTCGGGCTACGACGCGCACGACAGCCTGCGTCTGCTCGACGGCATCGTCGACGTCTACATGCCCGACTTCAAGGTCTGGTACGCCTCGACGGCGGCGAGCTGGCTGGGGGCGAAGGATTACCCCGAGGTCGCGCGCACGGCGATCACCGAGATGCACCGCCAGGTCGGCGACTTGCGCCTCGATGCGCGCGGGCTGGCCGTGCGGGGGCTGCTCGTGCGCCATCTGGTCATGCCCGAAGGGCTCCAGGAGACGCGCGCCATCGTGCGCTGGCTCGCCGACACCCTCGGCACCGACACCTTCCTGAACGTGATGGGCCAGTACCATCCCGACGGACGCGTGCTGCGCGAGGCCAACCGCTGGCCGTCGCTGCGGCGGCTCGTCACGCCTGCGGAGTACCGTGACGCCGTCGCCGCAGCCCGCGCAGCCGGCCTGCACCGGCTCGACGCGTAGCACACACCACGCACGCGGCGCCGCGTCGCCGCGTCAGCGCACGTTCCAGGCCGGCATGTCACCCGGACCGAGAGCGCGCGCGCTACCGTCGAGTCCGTAGACCATGAGCAGGCTCTCGCCATGGGCATCGAGCACCGGCAGCACCAATGCGTCGCTGCTCGGTGACCAGAGCCGGTGCGAGCGGGCATACTGGTCGAAGAATGGCAGGTACTGGTGGAGGAAGGCCTCCGACGGGGAGAAGCGCGCGAGCTCGCGCTTGAAGCCAGTCGCGACGTCGGCGACCCAAAGCGCCAGCCAGACGCCGTGGGAGAGCGCCGGGAGCATCACGTGCCGCACCGGGCCCGGCACGTCGGCCACGATCGGTGTCAGGTAGGCGATGGTGCCGCCGTCGGGCGACCACCAGAAGGCCAGCGAGATGTCGTCGGTGATGGTCCTGTGCTCACCGCTGCGGGTGTCGATCGTCACGATGGGCCCGTAGCTGGAGGGCCCGGCGACGAGCGCACGCTGCACTGCGACGAGGTCGCGTCCCGGGTGCCAAGCGAAGGCCGCGAGCCCGGCATGCGGCAGTTCGAGCCGCTCCTCGCCCGCGCCTCCCGGAGTGATCCGCTGCAGCACCACGCGCCGCGTGTCCACGGGCGCGCGCGTGGCGTACGCAACCCAGTCGCCACTGGCCGACACGGCCGGCGACTGGAAGGCGCCCGGGTTCGGGTAGGCGATGTCGAGCGCGTAGGCGTCGAGCCGCGTGAAGCCGATCTCGGCGTTCGCGCGCAGGACGTTGCGGTGGATCAGCAGGGCCGCGCCGCCGTCCGCCCACGACCAGTAGAACGGGTCGCCCTGGGCGAGGAGGCGCGGCTCGCCGGCCGGCACCGGAGCGAGGTAGAGACCGAGGGCATCGACGCGTCGCGCAAGGACGGCGATGCGCGAGCCGTCCGGCGACCAACTGTGGTAGATCGGCGGTTCCGCGGCTCGCGCGTACACGCGCTCGTGCTCACCGCTCAGCGGCTGGTACACGTCGACCCCCGGTCCCGTCGCCGCTGCCGACGAGATCACGGCGAGCGCAGATCCGTCGGGCGACCACGCCGGGAACTGGGCCCGCTGCGCGGCCGAGGTGAGCATCGCGCGGGCACCGCTGACGGGATCGACGATGGCCGGGCGGCCATCGCTCGCCACGAAGGCGATGCGCCCCGCGGTGTCGGCCCCGTGCAGCACCTCGGGCGCCTCCGCCACCTGAGCCGAAGCCGGGGACGTCGTGACGGCCACGACGACCGCGCATACGAGCAGCGCGCGCCTCACCTCTCGCATGACGCAGGCTAGCGGGCGCGCTCGCCGCTGGGGCCGGGCCAGGATGCAGTCGCCGACGTCGCGCGTGGCGCTATCCGTCCTGCCGGCGCTGCTCGGCCGCCGACGCCTTCTCGGCCGCCGACGCCTTCTCGGCCGCCGACGCCTTTTCGGCGAACTCGCGGGCGAAGATCTTGATGTCGGCCATCAGGGCCTCGTCGTTGGTGGCGGCCCGGTAGGTATCGGCGAGCGAGAGGAGCGTCTGGAACACGAAGTCGTTCATGTCGTCGACAGTCATCGATCGCGTCCACAGGTCGATGCGCAGGGCGTTGCGACGCTCCGCGTCCCACAGCGCGAGGATCATCGAGCCGGCGGGCTGCGGGCCGGCTTCGGGGGCGTCGTCTGCCTCCCACTGGATGTCGGTGACACCGGCCTCGTCGCTCGTGACGGCGATGCGGATGGTGGAGGTCAGGGGCATGGCGACATGCTAGCCCGCGCTCGTCGTCTACACTGCCAACGATTGCGAGGTGCAGATGCGTACCACAGTAGCGATCGGCTTGGTGCTCGTCGTCGCTGGAGCGGTGGCGATGGTGCTCCAGTTGACCGGCGTGTTCACGGAGACCGTCGGCCTCGACCTCGGGCTCGTGGAGCTCGAGGCCTCGCGCGAGCAGCGGCTGCCATGGCTGCCTTGGGCAGCGCTCGCCGCGGTGCTCCTGGGCGTGTTCTTGATGGTGAGCGGTCGCCGCGGTTGAAGAGCGCGCGGTCCTTGCGCCTGACCACCGTCCCAGCCTTGGTGCGGTACGTTCGGAATCATGCGTAACATGAACTTGAAGGGCTTGATCCTGGCCGCCGGCCTGGGGACGCGCCTGCGCCCCATCACCAGCCTTCGTCCCAAACCCACCATCAGCGTGGCGAACAAGTCGCTCATCCATTACGCCATCGACGACCTCGTCGACGCCGGCGTCGGCGAGATCGGGATCGTCGTGAGCCACGAGACCATCGAGCACATCCAGCTCGCGGTGGAGGGGTATCGCGAGGCGCGCTACACCTTCGTGCTGCAGGACCCGCCCAAGGGCCTGGCCCACGCGGTGGACGTGTCGCGCGAGTTCCTCGGCGACAGCCCCTTCGTGATGTACCTGGGCGACAACCTCTTCGAGCACGGCATCACCCCGTTCACGGACACCTTCCGGGCGCATCCCGAGGCCGCCGCGGTGTTGGCCTTGGTGCGGGTCGAAGACCCGAGGGCGTTCGGCGTGGCGGTGATCGAGGAAGGGCAGATCACCCGCCTGGTCGAGAAGCCGGCCGATCCCCCCTCCAACCTGGCGGTTGCGGGCGTCTACGTGTTCGACTCCAGCATCCTCGACGCCATCGACGGCTTGGAGCCGGGTGCCAGGGGCGAGTACCAGATCACCGACGCGATCGCGCGGCTGATCGAGCGTGGCGGGACGGTCCTGCCGCAAGAGGTGACTGGCTGGTGGAAGGACACCGGCAAACCCGAGGACATCCTCGACGCCAACCGCCTCGAGTTGCTCTCGCGCCGGCGCTCGATCGAGGGGAGCGTGGAGGATGCGCAGCTCGTGGGCGACGTGGTGGTGATGCCGGGCGCCGTGGTGCGCCGTTCGACCGTGTTCGGTCCGGCGTTGATCGGCCCCGACGCGCTCGTGGAGGACGCCTACGTGGGTCCGTTCACCAGCCTCGGCGACGGCGTGCAACTGGTCAACGCCGAGGTGGAGTACGCCGTGGTAGGCGCTCGCAGTGCGATACGCAACGTGAACGCGCGCATCCAGGGGAGCCTGATCGGCGAGGACGTGACGATCGCGGGGACGACTTCACGCCCCAGCACCCACCGGATGATCGTCGGCGACATGAGCGAGATCGACCTGCAGCAGTGAGCAGCGCCGCGCCGCGCTGAGCAACGCGCGGACGGCGTACCGGCCGCCTGCTCG
>SLRS01000134.1 GCA_007130855.1 Trueperaceae bacterium | reverse complement strand
GTGACGCCCGGCCAACGCACGTGGCGGGGGTAACGGGTCATGCTGCCGGGCTCGAATCCCCAGGTGTTGGAGTCGCCGAAGCAGAGCAGGGTGCGGGGTTCGTCCATGCGACAGCCTACGCTGCAACCCGCAGCGACACTCGCGCCTCATCGTGCGAACAGGCTCCAGACCTCGCGCAAGCGGTCAACGTGATGGTCTGGAATGGGCGACGGGTCGCGCTTCGACGGCCTCGCGTCGCCCACCAGCACTGTCCGCATGCCGACGGCGGCGCCGCCAGCGATGTCGGAGTCGAGCGTGTCGCCAACCATCACGGATCGC
The DNA here is from genome assembly GCA_007130855.1 of Trueperaceae bacterium. GTDB lineage: Bacteria > Deinococcota > Deinococci > Deinococcales > Trueperaceae > CSSed10-48. Next base: position 3,280 of record SLRS01000134.1, on the reverse strand, counting down.
TTCGACGTGGCCTGGAAGCGCCGCAAGGCCGCCTCGAAGAAGACGGGTGAGGGCTTGCCGACCACCTCCGGCTCGACGCCCGATGCGTAGCTCAACGCGGCTGCGATCGCACCGGTGCCGGGAAGCATACGACCACCCTCGACCGGCACGCGCGGGTCGACGTTGAACGCCAACAGCCGGCCACCTCGTACGAGCACGCTCAAGGCGTCGGCCAAGTCGTCGTACGTCAGGTGCGTATCGCGGCCCAACACCACCAGTTCGGCTCCATCGGGCGATTCCGCGATCGGCGTGACATCGGCCACCGCCTGGCGCACCTCGGGTGGGCCGAAGAACCAGATGGGCGGCCGCTCCCGCAACCACGGATGCTCGGCGAGTGAATCGACCGGCATGATCACGTCGTCGACCGTCGCCTCGATGCCGAGCCGTTGCAGTTTCGCCGCCACGTGCGCGGTGCCGTGGTTGCTGGTGTTCGTGAGGAAGCCGACTCGACGGCCGCTGGCGCGCAGGTCCTCCACGAGATCGACCGCGCCGTCGGCCAGCCGCTCCCCGAACCAGACACAGCCGTCGAGGTCGAGGAAGACGGTATCGACGTCGGCGAGGGGAGCTGCCACGACCTCTGGGCGCATCATGCGGAGGCCCTCATGTGATCGACTTCCTGATCCGAGCCGACAACGCCTCGCTGAAGAGCACCAACAGGAAGATCATCACGAAGATGAGGCTCGCGCGGTCCCACATCAGCCGGTTGATGGCGCTGTTGAGCTGGAACCCGATGCCGCCCGCGCCGACCAGGCCGAGGACGGTCGCCTCGCGGATGTTGATGTCCCAGCGGAACACCGAGATGCCGACGAAGGCCGGCCGGATCTGCGGGACGATGGCGTAGAGGATCACCTGGAGTCTCGAGGCTCCGGTAGCCAGCATCGCCTCCACCTGCTCCTGGTTGATCTCCTCGACCGCCTCGTACAGCAGCTTGCTGATGAAGCCGACGGCGCGCAAGGAGATCGCGGCGATGCCCGCCAAGACGCCGGGACCGATCAGCGCCACGATGATCAAGGCCCAGATGAGTGAGTTCACGGAACGTGAGACGACGATCAGCAGCAACGCCACCATGCGGAAGACGGGGTGCGGCGTGGTGTTGCGTGCCGCCAGGAAGGTGACGGGAATCGCCAGGACGACGGCCACGAGGGTTCCGATGGTTGCGATGTTCAAGGTGTCCCACAGCGGCCCCCAGAGCTGGAAGGCGTAGGGCCACTCCGGCGGGAACATCCGGCCGAAGAGATCGCCGATCTGCCGACCCGAGTCCACCACGAACACCCAGAAGGTCTGGTTGGCGATGTACTGCATACTGATCACGAACGCCAGGACGCAGACGAAGTAGCCGAACCAGCGCAACAGGGTGCTCTTGCGATCGCGCAGCTGCCAGACGCGCTGGCCAGCGGTGTCGATGACTGGCATTATTGGAGCCTCGCTCGGATGATCCCGGAGATGTACTCGGCGGCGAGCACCAAGGTGACGATCGACAACAAGATGGCGCCGGCGACCTCGTAGTCGTAGCGCGACATCGCCGTCGTCAGGACGGCGCCGATGCCCCCGGCCCCGACGATGCCGATCACGGCAGAGTTGCGGAAGTTCTGGTCGAGGCGATACACGGTCAAGCCGATGAACCGTGGCAGCACCTGCGGCACCACGCCATAGACGACAACCTGTGGCCACGACGCCCCCGTGGCCCGCATCGCCTCGATCTGGGTCTCGTCGGTGCCTTCGATGGCCTCGGCGAGCAGCTTCGCCAGGAAGCCGATCGTGGAGAGCGACAGGGTCAGCATGCCGGCGAAGGGTCCGAAGCCGACCATGACCACGAAGAAGATGGCGATGATGACCTCTTGGAAGCTGCGGGCCAGCACGATGACCAGGCGGCAGACGAAGTACACCGCCGGCGTCGAGATGTTGCGCGCTGCGCCGAGACCGAAGGGGATGCACAGTGCGGCGCCGATGACGGTCGACGTCACCGCCATCGCCATGCTCTCGAGGAGGCCACCGAGGATCTGTGGCCCGCGGCCCGCGAAGTCGGGCCGCAAGAACCCAGAGAGGACTCGTGAGGAGCGCTCGATGCCGAGGGCCACGCGTTGCCAGTTGACGTCGATCGACATCGAGGCGAGCACGAGGTAGGCCACGCCGCCGAGGACCAAGCCCCAGCGCAACAGCGGGTTGCGGATCTGTGGCGGTGGCGACCACCGTCGCGCTTGGGCAGGAATGGCAGCCACGCTAGGCGGCCCCTCCCGGTCGCGCGGCGCGGCGCACGGGCTCCAGCTCGTCCGGCGTGGGAACGACCGGCTTGGCGGGCACCGCCGCCGCCCAGTCGCCGGAGTCGTCATCGCCCTGGTCGTCTTGGGCGGTCCCGGCCTTGGTCCAGTCCTCCTCGCCGTAGATCTCGGTCAACACGTCGGCGGTGAGTCCCTCAGGAGCTCCGTCATAGACGACCACACCGCTCCTCAGGCCGATGATCCGCTTGACGAACATCGAGGCCAGTGCCACGTCGTGGATGTTGATGATCGCAGCCAGACCGTGCTCGGTGGCGACCTCAAGGATCAGCCGCATGATCTGCCGCGAGGTCTTGGGGTCGAGTCCGGAGGTCGGCTCGTCGATGAGCAGGATGTCGGGGTTCTGCAGGAGCGCCCGGGCGATGCCGACGCGTTGCCGTTGGCCACCCGAGAGCTGGTCGGCGCGCTTGTCGACGTGCTCGACGATGCCGACGCGCTCGAGCAGCTCGAACGCGCGCTCGATGGTCGGTTGGGGAAAGCGTCGCAGCCAGCTGCGCCAGAAGCCCACGTAACCGAGTTGCCCCGACAGCACGTTCTCCATGACCGTGAGCCGGTCGATCAGGGCGAACTCCTGGAAGATCATGCCCATCTTGCGGCGGGTCTTCCTGAGGTCGGCCGTGCGCAGTGAGGGGATACTGACACCGTTGAGCAAGATATCGCCGTGGGTCGGTTCGACGAGCCTGTTGATACAGCGGATGAGGGTGCTCTTCCCCGCTCCCGAAGGGCCGATCAGTGCCAGCACCTGGCCCTCGGGGATGACCAGGTCGATCCCACTGAGCACCGGCTCACCTTTGCCATAGCGCTTGCGGAGTTCGCGGATCTCTAGCATTTCGCTCGATTCTCGATGGGGCCGCGAGGCCGATCCGATCGGGCAGGAGCATGCGAGGGCATCTCGGCCCTCGCATGCTCCTCGCCGTGCGATGTCAGTCGCCGATGGCGTCGCTGGCGTCACGAATGACGCGCAG
>SLRS01000083.1 GCA_007130855.1 Trueperaceae bacterium | reverse complement strand
TCGAGCCGGCCGCGCCGACCCAGGTCCGCGTCAGCATCGTCACCGATCCTCCGGGTGCCGCGATCTCGATCGACGGCTTCCCGGTTCCCGGCGTCACACCGCTGCTCGACGTGCCCGTCACGGCGCGCGAGGGGCGCCTGGTGCGCGCCGAACTCGACGGCTTCCAGGCCGGCGAGGTGCGCGCCGACCTGCGCCAGGACGCCGACGTCAGTCTGACGCTCGTGCCGCTGTCGGAGGTCGAAGGTGTGGCCGCAGCTGCGCCCGTCGCAGGCGCGCCCGTCGCGGTCGCGGGAGACGCCGGCGGCGCCTTGGTGATCACGATCACCGATACCACCTGGCTCGAGGTCTACCGCTCCACCGCCCGCAACGAGGGCGAGCGGCTCGTCTATACCACCGCCCAGAGCGGCCAGAGCTACCAGTTCACGCCGCCCGTCTTCGTCTACACCGGTAATGCCGCCGGCGTCCGTCTCACGCACGCCGGACAGGACCTCGGTCCGATGGGCTCGCCGGGGGCCGTGCTGGGGCGTTCGTTCCCCGAGTGAGCCCCGCATGATCCCACAGCTCGCCATCGCCTCGCTGATCCGACGACCCCTGCGCAGCCTCCTCACGGCCCTCGGCATCGCCATCGCGGTGGGATCGACCGTCGTGTTCCTGTCGCTGGGCGAAGGGCTTCGCAGCGCCTTCGACGACAGCCTCGAGGGCCTCGGCCCCGACATCCAGGCCAGCTACGGCGCCTTCGACGCCACCTCGCTCGGCTCGGTGCCGCAGATGCCGCTGTCCTTCCTCGCCGAACTCGAGGCCGACGCCGCGGACTACGGCGTCGCCAGGGTGACACCGGTGCTCGTCTACATGCGCGGCTCGCTCGCCGCGGCCAGCGCCTTCGTGTTCTACGGCATCCCGGTCGACACCGACCTGCACCGGCTCTACCGAGACTTCGCGCTGCTCGAGGGTCGCGGGCTCGCCGAGCGCGTCCCCGAGACCCGCGACGACGCCGTCGGCACCGTGCCGATCGTCGGCGACGCGCTGGTCGGGGAGCAGGCCGCCATGCGCAGCGGCATCGCGCTGGGCGACGTGCTGCGGCTCAACCCCGAGGCGGCCTTCGAGGTGGTGGGCATCGCCGTGGCCGACGGGGGGCTGCTCGACAACGCCATCCTCGTCCCGATCGAGCCGCTGCAGGTGGCGCTCGGGGCCGAGGAACGGCTATCGTTCGTGATGCTCGAACTCGAGGACCCGGGCAGGGCCAGCGTCACGGCCGAGCGCCTGAGCGAGGCGTACCCCGATCTCGGGTTCCAGACGCGAGGCGACCTCTCGTCGGTGTTCGCGCGCGCCGTGCGCGTCACCGACGTGGTACGGCTGGGCATCAGCGCCATCGCCTTGATCGTCGGAGGGATCGCCGTGGCCAACACCATGCTGATGAGCGTGTTCGAACGCACCCGCGAGTTCGGCGTGGTGCGCGCAGTGGGGGCACGCCCGCGCTTCCTGGTGGGCCTGGTGCTGCTCGAGGCGCTGCTGTTGGCGCTGGCCGGTGCCGTCGTCGGGGTGGCGCTCGGCTTCGTGGGTGCGGCCGCCATCAACCGCATGGCGTTCGACGTGATCGGCCTCGACGTCGCCATCGTGACGCCGCGGCTGGTGGCGTTCGCGGTCGCCGTGGCGGCCGGCATGGGCCTGCTCTCCGGCATCTTGCCCGCCGAACGCGCCGCGCGCGTGCCGATCGCTGTGGCGGTGGCGCGCGAATGACACGAGCCCGACCGCAGGCTGCGCCCTTCCTGCTGGCTGCCCTGCTGGCGGCGCTGCTGTGCACGAGCGGCGCACGGGCCCAGCAGACGCGCTTCGAATGGCGCGACGTGGTGCAAGACGTGCGCATCCTGGCCGACGGCGGTGTCGAGGTGCGCGACGAGCGCACCCTGTGGACCAACGGCGACTTCCGTGAGGCCTTCGTCTGCGTCCTGCTGCGGCCGGGCGAGGAGCTCAGCCTGCTGGCCGACGAGACCGCCGCGCTCTCCCCTGGTCCGCGCGCGGTGGGCCTGACGCAACCCTGCGACGGCGGCACCGAGGTGGTCGTGCGGCAAGATGCGCGCGTCGGTGAGCGCCGCGTGCGCTTCGCCTACCGCCTCGACGGCACCGTCGACGCCTATAGCGACGTGGTGCAGTGGTACTGGAACATCCTCGAACGCGATCGCCCGGTGGTGCTCGGCTACCAGCTCCGCGTCAGCGCCCCGGGCCCGATGGACGAGCCGTACGACGCCTACGTCATGCGCTACACCAACCCGGAGGAGCCCAGCGTCCGGCTGTCGAACGATCGCAGCCTGCTCGAGGTCGGCTTCAGCCGCGTCCCGGTCGGCGACGGTGTGGAGATCCGATACCTGATGGACCCGGCGCTGTTCACCCTGCGCGGCCAGCGTGCCGGTTTCGAGACCCTCCTGCGCGACCAGGCCCGCGTCTCCGGCGTCCACGCGCGCGAGCGCCGCTGGCTCGCCCTTCGTGGGCACCCGGCCTGGGCGCTGCTGCCCGCCGCCGGACTCGCCTACCTGGTCCTCGGGATCTTCGGGGCGTACCGCCGCGTGGGCCGTGAGCCGAAGGTCGACGCCATGCGCTACCCCTTCGAGCCACCGCGCGACATCCCGCCCGCGCCGGTGACGACGCTGCTCAACCAGCACGCCGCGAGCAGCGCGATGGGGCCCGCCTGGTTCGCCACCATCATCGACCTGGCGCGGCGGGGCTACCTCCGCTTCGAGGGCGACGGGCGCAACCTGGTGATCCACCTCGAGCGCGTCCCGTCCGACGACGACCCGCTCGAGGTGTTCGAGGTCGCGGTGCGGGACTACCTCGCGCAGGCCGCCACCAGCGGCCGCAGTGGCCGCCGCGACGCAACCTCGGTGACCATCGGGGAACTGACCAGCCACGGCCGCAGCCACGCCCAACGCTTCCTCAGCAGCTTCGGGACGCAGGTCAAGGCCTGGGCCGAGGGCTACTACGGCGGCCCCTACCTCACGCCGGAGAGCATCGCCTCGCGCAATCGCTGGACGCTGCGGTGCCTGCTCGTGGGACTCGGTATCGGCGTGGTCATCTGGGCGACCGTCGGCCTGGCGATGATCCTGTCGATCGCGGCGGCCGTCGTGTGCCTGCTGCTGCTGGTCGTCGCCAGCACGGCCCTGCCCGCCTGGCGTCCGGAGATCGCCGAGGAGCGCGCGGGCTGGCTCGGCTTCCGTCGCACCCTGACCGACTACACCCGCATGCGCGACGCGCCGCCCGACTTCTTCATGCTCTGGGACCGGTACTTCGCCTACGCCGCGGCGCTCGGCGTGGCGGAACGCTTCCTGCGCACGCTGCAGCGCGCGGCGCCCGCCGCCGGCGTCGACCAGCGCGCGATGACACGGCAGGCCGCCTGGCTCGGTGCGGCCGGTTCGGCCCGCGACCTGAGCCAGATGACGCGCTCGATCTCGCAGCTCTCCAGCGCCTTGGCGCGCTCGGGCGCATCGGCCTCGTCGGGAGGATCCTCGTCCGGCGGCGGCGGTGGCGGCGGCGGCGGCTCGTCGGGCGGCCGCTGAGCAGCCTATGGCGGAGTTGTCAAGTGGTGGTTTCTCGGGGTTGCGGCTCTCGG
>SLRS01000034.1 GCA_007130855.1 Trueperaceae bacterium | reverse complement strand
GGCGTAGCGGTCGAACGCCGCGGCCGCGGCCTCGCGCTCGCCGCGCGCCTCTTGCAGCTCGGCCAGTGCGAAGGAGACGCCGAGCGCCTCCGGGTAGCGGACCTCGGCGTCGATCAGGTCTGCGACCGCCTCGGCGTCCACGTGCGGATCGAAGCGCAGGGCCTCGCGGTAGGTCGCCAGGGCGGTGTCGAGGCGATCGGTGACCACCTGCACCAGGCCGAGGTTGTAGCGCGCGATGTACTGCGCCGCGTCGAGCTCGAGCGCCCGCACGCTGGCCTGTTCGGAGCGCTCCAGGAAGCCGAGCAGGTAGAGCGCCCAGCCGTAGTTGGTCCAGTAGAGGTCGCTCTCGTCGTCGAGCGCCAGCGCCACGACGAGCGCCCGCGCGGCGCCGAGGGCGTCGTCGGCGGCGAAGGCCAGGAACGAGCGCCGCTCGAAGCTGTAGGTCAGGAAGGGCGCCTCGCGCCCGAGCCGAGCGAGCAGGGCGTCCTCGTGCTCGGCGTCGTCGGCGAGGTTGGCCGCCACCGAGGCGAGCAGCAGCCCGGCGGCGCTCGCGCTCGGACGCGCCAGCAGGCGCTCGCGGTCGGCGGCGGCGCGCTCGGGCGCGCCGATGGCGTGCAAGAAGGCGGCCCGCGCGGCGAGCCCGGGCTCGTAGTCGGGATGCCCGGCCGCGCGGTCGAAGGCGGCCTCGGCGACGTCGAGATCGCCTTCGCTGTAGGCGATGGTGCCGACCCACACGTGGCCGATCGGCAAGCCGGCCTCCGCCAGATCGGCGAATGCGATCGCGGCGCCGGGCAAGTCGCCGAGGTTGAGGATCACGACCGCGCGGGTGGCCAGGCTGTCGAGATCGCCGTCACCGTCTGGCAGCGAGACGTCCTCGATGGCCGCTCGCAGCAGCCCGGCCAGGGCCTCCGCGCGCGGCGAGAGCGGCCCCTCGGTCGCGGCCTGCTCGAGCGCGGCGAGGGCGTCGCGTGGCAGGCCGGCTGCCACCAGCCCGAGCGCACGTCCCACAGCGCCGTCGAGTCCGGCCATGTCGAGCGCACCCTGGGCCGTGACGGGGCGCTCGAGCCAGCGTCCGACCAGCACCGCGGCGCGATCGGCCAAGGCGCCCGGCTCGGCGCGATCGCCGCGCAGCACGGCGCGGCGCTCGCGGCCGAGCTGATCGAGCTCCAGCCGTAGCACCAGGTCGTCGCCCTCGGCCCGCAGCGAGCCGGTGAGCGCCGCAGCGGCACCGCTCACCCCCCGCAACAACCAGGCGCCGTCGCGCCCCGCGAGGCTCGGGTCGTCGATGAACACGACCGGGTTGACGAAGCCGCTCGGCGCCACCAAGGGAACCACCAGCGCCGGGGCGGCGGCCGGGCCGACCACCTCGGGACCGAGGGCACGCGCAACCCGGTCGGCCACCACGCTGCCGAGTGCGGCGTCTTGGGCAGCGAACGGATGGACGACCAGCGACGAGGCCGTAGCCCCCCCGAGGAGGACGAGAATGAACGTCAGGAACAGGCTTCGCATGCAATGACCTCCGCGTGCGGTCACGCTAGCACGTGTGCGGATGAGCGTTCGGAGCGGGGCTCGAAGTCTCGCCACGAGCGTGCGGTCACTCCAGCAACGACTCGAACTCCTCGAGCAGCGCCTCCGCCTGGTCGCCGGCGCGGCACACGACCAGGATCGTGTTCTGCCCTGCCAGCGTACCGACGATCTCGTCGCGATCGAGCTTGTCGATCACGTAGGCGATGCCCGCGGCGTGGCCCTCGTCGGTGTTGATCACCAGCAGGTTCTCACCGCGGTCGAGATCGCGCACGAATAGCTTGAAGCGCTGCGACAGCTCGCCGACCACGTCCTCCTGTGCGGCCAACGGCGTCGAGCGGTAACGGTGCTGGCCGTTGCCGGCCGGCAGTCGCACCAGCCGCAACTCGTTGACGTCGCGACTGATGGTCGCTTGGGTGACGTTGATGCCGCGGCGAGCGAGGTGCTCGGCGATCTCGGCTTGGGTCGAGATGAACTCGCGTTCGACGAGCTCCTCGATCAGGCGTTGTCGGTACTCTTTACTCGGCATATACATGCATTATGACCCATCGCGGCCCCCGCGTGGGTCGCAGCGGTACGCAGCCAGAGCGCTCAGTCGTCGTCGGCGAACAGATCGGCCCGTGACACGGTGAAGCTCGGCTCCTCGCGCTTGCGCTCGTCGACCACGTGACGGCGCAACTCGTCCCAACTCGGCAGGTCGTCGCCCCAGGAGATGCCGCGACCCAAGCGGAGCTCGTGCATCGCGATGGTCACCGTGTTGCTGGTATCGGGCTGCTCCTCGATCGCGAGCGTGGTGGGCACGCCGCCCTTGAGCTGCGCGGCGCGGCGCGCCACGATCATCGAGAGTCGGTAGCGCGAGTCGGTCAACGCCATGAGGCGGTCGTAGCCAGTCTGTGCCATGCGTCCTCCAGGGCGCGCGCACGCGCCGGGGCGCGGCGCAGTCAGCGCAGCGTGCAGTCTAGCAGGTGCGTCGCCTACTCAGGTCGCGCGCAAGAGCGCCGCGACCGCTTCGTCGCTGAGCCGCCGCGCCCGCAGCCGCTCGGCTCGGATCACCGACCTGAACGCCTTGACGGCCTCGTCGAGCCGGTCGTTCACGAGCACGTAGTCGAACTCGCGCACCGCCAGCAACTCCTTGCGCGCGCGCGCCAGGCGCCGCTGGATCTTCGTCTCGCCGTCGGTGCCGCGGCCGCGCAGGCGGCGCTCGAGTTCGGCGATCGACGGCGGGGCGATGAACAGCATCACGGCCTCGGGTCGCTTCTCGCGCACCTGGCGCGCCCCCTCGAGCTCGATCTCCAGCAACACGTCGCGGCCGGCCGACAGAGCGGCATCGACCGGCATCGCCGGCGTGCCGTAGTAATCACCGACGTACTCGGCGTACTCGAGCAGCGCGTCGTGCGCAAGCATCGCCCGGAACGCCGCCATGTCGAGGAAGTGGTAGTCGACGCCGTCCACCTCGCCCTCGCGCCGGGGCCGGGTGGTCGCCGAGATCGAGTAGTGGATGTCGCCCAGGTCGGGCACCGCGGCCTGCCGGATGGTGCCCTTCCCGACACCGGAGGCCCCGGTCATGACGAAGAGGATGCCGTTCATCGCAATCACTCGCTCCAAGCGCGTATGGCGCCGCCGGGCTGGCTGTCCCGCTGGACCGCTGACGCGCCCCGCTCGGCCAGGACGGTACCACGGGCGGGGCGCTCGTCGCCCCACGGCCCGCGGCGTCGGCCGGCCGCCGTCGGCGGCGCAGAGGCCGCGCGCCGCCACGGTGGTACGATGCGCTCCCGTGAAGGGTCCCCAGGACACCAGGTACATCTTCGTCACGGGCGGCGTCGTATCGAGCCTCGGCAAGGGCATCGCAACCTCCAGCATCGGAGCCCTGCTGCGCGCGCGCGGGTACCGCGTCAGCGCGGTCAAGATCGATCCCTACATCAACGTCGACGCCGGCACCATGCGTCCCTACGAGCACGGTGAGGTCTTCGTCACCGAGGACGGCGCCGAGACCGATCTCGACATCGGCACCTACGAGCGCTTCCTCGACATCGACCTGGCCCGCGAGAACAACGTCACCACCGGCCAGGTCTACCAGGCGGTGATCCAGAAGGAGC
>SLRS01000243.1 GCA_007130855.1 Trueperaceae bacterium | reverse complement strand
TACGCTGCGCGCCAGCGTGAACCGCTTCGCCCCGCTCCCTCCACCCGCCCACACACTGGGTGCGCGCGCGGCCGCCACGCTCTTCGCGGTCTTCGCCGCGGGCTACTTCCTGTCGTACTTCCTACGCTCCGCGAACGCCGTCATCGCCCCCGCCCTGCAGCGCGAGGTCGCGCTCAGCGCCGCCGACCTCGGCTTCATGACCGGCACCTTCTTCGCGGCGTACGCGCTGGCGCAACTGCCGGTCGGGCTGGCGCTCGACCGCCTCGGTCCGCGCCTCGTCGGTGGCGCGCTGATGGCGCTCGGGGCGGCCGGCTGCGTGGTGTTCGCGCTCGGCCAAGACCTCCTCAGCCTCACCCTCGGCCGCGTGCTGCTGGGCGTGGGGCTCGGCAGCGTGCTGCTGGCCGGCCTGAAGGCCTTCAGCCTGTGGTGGCCGACCGCGCGCTTCGCCACCGTGTCCGGCGCGTACTACGCCGCCGGCTCCCTGGGCGCGCTCGCGGCCGCGACCCCGCTGGCGCTGGTGGAAGGGCTCCTCGGCTGGCGCGCGGTGTTCTGGTTCGCGGCCGTGGCGGTGCTGGCGGCCGCCCTGCTGGTGCTGTCCGCCACGCCTCGAGGCGGCGGCCGGCCGGCGGCGGCCGTCGACGTCGGCGCACCGCACGACCCGCTCCTGCTGCCGGACCTCGTGCGCCTGATGCTCTTCGGCGCCTGCTTCACCGGCCCCTTGCTCGCGTTCCAGACGCTCTGGGCGGGGCCGATGCTGTTCGACGTGTTCGGCTACGACGCCGTGCGCACCGGCAACGCGCTGCTGCTGCTGTCGCTGGGTGTCACCGTCGGCTACGCGCTGTCCGGAGCGCTGGCCGATCGCTTCGGCCTGGCGCGCGTCAGCGCCGTGAGCCTGCTGGTGTTCGCGCTGGCGCAGGCGCTGCTGGCCGCGCAGGTCGAGTCGCTGCTGCCGTGGCTGCTGCCGCTCTTCGGCGTGGCCGGCGGCCACTGCATCCTGGCGCTCCCCAACGCCCGTCGCCGGATGGGCGCGAGCCGCAGCGGCCGCGCCACGGGCACCGTGAACGCCGCCAGCATCGGCGGCGTGTTCGCGCTCCAGTGGGCGATCGGCGTGCTGGTCGGTGGCGGGACGCTCGACACGGCAGCCCAGGCCGACCCGGCCGGCGGCTACCGGCTCGCCTTGCTGGTTACGAGCGCACTGTCGCTGATCGCCTGGCTGGCGTACCTGCCGCTGGCGCGCCGCAGCGGGCGCGGCGCACGCTGAGCGCGCGGCGCTCGCTGAGCGCGCGGCGTACGCTGAGCGCGCGGCGCACGCTGAGCGCGCGGCGCACGCTCAACCGAACGACGCGGCCGCCGCTTCGGCGTCGTCGAAGCGCTGGACGATGGCGTCGAAGCCGGCGAGCGCGAAGACCTTCGCCACCGCGGGCGTGACGCCCGCCAGACGCAGGTCGCCGCCCGCGGAGCGCGACCCCTTCACGCCCGCCAGGAGTGCGCGCAGCGCGGCCGAACTGACGTAGTCGACGCCGACGAGATCGACCACCAACCGACTTCGGCCGGCGGCCAGCGCGCTGGCGAGCGCCTCGCCCAGACGCGGCGCCGTGATGGCGTCGACGCTGCCGGCCACCACCATCACCGTGACCGGCCCCAGCTCGCGCTCGGTCAGCTCGAACGATCGCATGGAGCTACCTCGTTTCCGGGAACGGCGCGCATCACGGCGCCGCCACGCGCTTGCGAAGCGTCAGACGGTTGCCCTCGCTCAGGCGCTCGTAGGCGACCTCGTCACTCTGGCTACGGATCAAGTGCCAACCGACGCCCCCCTCGCGACGCCGTTCCCAGTCGCTGGCGAGCTCCGGCGGCGGGGCGTCGTCGGGCGCGAAGGCGACGCCGCCGTCCTCCACGACGATGCTGGCCACGCCATCGCGATACGCCAACTCGAGCGTCAGGCTGCCCGGCTCGCGCTCCGGATAGGCGTGTAGCACGACGTTCGTGCAGGTCTCCTCGACCAGCAGGCGCAGCGTGGTGCGGGCCTCGACAGGCAGGCCGTGGCGGTCGCAGAGCACATCGACGAGCGTCAGGAACAGCGTCAGGTGCTCGGGCGTGGCGGGCTTGGTGAGTCGCAGCGGGGTCGCCATGGGCTCCTCTCAGTCGTGGTCGAGCGGAACGCTCGCGGGTGCCGCGCGCACGCGTCGTGCGCTGGTGAGCAGGCGCTCGGCGGTGGCGCGCAGGTCGTCGGGATCGAACGGCTTGGTCAGGTAGAGGTCGGCGCCCACGTCCGCGCCGCGCTGGCGGTCGACCTCTTGGCCCTTGGCCGTGAGCAGCACGATCGTCACGCCGGCGAGGTCGGGGTCCGACTTGACCGCGGCGCAGACGTCGAAGCCGTTGCGGCGCGGCATCATCACGTCCAGGAACACGACGTCGGGCCGCTCGCTCCTGATGGTGGCGAGCGCCTCCTCACCGTCGGCGGCGGAGAGCAGCCGCACGCCCGCGTCCTCGAGCTCCTCGAGGCTCTGCTCGAGCAGCATGCGGATGTGCGGTTCGTCGTCGACGATCAAGAGCGTACCCGGCATGCATCCCCCTGATCGACCCGGCCGGCGCGCCTCAGCGCCTGCCGTGGCGCGCGCGCTGTCGCGGCCGCGGAGTGGTCAGTCTACCCACTCGCGCGCCGGGCCACCAGCACCGTCGCGTCGTCGAACGCCGCTGCGCCGCCCACGAACCCGGTGAGGTCGGCCCGGATCGCACCGACGAGATCGTCGGCCGACGCGCCCGAGCAGACCATCGTCCGCGCCAGCGCCTCGAAGCGCGCCTCGCCGTACTCGCTGCCGTCGGCCGAGCGCGCTTCGGTGATCCCGTCGGTGTAGAGCACCAGGGTGTCACCGGGGGCCAAGACGAGCGCTGCCTCGCCGTAGTGCGCCGCCTCGTCCCAGCCGACCAGGATGCCGGTGCGGTCGAGCGTCTCGACGCTGCCGTCGACGCGGACGAGCAGCGGCGGGTTGTGACCACCGTTGGCGTAACGCACGGCGCCGTCGGGGAACAGCTGGGCGTGCGCGAGCGTCACGAACATGCCGTCGCTGGCATCGGCGCAGAGCAGCGCGTTGGCGCGCCCGATCACCTCGCCCGGACCCCGACCGTCGCCGGCGCTGGCCCGCAACACGCTGCGGCTGAGCGCCATGAACAGCGCCGCCGCCATCCCCTTGTCGGCCACGTCGCCGACCGTCACGGCCAGCAGCGCGCCCTGGCGGGTGGCGTCGTAGAAGTCCCCGGCCACCTCGCGCGCGGCGCTCCACCAGGCGGCCAGCTCCCAGCCGTCGCCGTCCGGGAGATCGCTCGGCATCAGCCGCGCCTGCACCTCGTGGGCGAGCTGCAGCTCACGCGCCAGCCGGGCCTGCTCCAGGGCCGCCTGCTGCAGCCGGGCGTTGTCGACGGAGGTGCCGGCCTGGGCGGCCAGCGCAGTCAGGAGCTTGGCATCGCCGGCGCTGAAGACCCCGTCGCCGCGAGGCCGCAGCAGCAGCACGCCGCCGAGCGTCCGGTCGCCGGCCTGGAGCGGCGCCCACAGGCACAGCGCGTGCGCATCGGCGTCCGCCGGCGCGGTGCCGGGCACGCCGGCCGGCGGCGCGACGTGGATCACGCTG
>SLRS01000110.1 GCA_007130855.1 Trueperaceae bacterium | reverse complement strand
TGGCGTGGTGGCTCGGCACCCGCTCCATCAGCGCGTGGCCGTTGGGCACCCGGACGACCCCGCCGTTGAGGCAGTCCGAACCCGGGTACTGGGCGTAGCCGACCAGCTCGCCCTCGACCACCGTCAGCGTGGCCATCGACGGCGACAGCTTCGCCAGCGTGACCGGCCCCTCGGCCATGCGGGCGTCGATGGCGCTGGCGTCGTCGTCGACGATGGCCAGCACCTTCTCGCGCAGCGTCCAGCTCTCGGCCATCGAGGTGGGCAGCACGCCCAGGTAGCCGCAGTGCGCCACCAGCACGTGGTGCTCGGGCTCGCTCACGTCCGGGAAGGCCGCGATCCGCTCGTGCTTCAGGGCCGCCTGGCCCATGAGGAAGGGGTAGAGGTTCGTCATCATCAGCGGCGCGTTCAGGGAGCGGTGCAGCAGCAGCTGGGTGAGCATCGATACGGTGTCGGCCTCGCAACCCCAGGTGAGCCCGCGCTCCTCGTACAGCAAGTTCCACGCTAGGCACGGGGTGCTGTCGGAGAAGAACGACTCGTTGAGGCAGTTCAGGCCGGCGCCCTGGATGGCGGGGTCGTCGCCGAGCGCCGCCTTGATCGCCAGGTAGAGCTTCAAGGCCGCGCGACGGTTGCGCTCGGGCAGGTCGTCGAGGCGGGCGCGGCCACGCCAGCGTTCGTAGGCGGCATCGGCGGCGGCGTCGCTGATGCTCTTCGCCTCTCGGCCCAGCGCCGCGAAGCTGCGCCGCTCGATCCGGACGCCGAAGCGCTCCAGGATCCGCTCGGTGCACTCGTCTTCCCACCAGTAGAAGCGCTTGAAGATGCTGGCCTGCATCCCGTCGCCGGGGTCGTCCTGGAACACGACGAAGCGCGTGCCGGCGAGCTCGCGGCGCAGGCCGAGGGCGCGACAGAGGGTGCGGGCCTGCTCGAGCTCGTAGGGGGCGTACGTGTCGACGCCGGCCTCGGCCAGGTAGCGCCCGATCTCCCAGTCCCACATCGACATGGTGCCGAACTCCGAGGTGAGGACCAGCCGTGGCCGATCGAGCGCGCGCAGCGCTTCGACGTGCCGGAACGCGTCGCCCAGCAGTTGTGGGAAGACGGCCGCCTCCGACTCGGGCAGGGGCTCGGTGCCGAGCTCGACGGGCTCGAGGATGTCGACCAGCTCGCCGAGCAGGTCGCGGAGCCGCGCCAGTTGCGCTTCGAACTCGTCGTCGGCAGTGGGGAAGCGGACGGGCAGCAGGCGTGCGCGCATGAAGACTCCCTCGGGCGCCATCACGTGGCGGCCCGCGAGGGGCCGCACCGTCGCGCCAGGCGTGTTTGGGCCATGGTAAACTCGGACGGTTGTCATGACAAGTGGCTCCGTCCCGGCGCCCGCGAGAGGAGATCCAGTGGCACGCTTCAGGATCGCCGTCAACATGGAGTTCGTCCGCTCGGCCGACCTCGACTTCCGCAGGGGTGTGGAGGTGGCGGCCAAGCTGGGCTACACCCACATCGAGCCGATGGTGCACACCGGCTGGGGACTCCTCTCGGAGGTCGGCTACTTCCACTCCTTCTCGATGGAGGAGGACCCGATGCTGATGCGCGAGATCTGCGACGAGCACGCCCTCACGGTCGCCAGCCTCTCGGCGCACAGCCCGCTGATGAAGCCCGAAGCCGCCGTCGACCGCCTGACCCGCGCCATCGTGCTGGCCCACTTCGTCGACACCGACATCGTCAACACCGACGAGATGCTCAAGCCCAGCTGGATGGACGACGCCTTCGCGCACGAGACCATGCGCTACACGCTCACGCGCTTGGAGCAGGTGGCCGCTCGCCACGGGGTGTTCATCTGCATCGAGCCGCACGGGGTGTTCACCAAGACCTCAGAGGGCCTGCTCAAGATCGTCGAACTCGTGCCCTCCCCGTGGATCGCCGTCAACTGGGACACCGGCAACAGCTACCTCGCGGGGGCCGAGGACCCGTACGAGGCGCTCGCGGCGGTCCGCGATCACGTGCGCCACGTGCACGCGAAGGACATCGACTTCGAGCACGCCGACCGCGAGCGCGGCAAGGTGACCGGCACTCCGGTCGGCTGCGCCTGCGGTGACGGCGTCGTCGAGTGGGACCGGGTCATCGAGATCCTCGATCCGCTCGACCGCGACATCACGCTCTCGGTGGAGTGCGGCACCATCGACCAGGCGGAGCGCAGCCTGGCGTTCATGCGGCGGCTCCTGAAGGACCGCACGGCCGACGCCTGAGCAGCACGCGCGCGGGTTCGTGCCGTCTGCGCCGCCGTCTCAGCCGCCGTCGACCACCACGGCCCGCTCGTGCGGCAGGTGCAGGTGCAGCCGGGTGCCGGCCGCGAGCTGGTCGCGGCGGGTCAGCGTGGCCTCGATCACGAGCGGCTCGCGCATCCCGGCGACCTTCACCCAGGCCCGCGCGAAGGCGCCCAGGTAGCTCCGCGTCTGGACCTCGCCCGCCAAGACCAGACCGGGCACGGCGGTGCCGTGGTCGGGCAGATCGTCACTCAGCACGAACCACTCGGGGCGGACCATCACGCCCACCTCCGACCCCGGACGCGCGCGGCCGACGGGGTCGAGGCAGCGCAGCGCGCCGTCCGGTAGCGCCGCGAGGGCGACGGTGGCGATGCCGCCTTCGGCCTGCACCACGCGCCCGGGCAGCACGTTGGCGTACCCGACGAAGTCGGCCACGAAACGGTTCACCGGGGCGTGGTAGACCTCCCACGGCTCGCTGTACTGCTGGAGTCGCCCCTCGTTCATGACCGCCACCTGGTCGGACAGGCTGAGCGCCTCGTCCTGGTCGTGCGTCACGTAGATGGTGGTGATGCCCAGCGCCCGCTGGATCTCCTTGAGCTCGGCTCGGACCCGAATCCGCAGCTTCGCGTCGAGGTTCGAGAGCGGCTCGTCCATCAGCAGCACATCGGGTTCCATCACGATCGAGCGGCCCAGCGCCACGCGCTGTTGCTGGCCGCCACTGAGCTCGAAGGGGTGTCGCCGGCCGAGCTCGCCGAGGCCCAGGAAGGCGAGCACCCGCTCCACGCGGCGCTCGCGCTCGGCCGCGGCCACGCCACGCAGCCGCAGCCCGTAACGCACGTTCTGGAGCACGGTCATGTGCGGGAACAGGGCGTAGTCCTGGAACACGATCGACACGTTGCGGCGGTTCGGCGGCACCCCGTTCTGGCGCACGCCCCCGATGAACACCTCGCCGGCATCGGGATCGAAGAACCCGGCCAACATCCGCAAGGTCGTGGTCTTGCCGCAACCGCTCGGTCCGAGGAGCGTGGTGAACGAGCCCTTGGCGACCTCGAGGCTCAGGTCCTCGACGGCGACGGTACTGCCGAACGCCTTGTGCACGCCGCGCAACTCGACGTGCGCGCCGTGCTCGCGTTGGGCACGAGCCGTGGTGTCGATCGTCTCGATCGCGAGGTCCCTTCCCGGCGCTGGTCTCGGTGGCGGCTGGGCCGAGGCGCCGCGCTCGACGGTGCAGGCGCCACGCGAGTCTACAGTGCGCGCGCCGCACGGCGTCGGCCTGACGGCGACGGCGTCATGGCACTGCCTGGCCCTGCTCGCGCGCGCCCGGCCGCGAGCAGGGCCGGGCGTCAGGGCGCGCCTCCGATCAGGCCGGCCACGAGCCAGATGATCAGGCCGATGGCGATCAGCCCCAAGAGCACCCGCATCAGGAACGCTCCGACGATGAACGCGAGATACACGACGGCGATCAAGACGAGGATCGCGATCAGGTCCACGGCACGCCTCCTTTCGTTGCCTCAGCGCCGCGCTCGATCCCGAGGACGCCCCCCGACCTTCGGCCCCTGCGCTGGCCGGGCGTCAGCCCTTCACGGCCCCTTGCGTCAAGCCGCTGACGATGTACCGGTTCACGATCAGGGCGAACACGATGATCGGCAGGATGATCAGGCTGCCATAGGCCGCGATCACACCGTACTGCGCGCCCACGTCGGCGCCGCCGATGAAGCGGGTGATGCCCACCGTGAGCGGTTGGGCGTCGTAGCCGGCCAGGAAGAACGCGAACAGGAACTCGTTGTAGGAGATGATGAAGGCCAGGATCGCGGCGGCGTTCAGCCCCGGCAGCACCATCGGGATGCACACCTTCCAGAAGACCTCGAAGGGGCTACAGCCGTCGATGACCGCGGCCTCCTCGACCTCGCGCGGGATACCGGCGAAGAAGCCGAGCATCAGCCACACGATGAAGGGCATCTGCATCGCCAGGTGCGCCAGGACCACCCCGACGAGCGTGCCCGAGAGGCCGATGCGGGCGAAGAACAGGTACATCGGAAGCGCCAGGACGACGTAGGGGAGGAAGCGGGTACTGAGGACCATGAACACCAGCGTGCCGCGGGAGCGGGGCGACAACAGCTTGGTGATGCCGTAGGCCATCGGTACGCACGTGACGAGCACCACGAACAAGGCACTGAACGAGATGATCATGGAGTTGCGCAGGAAGAAGAGGTAGTTGCCCTGCCTGAAGCTGCGCTCGTAGTTGTCGAGGGTGAAGCCCGAGAACGACAGCACCTGGGGGATGCTCTGGAACAGCGCGGTGTCCTTCAGCGACGCCATGATCAGCACCACCACCGGCATGACGCTGACGAGCAGCCAGATCACGAGGAACACGTAGCGCGCGCCGAGGCCCGCGCGTTCCTGCCAGCGCCCGGCCAGCACGTCAGTCACCCACCTTGTCGAGACGGGCGAGGCGCATGTACAGCAGCGACAAGAACCCCACGATGATCAGCATCGTGAAGGCGATGGCGTTGGCCATGCCCAAGTTGGCAGACGAGATACCTTCGTTGTACACGAGCAAGGAGAGGACGTTGGTGGCCCGACCGGGACCACCACCCGTGAGCGCGAACACCGTGTCGAACTCGCGGAAGGCCGAGGTGAGCTGGATCAGCGTCACGAAGCCGATGTGGTAGCGGATGAGTGGCAGCTTGATGGCCATGAAGGTCCGTAACCCACCGGCGCCATCGACCTCTGCCGACTCGATCAGCTCATCGGGCACCGTAGCGAGGGCGGCGTAGAAGATCAGGATCGCCAGCGGCGTCAGCCGCCACGCGTTCGTGATCACGGTGGCCAGCATGGCGGTGTCGCGCGAGATGAGCCAGGCCGGGCCGTCGACCGCGATGAGGCCGAGCACGAAGTTGACGAGGCCGTACTCCGGCTCCCACACGTAGAGGCGGCCGAGCATGCCGACGACCACCTGGGTCGCCACGAACGGCACCAGGTAGAACGCCATGAAGAGCCGGGCCCAGGCGGTGCCGCGAATGCCGCGGGTGCTCATGATGGCTGCCACCATGAGCCCAGCGAGCACGCTGAGGACGGTACAGCCTGCCGTGAACACCACCGTCGAGCGGATCGAGAGGTGGAACAGCGGGTCCTGCAGCAGGCGGCTGTAGTTGTCGAGGCCGACGTACACCTGGTCGTGCAGGCGGTAGAGCCGCAACCGGTGCAGGCTCGTCCAGAACGCCTGCACGACCGGAACCCCCAGGACGACCCCCCCGGCGATGGCGCCGGGGAGGATGAAGGCCCAAGGGTTGAAGTTCCGTCGGCTGGACATGCCTAGTCGACGTAGCCCGACTCGACGAAGATGCGCTCCATGTTGTCGACCAGGCGCTGCTGCGCCTGCTCGGGTGTCATCACGTCGAACAGGACGTCGGACGCGAACTCGCCGACCGGCGTGTACATGACCGCGCCCCACTCGGCGATCGGCTGACGCGGGAAGCCGTAGCTCATCTGCTCTTCGAAGACAGGCAGGAAGCTGTCGTAGAAGTCGTACGCACCGAGGACCTCGGGATCCTCGAACTGGTCGGCGCGAGCGAACATCGCGGTGCGCAGGTTGAACTCGGTGGCCTGGTCCTCGAGCAGCCACTGCACGAACTGGAATGCCTCGTCGCGGTTGGGCGTATCGAAGATCAGCATGCCGCCGCCGCCGATGAACGAGCGTCCCACCGGCAGGTCCTGGCGGTTGCCCGGCCACTGCGGCAGCAGGGCGTAGCCGATCCTCCCTGCGGTCGGTGCACCCTCCTCCTCGATGGTCAGCACGCCTTCGGGCCACAGTTCCGCGGTGGCCAGGCGGCTCTCGCGCATGAACGACAGGTGCTCGAGGAAGTTCCAGGACTGCGCCTGCGGGGGGAACGTGTCCTCGATCAGGCGTGTCCAGTAGTCGACGCCTTCGAGCAGGATCGGATCGTCGAGGTCGGTCTGGAAGTCCTCGTCCCAGCCCTCGAGGCCGAGCGAGTAGACGATCGCCAGGAAGGCGCGCGCCATGCCGCCGGGCGGGATGATCGAGGCGGAGTAGCCGAACAGCGGCGCGGTCAGGGTCTCGTCGGCGACCGTCTCGCCCGCGGGACGCGTGAAGAAGACGGCGATGTCGTAGAGCTCTTCCCAGGTCTGTGGGGGCGCGAGCTCGCGGCCATACTCGGCCTGGAAGGCCTCGCGCTCGCCCTGGTGCTCGAACCAGTCGAGTCGGTAGGCGTAGATCGGGGTCTGCGGATTGCGGGCGATGGCGATGATCTCACCGGGGCGCAGCGCCGGGTTGATCATGTGGGATTCGACCACGGCCTGCGAGTACTGGTCGATCCCGAAGCCGTGCTCCTCGATCAGGTCGTCGAGCCCCGCTACCTTCTCGTGGTAGTAGCCGAACCAGCCGGGGCTGTGATAGCCGATGTCGTAGTAATCGCTGTCGGCCGCCGCCTCGAGCTGCATGCGCTGCCACAGCTGATCGGGTGGCAGTACCTCCATGACGATGTTCACACCGGTCAGCTCTTCGTAGAGCGGGATGAAGTAGTCCTCCATCGGGCCGACGTGCGGGCCGGGATGCTCGGCGATCCGTAGGGTCGTCTGCGCGAACGTCGCCGTGACGAGACCGACCACCAGCGCCAAGGCCAATGCGAGCGAGAGCCGACGATACGTGCGAATACGTTGCATGCTCACCTCCGCGAACGCACCCGTGGCGCGCCTGGAGACCACGCGATCCATCGGGCCAAGTGCGGTGGAGCGGCCGAACCGACGTCGAGGACACGTGGAGATGGCGCTGGACGGCGTTCTACGCCAAGTCTACCGGTAAGATCGGTGCATGTCCATGCCAACCAAACCGACCCGGTCCGGCGCGAAGGCTCGTGTCGCGTTGCTGGGCTTCGACCTCGGTACCTCCAGCCTCAAGGCGCTCGTGCTGGCCCAGGACGGCACGGTGCTCGGCGAGCACAGCGAGGCCTACCCGACGCAGCGGCCCCACCCGGGTTGGAGCGAGCAGGACCCCGACGCCTGGTGGGCCGCGTGCGTGCGCGCGACCCGCGCCGCACTCGAGACCGCGACCCGCGCGCACGGGCTGCTCGACGTGCGCGGCATCGGCCTCAGCGGCCAGATGCACACGTTCGTGCTGGTCGACCGAGCTGGCCGCGCCGTGCGCCCGGCCGTGACCTGGATGGACACCCGCGCCCAAGACCAACTCGAGCACGTGCGCCGTGAGATCGCGGCAGCGGACCTCGCCGAGCGCGTCGCCAATCCCGTCGTGCTGGGGCTCACGCTGCTGCCGCTGGTGTGGCTCCGTGAGCACGAGCCAGCCTCGCTCGACGCCGCTGCGTCGCTCTTGATGGCCAAGGACGCCTTGCGCCTGCGCCTGACCGGCAGCTTCGGCAGCGAGCCCACCGATGCCTCCGCCACGCTCCTCGCCGACGTCCCCGAGCGCACCTGGTCGGCCCCAGTGGCGCAGCTGTTCGACCTGCCGCCGGGACTGCTCCCGGCACTCGGTGCCAGCGACGCAGCGGCTGGCGCCTTGCTGCGCGAGCCGGCAGCGGAACTCGGGCTGCCGGCGGGCATCCCGGTGGCGTACGGCGCCGGCGACCAGCAGGCGGCGGCCGTCGGCATGGGGACGCTGCGGCCGGGCGACGCGCAGCTGATGGTGGGCACCGGGGCACAGGCCCTGGCGGTGCGCGAGCGAGCCGAGCGCGACCCGAGCGGCCGCCTGCACACCTTCTGCCACGTCGAGGGCTTCGTGCAGCAGGCGAGCGTGAACAACGCCGGGTCGGCGCTCGCGTGGGTGCGTGCCGTGCTCGGCCTGTCGTGGCCCGCACTCTACGCCGCGCCCGTCCGGAGCGCTGGCCTGCCTGCATTCGTGCCGTACCTGACGGGCGAGCGCACGCCGCTCATGAAGGGCCACGCGCGCGGCGCCTGGCTGGGCGTGGGGGCGTCGCACGACGCCCAGGCGCTGGCGGGCGCCGCGGTGGCCGGCGTCGTCACCTCGATCCGTGACGGCGTCGAGGCGTTGCGCGCACACGGCGCCGCGCCGCGCGCGCTGCGCGGCTCGGGGGGTGGCTTGCGCGTTGCGAGCTTCGCGCAGGCCGTCGCCGATGCGCTCGAGACGCCCCTCACCGTCGTCGATCAGGGGTCGGCGTCGGGCGTCGGCGCAGCGCTGCTCGGCGGCGTGGCCGCAGGTGTCTTCGCCGACCTCGCGGACGCGGCCGCGCGCGCGGCGCGTGCCGACGCGGTGACGTACGAGCCCGCAGCCGACGGGGCCGACCTGTGGCGAGCGCGCAGCGCCTGGCGCCAGGCGCTGGACGGGCTGGGGTTCCACGAGCACGTCGCCGCGCGCCCCGAGTCCACCGACGCTGCAGCCTGACCGACCGACGCGTGAGCGCACGCCACGAGGCAGAGTCTGCCGTAACCAGCGGCGCCGCTTGGCGGGTACGGCCCTGAGCGAGCACGCGATCGACGTGGCGCTCGACCACGCGCCGGCGCACGCGCGTTGGTCGCGGACCTCGTCGCAAGGCGCCCGCGGATCGGGACGTTCGCCGATGGAGCGGATCGATGCGCGCTCCGTAGGCTAGGGCGGTGGCGCCAGGGCGCCGTTCGAGGAGGGCACGGATGCAGCGACGGAGGATCGCCCGCCACGCCATGTGGGCCATCGCGGTGCTCGGCGCCCTCGGGGCGTTGATCGTCGGCGGTTTCACGGTCGTGCCGTCCGCGCCCCCGCCGATCACGGCCGCCGGGCGCGAGCCGCTCGCCGCGCAGCCACTGCCCGACGACCTGCCGGAGCGCGTCGTCCGCTTCTACGAGCTGCGGTACGGAGCGAGCGTCCGGCCGCCAGCGGGCGTGGTCGTGAGTGGCCACGGCTGGCTCAGGCCCGCCGGCCCGTGGTACCTCCCGGCGCGCTTCCGGTTCGTCCACGACGCCGGCAACGCCTACGCACACGACATCGCGATCACCTGGTTCGGCCTGAACGTGCTGCGCGTCGACGAGCGCTACGTCGACGGCCGCGCGCGCATGGCGCTCCCGTTCGGCGTCGAAGAGCACACGCCGGCGCTCGCGCAGGGCGCGGCGCTCGCGCTCTGGGCTGAGGCCGTGTGGTTCCCGACGCTCTGGGTGACGCACCCTGAGGTCAGGTGGGAAGACGCCGGGGACGGTGCCGCGGCGCTCTTCGTCCCGTTCGAGGACGGTGAGCTGCGCGCGCTCATGACGTTCGACGACGCCGGCGACATCGCCGGACTCGTCGCCGAGCGCTTCGCCGGCGCCGACGCCAGCGAGACGAGCACGTGGCGCAACGAGGCGGAGGACTGGACCGTGATCGACGCGGCCTGGCGGCCCCGCGTCGGGCGCGTCGCCTGGGACGACGACCCGCCCTGGGCCGTGTTCACCGTCACGAGCGTGCAAGAGGACGTCGACGTCGACGCGCTCCTGCGCGCGCCCTGGCGGCGCTGACTCAGCGCTCCACCAGGCTGGTGAAGCCCCGACCCACCAGGCCGCGCACCGCGGCGAGGGCCACGAACGTCACACCCACCAGCACCGTGGCCAGCGCGGCCGCGCGGCCCCAATGCCCCTGCTCGGCCAGGTTCAGGATCGTGACGCTGGCCAGGGGGGTGTCGAACGACACCAGGAAGATCACCGCGCTCAGCGTGCCGACGGACTGGATGAAGCAGAACACGAACGCCGCCGTGACGCCACTGCGCAGCAGCGGCAGGGTGACGTCCTTGAGGATGCGCATGCGCGAGGCCCCGAGGTTCCGGGCGGTGTCGTCGAGTGACCCCTGGAGCTGCGCGAGCGCCGCGGCGCAGATCCGGTAGCCGACCGGCAGGTACGACACGGCCATCGCCAGCACGATGATGGTCCCCGTCCCCGTCAAGGCGAGCGGCGGCGCGTTGAAGGCCAGCACGAAGGCGACCCCCATCAGGGTGCCCGGTACCGCCGCGGGCAGCAGCGTGGTGAGGTCGATCACCGCGCGCAGCGGTACGCCGCAGCGGTGCACGAGGTAGGCCGACAACAGCGACAGGGTCGAGCACAGCGCCGCCGCCAGGAGCGCGAAGCGCAGGCTGTTGCCGAGCTCGGGCAGGTGACGAGCCACCCCGCGCAGGTGGCTCGCGGTGAGGCTGGCATCGACGCCCCACACCTGCGTCAGTGCGCCGAGCACCACGACCAGATAGGTCGACGCCACGAACAGCGTCACCAGCACGCAGCCGCCGAACAACAGCCAGCGCAACGGTCGCACTGGTGGCGGCTCGGGAAGGCTGCCCGAGCGTCCGCCCACGGTGGCGAAGCGCTGGCGGGTACGTCGCTGGACGTGCTGCTGCAGGGCGAAGAACAGCGCCGCCGGCAGCAGCAGCAGCAGGCCCAGGGCCGCGCTCGTGCCGACCGCCGCCCAGCCGGTGAGCTGGGTGTACACCTCGGTCGCCAGCACCCGGAAGCGGCCGCCGATCAGCATCGGGTTGCCGAAGTCCGAGAGCACCGCGATGGCGATGAACAGCGCCGCCGCCAGCAGGCCCGGCGTCGCGAGCGGCAGCGTGACGGTGCGGAGCACCTGCAGGCGCGAGGCGCCGAGGTCGCGCGCCGCCTGCTCGAGCGTGGGATCGACGGCCAGCAGCGTGCTGCGCAGGATCACGAAGGCGACGGGGAAGAACGACAGCGTCTGCGCCAGCCACAGCCCGTGCCAGCCATAGATCGACACGTCGAGCCCCAGCAGCCCGTGGGTGAGCAAGCCGCGCCGGCCGAGCAGCAAGATGAACGCCAGCCCGCCGACGAACGGCGGCGTGACCAGGAGCAGCAGCGGGATCACGCCGAAGAAGCGGCGCCCCGGCACCTGACCCTTGGTGACGGCGAAGGCGTACACGAAGCCGATCACCAGCGACGAGGCGGTCGAGAGCACGACCATGGTGAGGGTGTTGACGGTAGCCGCGCGCCAGCGCGGTGTCGTGGCGACGCGCACCCAATCGTCCAGGCCCGGCGCCATGGTCACCAGCACGACCGGGTACACGACGAACACGGCCAAGAACGCCGCGAGCGCAACGAAGGCGCCGACCAGCCAGGGATCGGCGCGCCACCAGCCGCGCGTCCCCAGCACCTGCCGGCGGAGTGCGTCGGTCAATCGACGACCGTCTGCCAGCGCAGCAGCACCTCGTCACGCTGCTCCCCGGCGAGCTCGGGGTCGTAGTCGATCAGGTCGATGGCACCGATCGGCACCGCGGCTTCGGGTACCACCACGTCCGGGTGCAGTGGGGTCGTGAGCGACTGCTCCACGAAGGCCTGCTGCGCCTCGGCCGAGAGGACGAAGTCGACGAAGCGGCGAGCGTTCTCGGCGTTCGGACCGCCGGCGATGATCGATACCGCGCCGACTTCACCGGCGGTGGAGGGCGGGACCACCAGCGAGACCGGGAAGCCCTGCGCGCGATAACGCGAGAGGGCGTGGACGAACGCCACGCCGAGGGTGTACTCGCCGGTCCCGACGAGTTGCGGCGGGGCGCCACCACTGCTGGGGAACTGACCGACCAGCGGCGCGAGACGCTCGAGGTACTCCCACCCGGCATCCCAGCCCAGGCGCTGGAGCTGCGCCTGGACGAAGAGGTAGGCGGTGCTCGAGGCCACCGGATCGGTGATCACGATCTCGCCCGCGAAGGCGGGATCGAGCAGGTCTTCCCACGTGCTCGGCAGCGGCCGGTCGCCGTAACGTTGCGCGAAGCGAGCCTCGTTGACGCCGATGCCCAGGGCGGTCAGGTAGAACCCGGTCCAGAGCCCATCCGCGTCGCGCGCCGAGGGCGGCAACACGGCGGCGGCCGGCGACGTGTAACGCGCCAGGGCGCCGGACTCGGCAACGGCGATGTGGAGGCTGCTCGAGCCGCCGAGCAACACGTCGGCCTGCGGTGCGCCGCGCTCGGCGATCACGCGCGCCACGAGTTCGCCGGTCGAACCGCGCAGGAAGCGCACGTCGACACCCGTCTGCTCGGCGAACATGCCGCTGAGCAACTCGGCGTCGTCTTGGCTGATCACGGCGTACACCAGCAACGATCCCTGCGCCAGGGCGAAGGGGGTGAGCAGCCCGAGCACGAGCACGGCCAGCAGGCGGCGCAGGCCATGCCGCCGTGGGGCGCTCAGCGGACGATGGAGGGCAACGGCGTGTCGCATGGCCCTCATGATAGGACCTCGCTGCCTTGCAGGTGTCGCTGCTGCGGCATGGCCGGCTCCAGCGACCACGCGGCGATCGCTCCGGTGGTGTGTGGCGCCTCGAGGTACGCGGTACCGAACGTGCAACGCCGCACGCCGCGGGCGCCCGCGAGGCCGTAGCGTAGGGCCGTCGAGCGGCGCGCAATGCGCGCGGAGGAGGCGACGGTGCGAGGACGAACCGATGGCGGGCACGGTGCTCGCGCCCTGCGGCTGATGCTCGTGGCGCTCTTGCTCGCTGCGCTCCTCGGCGCCTGCGCGCCACGGTCGAGGGCGCCGGCGCCCTCGCCGGCACCGAGCGCTGCGGTCGCGCTGCCCGGGCTCCCACCCTCGCCCGAGACCGCCCACATGCTGCGGCTCGTGAACGAGGCGCGGGCGGGCGCACAACGCTGCGGCACCACCGTGCTCGCGCCCGCCCCGCCACTGCACTGGAGCGACGCGTTGGCGCTGGCCGCCGAACGCCATGCTCGCTCGATGGCGGCGCTGGGCTACCTCGGCCACGTGTCGCCCTCGGGCAGCACCGTCGGCGAGCGGATCGCCGCGACAGGCTACCGCGCTCGCGCCTGGGGCGAGAACATCGCGGGCGGCTACGTCGACGAGGCCGAGACGCTCGCCGGCTTCCTGGCCAGCCCCAGGCACTGCCAGGTGCTGATGAGCGGCGACTTCGAGTCGCTCGGCGCCGCGCTCGTGCAGGTCGACGGCAGCGTCTACGGCAGCTATTGGACGCTCGTGTTCGCCGCGCCACGGTGACCCGGGCCGCCGGCCGCCACGTCATCGGCTGCGGCGCGCTGCTTGCGCTTTGCGCCCAGAAGTGTCATCGTCGCTCCATCCGTGGAAAGGTATGCATCTACGGAACCCACAATCCGTAACCTGAAGGGTTGCCACCATGCCTAGGAAAGTGCTTGTCGTGCTGTCCGAGTTCGGCTATTGGGGCGAGGAACTGGTCGGTCCGCTCGACGTCCTCGATGCAAAAGGGTACGAATCGGTGTTCATGACTCCCAAAGGGAACCGGGCGCACGCGCTCCCGCCCAGCATGGAGGAGGGGTACTACGACCCGCCGCTCGCGAAGGTCGTCACGGATGCGCACTTCGCGAGGCGCACGCGTGAGGTCGACGAATCCGACCGCCTCGACGACCCGATCGACCTGAGCGCCTGGTTCCCCGAGCGCCCCTACTTCAGCTCCGAGCACTTCGCCCACGGCCTCGAGGCCTACTACAGCGCGCGCGACAAGGCCTGGCAGGAACTCGAGGCGTACGACGCCCTGATGATGGTCGGCGGCAGCGGTCCGCTGATCGACATGGTCAACAATCAGCGCCTCCACGACGTGATCCTCGGCTTCGTCAGCCAGGACAAGCTGGTCGTGGCCGAGTGCTACGCGGTCACGGCGCTCGCCTTCGCGCGTGAGTGGTCCGAGCGTGAGAGCATCATCTGGGGCAAGCACGTCACCGGCCACGCGCTCGAGTACGACTACAAGGACGGTACCGGCTTCCTCAACACCGACCTGAACATGGGTCCGCCGCCGTACCCGCTGGAGTTCATCTTGCGTGATGCGACCGGTCCGGACGGGCGCTACCACGGCGGGGTCGGCCGCACGCGCTCCACCATCCTCGACTTCCCGTTCCTGACCGGACGCTCGACCCAAGACTCGACCCTCGTCGGCGAGTTGATGGTCGAAGTGCTCGAGCGCGGCTTGGAGCGCTACGGGTGGTGAGCCTGCGCGGCTGCGCCTGGCTCGCGAGCGGGTGCGGCGCGCCGGAGCCGGCATGAGCGCTGAGCGCGTCCGGACCGGTCGCTACGCCATCATCGAGCAGTTCCTCGCCGACGGGCTCGACGTGATGTTCGGCAATCCGGGCACGGTGGAGCAAGGCTTCCTCGACTCGCTCGAGGAGTTTCCCGACTTCCGCTACGTGCTGACGCTGCAAGAGACGATCGCCGTGGCGATGGGCGATGCCCACGCTCGCGCCACCAAGCGGCCGAGCCTCGTCCAACTGCACAGCGGCGTCGGTCTCGGGAACGGGATCGGCATGCTCTACCAGGCCTACCGAGGGCACTCGCCGCTGGTCGTGATCGCCGGCGAGTCCGGCATCAAGTACGACGCGATGGACGCCCAGATGGCCGCCGACCTGGTCTCGATGGCGCGTCCCGTGACGAAGTGGGCCACGCGCGTAGTCGACCCGAACTCGCTCTTGCGCGTCTTGCGGCGCGCGGTCAAGATCGCCGCCACGCCGCCGATGGGGCCGGTGTTCGTGTGCCTGCCCGCCGACGTGCTCGACGCCCCCAACCACGAGCCGGTGATGCCCACGGTCTTGCCGAGCACCCGCGTCGTCCCCGCGGCCGACGACCTGCAGCGCGCCGTCGAACTCCTCGCGGGCGCCGAGCGGCCCCTGCTCGTGATGGGCGATGGCATCTCGTGGAGCGGCGCCCAAGACGAGCTCGCGCGCGTCGCCGAGGTCCTCGGCGCCGAGGTATGGGGAGCCGACTCCTCCGAG
Source organism: Trueperaceae bacterium (assembly GCA_007130855.1). Taxonomy (GTDB): domain Bacteria; phylum Deinococcota; class Deinococci; order Deinococcales; family Trueperaceae; genus CSSed10-48. The sequence continues at coordinate 22,090 of SLRS01000110.1, read as the reverse complement.
GTCAACCTCCGCTTCGACCACCCGTCGTTCAAGGGCATGCTCGGTCACATGTTCGGCTCGTCGAGCGCGGCGGTCGTCAGGCGGGCCGACGCGGTGCTGATCGTCGGGACGTACGTCTTCCCGGAGGTCTTCCCGCTCTTGGCCGACGCTTTCGCGCCCGACGCCAAGATCGTGCACGTCGACCTCGACGCGTATGAGATCGGCAAGAACTTCCCGGTCGACCTCGGGCTCGTCAGCGACCCGAAGCTGACTCTCGCGGCCCTGGCCGACGGCCTTGCGGCCCACCAGGGTGAAGCCGCGCGGCAGGCCGCGACAGCGCGGCGCGAGGCGAGCGCAGCGGCCAACGCGGCCGCGCGTGCGCAGCAACTCGAGCGTGACCAGGGCCGCCGCGACGACCTGCCGCTGCGCGCCTCGCGCTTCATGGACGAGCTCGCGCGGCACGTCCCAGACGACGTGATCGTGTTCGACGAGGCGCTCACCGTCTCACCCGACGTCACGCGCTACCTGGTACCGACGCTGCCCGATCACTTCTTCCAGACACGCGGAGGGTCGCTCGGCGTGGGCGTCCCCGGCGCGCTGGCGATCAAGCTGGCGCGACCCGACAAGACCGTCATCGGCTTCACCGGCGACGGCGGTGGCATGTACACCATCCAGGCCTTGTGGACGGCTGCGCATCACGCGATCGCCGCCAAGTTCGTGGTCTGCAACAACCAGAGCTACATGCTGCTCAAGCTCAACATCGTGCAGTACTGGCGCGAGCAGGCCGGGGTCGACGTGCACGCGTTCCCCAGCAGCTTCGACCTGCGCGATCCGGTCATCGATTTCGCCGCCCTGGCCGAGTCGATGGGGGTGCGTGCCCTACGCGTCGATCACCCCGACCAGGTCGCGTCGGCCGTGCGCGCGATGCTCGAACACCCGGGTCCCTTCCTGATCGACATGGTCATCGGCGACGAGGTGCCGATGTGACCACTACACCCACGCACCCATGGAGGTTCGCATGAGCACGGATCCATTCGACGCAGCCAACGTCAAGCAGTTCGCCAGCGCGTGGTTCCTCGCGCTCGACGTGCATGCGCCCACCGCCGACATCGTGCGCTTCGTCGCCGACGACGGGCTCGAGATGGTGTTCCCCGAGAAGACGCTCGTGGGGCTCGGCGACTTCACCGCCTGGTACGCCGGCGGCACGTACGGCGACGGCGAACGCGCACCCGGCGTCATCAACATCTTCTTCGACGAGGACCACAACCTGAAAGAGGCGAAGGTCGACGTCCAAGGCGACCTCGCGGTCGTCGACGTGGTGGTCGGTTGGCAGGCGAGTTGGTTCATCCCGCCGGCCGCGAAGAGCATGCGCACCGCGATGGACGCGACGCAGCGCTGGACGCTGCGGCCCTGCTCGACCGACAAGAACCCCTTCGGGCTCGAGATCACGCGTTATGACGCGATGGCAAAACCATTCCAATACGCACCCGGCTTCGCGACCCTGTGAGCCGGAGCCAGCGGCGCGCGCAGCGCGTTCGTCGGCAGTGGAGGTCCTGCACGTGAGCACGACTCCCGGAAGGGAATTCTACGACCGCCAGGTGGCACTCCTCGAGGCCGGCGACATCGAGGGCTTGATGAGCCAGTACCAGGACGACGCCACGCTGGTGAGTTTCGACGTCACGCGGCACGGCGTGCCGGCCTTGCGCGACCACTTCCGTGACTACCTGGCGCGCCTCGGCAGCCTGCGGCTCTTGTCGACCGACCGCTTCACCGAGACCGAGGACGCGATCTTCTTCGAGGCCACGGCCCAGACCGATCACGGCGTCGCGCGCGTCTACGACGTCTTCATGCTGCGCGACGGCAAGGCCACCCACCATTTCACGGGGCTGATCGCGTTCACCCCCAACGGCTCCGACCAGGAGCCATGAGCCAGGACGCAGTCGACCTGCTCCTACGACCAGGCTCGGTCCCCGCGCGGCGGGTCCGGGCCTGGCTGTGTATGCGCCCTGGCGACGCGGGCTCGTACGCGCGGCCCAGTGGCCTCCAGCATGCGCGCATGCGGAAGGACGAGCGATGAGTCTCGAAGGCCGACGGATCGGGATCCTGATCGAGGGCGACTACTTCGAACCCGAGATCTTCTACTATCAGCGGCGCTTTGCCGAGGAAGGGCTGGAACTCCGTTTCCTGACGCGCCTGTGGGGCCAGCCGTCGCTCACCTTCCTCGGGCACGAGTACCGCGCGCCGCTCGAGGTGCGCCACAGCTTCGAGGGCATGGACGACGACGAGTTGCGGAGCTACGCCGCCATCATCGTGCCGTCGGGCATGGTGTCGGACCGGCTGCGCTACAGCGACGATCCGGTCAACGCACTGCCGCCGGCGACCGCCTTCTTGCAGCGCGCCTTCGCCGAGCCGGGCATCCTCAAGGGCATCATCTGCCACGGCATGTGGCTCGTCGCACCGGCACCGGAACTGGTCCGTGGGCGGCGCGTGGTGGTCCACAACAACCTCTATGGCGACGCGGTCAACATGGGCGCGCACTACACCGATGAAGACGTGGTGGTCGACGGCGACCTGGTCACCGGGCGCTCCGGCGGCCACTGTCACCTGTTCGCGCGCAGGATCATCGCGCTCCTCGCTGGAGCGCGCGCGTGAGTCGCTTCGCGCACGTGGCGCTCAACTGCCGCGCCATGGCAGCGACCGAACGCTACTACAGCCGCCACTTCGGCTTTCGGCGGGCACGCGTGATCCCGCTCGGTGAGACGCAGATCGTGTTCCTCCGCTCGGGCGACATGCTGCTCGAGCTCTTCGAGGGCGAGGGTGAGGGCGCGATCGGCGCGGCCGACGGCCCGCACGCGCCCGGCGTCCGGCACCTCGCGTTCAGCGTCGAGGACGTCGATGCCCAGCTCGCTGCGATGGGCGAGGAGGCCGTGGTGACGCTCGGTCCGCTCGCCTTCGACGACTTCATCCCCGGTTGGCGCACCGTATGGCTGCGTGATCCCGACGGCACCATCGTCGAGGTGAGCCAGGGGTATGTCGACCAGGCCGATCCGTCACCACTGCCGCCGGACACGAGACGCGCCTAAGGAGTCACCCGTGAATCAGCTCGATTTCACCTTCTCAGACACGATCGCCGGCTACGTCGTCGATCACGATCGCGCGGCCGACACGTTCTCGCTGCGCACCAGCGACGGCAGAGTGTTCACGGTCCGTCTCAAGGACAACACCTACGCGCAGATGGTGCGGAACCTGGGCGAGCCCTATGCCGATGCCACCGGTCCGATCCGCGAGATGCTGGTCCCCGGCCGGTACCTCTACACCTATGGCGTCTACTACCCCGAACAGGGCGCCTTCACCTTCGAGGCGCAGTTCGTCGTGTTCGTGGGCCGTAAGCCCGACGAGTACGCCTTCGAGCGGCAGGACTGGTGGATCCGGCAGATCGAGCAACTCGCCGACTTCTACGTCCATGCGCAGTTCGGCGACGGGACGATCGACTACCGCGACTACCGGACCACCATCAGTCTCACCGGCGAGAAGCCGACCGACCACTTCCGGCAGGAGACCGACACCATCTCGCGCCTGGTCTACGGCCTCGCCTCGGCGTACCTGCTCACGGGCGTGGATCGCTACCTCGAAGCGGCCGAGAAGGGCACCGACTACCTGCGCGAACACATGCGCTTCTACGACGCCGACGAGAACATCGTGTACTGGTATCACGGCATCGACGTGCACGGACGGCGCGAGGACAAGGTGTTCGCCAGCGAGTTCGGCGACGACCTCGACGCCATCCCGGCCTACGAGCAGATCTACGCGCTCGCGGGGCCGATCCAGACCTACCGCATCAGCGGCGATCCGCGCATCCTCAAGGACGCCGAGCTGACCGTCGACCTGTTCGACCGCTTCTACCTCGATGCCGAGCAGGGCGGCTACTTCTCGCATCTCGACCCCATCACGCTCGGAGCGCGCAGCGAGTCGCTCGGTGAGAACAGCGGCAAGAAGAACTGGAACAGCGTCGGCGACCACGCGCCGGCGTACCTCGTCAACCTGTGGCTCGCGACCGGCGAGCAGCGCTACGCCGACTTCCTCGAGAACACCTTCGACACGATCACCGAGCACTTCCCGGATTACGCGCAGAGCCCCTTCGTGCAGGAGAAGTTCTTCGAGGACTGGTCACACGACACGAGCCACATGTGGCAGCAGAACCGCGCGGTGGTGGGCCACAACCTCAAGATCGCCTGGAACCTGATGCGGATGCAGAGCCTCAAGCCCAAGGACGCGTACGTCCGCTTCGCCCGGACCATCGCGGAGCACATGCCGGCCGCCGGTGGCGACGCGCAGCGCGGCGGCTGGTACGACGTGATGGAGCGTGCGCTCGAACCCGGCCAGGAGCGGTATCGCTTCGCCTTCCACGACCGCAAGGCCTGGTGGCAGCAGGAGCAAGGGATCCTGGCGTACCAGATCCTCCACGGCGTGCTCGGCGACGAGGCGTTCTTGCGCCACGCCCGCGAGTCGTCGGCCTTCTACAATGCCTTCTTCCTCGATCACGACGACGGTGCGATCTTCTTCAACGTGCTCGCCAACGGCGTCCCCTACCTGCTCGGCACCGAGCGCCTCAAGGGCAGCCACTCGATGAGCATGTACCACTCGGGCGAGTTGTGCTTCCTGGCGAGCGTCTACACCAACTTGCTCATCACCGGCGCGCCCCTCGACCTGTACTTCAAGCCGCTCCCCAACGGCTTCGTCGACAGGGTGCTGCGCGTCTCGCCCGACATCTTGCCGCCTGGCAGCGTGGAACTCACCGCGGTGTGGATCGACGACGAGCCGTATGAGGACTTCGACCGCGAGGCGCTGAGCGTCAAGCTCCCCGACACGCAGCGGCGCCCACGCGTCAAGGTCCGCCTCACGCCTACCAAGGTGCCCGCAAGAGGTACGCCGTGACCGTCACCGATCGCGTCGAGCAGGGGGTCACGATCGTGGCCATCGAGGGCGAACTCGATGGCAAGAGCGCGCCCGAGGCCCAGCAGGCGATCGTGCCGCTCGTCCCCGCCGATGGCAAGCTGCTCATCGACATGCACGGCGTGCCGTACATGTCGAGCGCGGGCCTGCGGATGATGCTGCTGCTGTACCGGCAGGCCGTGGCGAAAGGGAGCGTGGTCGCCCTGGTCGGCCTCTCCGAGGAGATCGAGGACACCATGTCGGCCACCGGGTTCCTCGACTTCTTCACGGTGGTGGGTTCGGTCGCCTCCGGGATCGAGCTCCTGAACGCATGAGCGCGGTCGCGAGCGGTCGCATCGACTACTACCCCACGCACGAGCACGAGGGCTTCAAGCTCCGCGCCGGCAGCGTCTACCCGTTCGGCGCCACCCTGACCCCGACCGGTGTGAACTTCTCGGTCTTCTCGAGCCACGCCGAGCGCTGCACGCTGGTGCTGTTCGACAAGGGCGCGCAGGCGCCGAGGGTCGAGATCCCGTTCCCGCCCGAGTTCCGCATCGGCAACGTGTACGCCATGACGGTGTTCGACCTCGACGCCGAGACCCTCGAGTACGGCTACCGCATGGAGGGTCCGTACGCCCCGGAGGAGGGGCACCGCTTCGACGCCACGAAGATCCTGATGGACCCCTACGCGCGGGTGATCGGCGGGCGCGACGAGTGGGGTCGGACACCCGACTGGGACGACCCGTACCAGCATCGGGCCCGGCTCGCCTTCGACGACTTCGACTGGGAGCACGACCGCCCGCTGGAGATCCCCATCGAGGACCTGGTGGTGTACGAGGCGCACGTGCGCAGCCTCACGCGTCACCCGTCGAGCGGCGTCCGCAACCCCGGCACCTTCGCGGCCATACGCGAGAAGATCCCGTACCTCAAGTCGCTCGGCGTGAACTGCCTGGAGCTGATGCCGGTCTACGAGTTCGACGAGTTCGAGCACTCGCGTCCGAACCCGGAGACCGGCGAGTTGCTGGTGAACTACTGGGGCTACAGCACCGTCGGCTTCTTCGCTCCGAAGGCGGGCTACGCGGCGACCGGTCGCCTCGGGATGCAGGTCGACGAGTTCAAGAAGCTGGTGAAGGAGCTCCACGTCAACGGCATCGAGGTGATGCTGGACGTGGTGTTCAACCACACCGCCGAGGGCAACGAGCGCGGTCCGACCATCTCGTTCCGCGGGCTCGACAACAAGACCTACTACATGCTGACGCCCGAGGGCTACTACTTCAACTTCAGCGGCACGGGCAACACGCTCAACTGCAACAACCCGATCGTCCGCAACATGGTGCTCGATTGCCTGCGCTACTGGGCGGCCGAGTACCACATCGACGGCTTCCGCTTCGACCTCGCCGCGATCCTGGGGCGCGACCCGAGCGGCGCTCCCTTGAACAACCCGCCGCTGCTCGAGACGCTCGCGTACGATCCGGTCCTGGCCAAGTGCAAGCTGGTGGCCGAGGCGTGGGACGCCGGCGGGCTCTACCAGGTCGGCTCGTTCCCGGCCTACGGCCGCTGGGCCGAGTGGAACGGCCGCTACCGCGACGCGCTGCGCAAGTTCCTCAAGGGCGACGCGGGACGCGCCGGCGAGATGGCCAACCGGATCGCCGGCTCGCCCGACATGTACGGCGACCGGGGCGCCACGGCCTCGATCAACTTCGTCACCGCGCACGACGGCTTCACCCTGCACGACCTGGTGTCGTACGACGGCAAGCACAACCTCGCCAATGGCGAGGACAACCGCGACGGTGCCAACGACAACGAGAGCTGGAACTGCGGCGTCGAGGGAGCGACCGACGATCCCGAGGTGCTGCGCCTGCGCCGCCGCCAGATGCGCAACGCGCTGGCGATCTTGCTGACGAGCCAGGGCGTACCGATGCTGCTCAGCGGCGACGAGGTCGCCAGGACGCAGCACGGCAACAACAACACCTACTGCCACGACAACGAGCTGAACTGGTTCGACTGGACCCTCACCGAGACGAACGCCGACCTGCTACGCTTCACCCAGGGGCTCATCGCCTTCAGGGCGCAGCACCCGGTGCTGCGCAACCGCTGGCACCTCAGCGGCCGCGACTTGGTCGGCAGCGGCGTCCCGGACATCAGTTGGCACGGCCGGCGCGCCTGGGAGCCCGACTGGGGCCCCGACGCGCGCTACCTCGCCTTCATGCTCGACGGCGCCCACGCGCGTGGTGGCCGGGCCCAGGACGACAGTATCTACCTGGCCTTCAACGCCCACTGGGAGACGTACGGCTTCGAGCTGCCGCAGCCTCCGCACGGGCGCCGCTGGCACGTCTTCGTCAACACCGGCATGGAAGCGCCGCACGACATCCATCCGCACGGAGACGAACCGCCACTCGACGACTCCTCCCACATCCTCGTGGGGGGGCGCACCGTCGTCATCCTGGTCGCCAAGGCGGCCGCCGAAGGGAACGGTTGATCATGGCACTCGAGATCTCCAGCACGGTTCACGGATCCGTTGCCGTCATCGAACTCAGCGGTGAGCTCGACGCCGGTGTCGCGCAGCGCCTGCGTGACGAGACCGTCGCGATGGCCGGGCACGACGGTGTGCGCACCGTCGTCTTCGACATGAGCGAGCTGACCTTCATGGCGAGCGCCGGCCTGCGCGTGCTCGTCTTCGCCAAGCAGAAGCTCGGTCAAGGGGTCGAACTGGTGATCGCCGGCGCGCAGCCCGCCGTCGCCGAGACGATCGAGCTCACCGGCTTCCATCACAGCGTCGACATGGTCGAGACATACGACCTCGACGCGCTCGGGAACGCCTAGCCGGTGTCGGCTCCCCACCATGGCCGATACCCTGCAACTGCCAGCCACCCTTGACGCGCTCGGTCCCATCCGTGCATTCGTCGACGCCGCGGCGTCCGCTGCAGGGCTCGACCACAAGGCCAGCTACCGCCTGCGCCTGGCCGTCGACGAGATCGCCACGAACGTGATCACGCACGGATACGAGGAGGCAGGGCTCCGCGGTGATCTCGAGCTGCAGGCGTGGCGCAACGGCGAGACGCTGACGATCATCCTGGAGGACGATGCCGTGCCGTTCGATCCGACCACCTTGGCCGAGCCCGACGACCTCGGTACGCCGCTCGAGGAGCGCGCGGTCGGCGGTCTCGGCGTGTTCCTCACCGTCCACGGCGTCGACGAGTTCCGCTACGAGCGCGTGGCACGACGGAATCGGAACATCTTCGTCATGCACCGCCAGGGGGCCGACGATGGCTGAGCAGCCCGCGCGAACGCCCGCGAGGGTCGTGCTGGTCGACGACGCCAGCGAGGCCGCCGGCGCGGTGGGGCGGGCCCTGGCGAACGGCGCGGCGGCGATCGAGACGCGCAGCGCCGCCAGCCTCGCCGAGGCGCTCGCCGGGATCGAAGGGTTCGATGCCGACGTGATCCTGGTGGGGTCCGAGCAACTCGGCAGCCAGGCCGGCGCCGCGCCGCGCGCGCGCAGCGCGGCCAACGGCGCGGTCGCTGCGCTGCTGTTGGCCTACGCGCCGGCGTTCACGCCGGAGCTCGGGCGCGCCCTTCCCGACGGGGTCGACGTGCTGTTGGCCCCGTTCCTGCCGGAGCTCGTGCGGGCCCGGATCCACGCGCTCGCCGAGCGGCGGCGGCTGCAGTACCAGCTCCTCGAGCGCGCCGTCGACGAGGAGCTCCTGAAGCTCGAGCGCGACGTGCAGATCGGTCGCACCATCCAGCTCGGTTTCCTGCCGTCGTCGCTGCCGGAGCCCAAGGGCTGGCAGGTGCATGCCTGCTTCCGTCCGGCCCGCGAGGTGGCCGGCGACTTCTACGACGCGTTCGAGCTCGTCAACGGCCGACGCCTCGGCTTCCTGATCGCCGACGTGTGCGACAAGGGTGTCGGCGCGGCGCTGTTCATGGCGCTCTTTCGCAGCCTGATCCGCTCCGGGGCGCAGCAGCACACCAGCCTCAGCTGGATGGATCCGCGCTCCGGCTCCGTCACCGAGGACAAGGACTGGCTCGCGGGCGACCCCAGCCAACGGCGCCAGTCGCTGCCGACGATCGGCACCGGCTCGCTGATGAACGCCATCGCCGGCACCAACGACTACATCCTCGCCAACCACATGGAGCAGGGCTACTTCGCGACCGTGTTCTTCGCCGTGCTCGATCCGAGCAACGGCACGCTGCTCTACATCAACGGTGGCCACAACCCGCCGGTGGTCTTGCGGACCGATGGCAGCAGCGAGTCGCTCAAGACCACCGGACCGGCGGTAGGGATGATCCCCGGAGCGAAGTTCAGGATCGGCCAGACGAGGCTTCGACCGGGCGACGTCCTCTTTGCCTACACCGATGGGGTGCCCGATGCCCGCTCGTCGGACGGGGAGTTCTACGGCCTCGAGCGCATGCTCGAGAGCGTGCACCGTGGCACCGCGTCGGCCCGCGAGCTGATCGAGGGCGTCGAGGCCCACGTCACGCGTCACATCGCCGACGCCCCGCAGTTCGACGACATCACCATGCTCGCCGTGCGCCGTCAACTCACCAGCGAGGCCGACGAGGCCTCGACGCCGAGCATCGCAACCTGAGCCCAGACCAGAGGAGCCCGATGTCCAAGATCGTCTCGATCCACTCGTTTCGCGGTGGTACCGGCAAGTCGAACACCTGTGCCAACCTCGGCACGCTGATGGCGATGCAGGGCCTGCGTGTAGGCGTCGTCGACACCGACATCCAGTCGCCCGGTATCCACGTCCTGTTCGGGCTCGAACCCGAGCAGATGAAGTTCTCGCTCAACGACTACCTGTGGGGGCACTGCGACATCGAGCAGGCGGCGCACGACGTCACCGAGAAGCTCGGCGTGCGCGGGCCCGGTACGGTGCTGCTGATCCCCTCGAGCATCCAGGCGGGGCAGATCGCGCGGATCATCCGCGAAGGGTACGACGTCGGGCTCCTCAACGACGGCTTCCAGCGCCTCATCGAGGAGCTGTCGCTCGACGTGCTGCTCATCGACACGCACCCCGGCGTCGGCGAGGAGACGCTGCTGTCGATCGCGATCTCCGACGCCCTCATCATCGTGATGCGTCCCGACCAGCAGGACTACCAGGGGACCGGTGTCACGGTCGAGATCGGCCGCAAGCTCAACGTCCCGCTGATGACCTTGCTTGTCAACAAGGTACCGACCGCGTTCGATTTCGAAGAGGTGCGCCAACGGGTCGAGACCACCTTCGGCTGCGAGGTCGTCGCGGTCTTGCCGCACTCCGACGAGATGATGATGCTCGCGAGCCGCGGTGTCTTCGTCGTCGAGTTCCCCGATCACCCGATCGCCAAGAGCTATCGCGAGGTCGTGGATCGGCTCATGGCGTGACCGCGGCGCCGGAAGCATCCTTCGAGGGGAGCGCGGCCTTCGAACGGGTGCGACGCGAACTCGACGGCTGGGTCCGCAGCAGCAGCGACCGCGGCGTGACGCCCAGCGTCTTGCTGCAGCTCACCGACCCGCTCAGGGCGACGCTCAGGCGGCTGATGCGCGGCGGCTCGATGACCTTCGAGGAGCTCGGCAACAGCCTCGACCTCGACGAACGCGAAACCGAGGTGATCGCCGAGCTCATGGTCGCCTGCGGCCTGCTCAAGACCGAAGAGCTCGACCGGGCAGGCGACGTCGTGTACCGCATCCACTTCACGAAGCAACACCGGCCCGAGGCGCCCGTCGGCTACTGGCAGCTGCTGCTGGAGCCCGACGCGGCACCCGCCGACGACCAGGGCACAGCCGAGCCTGACGACACCTGACCCATCGGCTCGGCCGCCTCACCAGCGACCAGTGACCAGTACCGCGAAGGAGGGGAGCCATGCCCACCAAGCCGTGTGCGAAGCGCCGCCAGGCGTGCCAGGTGACGTGCACGCTGCCCCAGGCGGTCGACGCGGCACGCTCGCGGCACGACCGGGACGCCGAGGCCGAGCGCCACGAGCCCGGCGCGACCGGGAGCGACGACGGCGTCGTCGACGTGTGAGGGCCGCGGTGCGCTCGCGGCGCTCGATCGAGCTCTATCCTGACGTGCCCGACGAGCGCTGGGACGACTGGCGCTGGCAGCTGAGCCACCGGCTCGCCAGCGTCGCCGAGCTCGCGCGCGTGGTGGCGCTCGACGACAGCGAGCGCGCCGCCCTGCAGACCGAAGGCCTGTTCCGCGTCGACATCACGCCCTACCTGGCGAGCCTGATCGACCCGCACGATCGCGCCTGCCCCATCCGGGCGCAGGTGATCCCGACGATGCGTGAGGCGGAGGCCTTCGAGGGTCTGCGCAGCGACTCCTTGGCCGAGGCCGCGCACACCGTGGCGCCGGGGCTGGTGCACCGTTACTCCGACCGGGTGCTGATGCTGGTGACCACCGAGTGCGCCAGTTACTGCCGTTTCTGCACCCGCAGCCGCATCGTCGGCAAGCGCGGGGAGAACCTCGGCCCCGAGCAGCACGAGGCGCAGTTGCGCTACATCGCCGCGCATCCCGAGGTGCGCGACGTGCTCCTCTCGGGCGGCGACCCCTTGCTGCTCCACGATCGTGTCCTGGAGCGGCTACTCGGACGCCTGCGCGCGATCGAGCACGTCGAGGTGATCCGTATCGGCACGCGTGTGCCGTTCTTCCTCCCCCAGCGCATCACGGCGACGCTCGCCGCGATCCTCGCGCGCCACCAGCCGCTGTGGCTCAACGTCCACGTCAACCATCCGCGCGAGCTGACGCCCGAGGTCGCGGTCGCCCATGCACGACTCGCGGACGCAGGGGTGCCCTTGGGTGCCCAGACGGTCCTGATGGCCGGCATCAACGACTGCCCCAACGTGATGCTGGCGCTGGTGCGCGAGCTGGTCCGTCAGCGGGTACGGCCGTACTACCTCTACCAGTGCGACCTCGTGCGCGGCGCCGGCCACTTCCGTACGCCGATCGCCACGGGCGTCGAGATCATGGAGGCGCTGCGCGGCCACACCTCCGGCTACGCCGTGCCAACGTTCGTCGTCGATGCGCCCGACGGCGGCGGCAAGATCCCGGTCGCCCCGCAGTACCTCCTGAGCATGTCGGACGAGCGCGCGGTGCTCCGCACCTTTGCGGGCATGCTCACCACGTACGAGCAACCGCCGGGGTATCGACCGCACGACCGCTCGACCTGCGCCGCCTGCGCAGCGGCCAGGCCGACCGGCGTCGCGGCCCTGCTGCAGGGCCGTGGCGAGACCAGCCGGCCCGCACCTCGGCACGAGGAGCGCCAGCCGACGTGAGCGAGGCACTCGCACGCCTGTTCCGCGTGCAGGGCTCGGAGATCCCGGCGCTGCTGCTGTTCGCCGGCCTGATGCTCGCCAACTCGCTGGCGATGCAGGTCTCGTACGTCGCCTCGCTCAGCGGCTTCCTGAAGGCGGATGGCCTGCATGCCATCTGGATCGTGTGGCTGATCGACTACGGGCTCTTCCTCGTCATCGCCGTGGCCCAGTCGCTGATCATCGATCGCTTCGACCGCGTCAAGTTCCTGCGGGCCGTGCTGATCGCCTTCTCGCTGGTGTTCCTGGCGCTGTGGCTGGCGCTGCAGCTCGGCACCTCGGAGCGGCTCGTCTACGCCGTCCTCTACCTCGTCGCGGAGCAGCAGTGGATGCTCTTCCCGCTGGTGTACTGGGTGCTCGCCAACGATGCTTGGAGCGTCGCGCAGGCGAAGCGCATCTTCCCGATCCTGGCGGGCAGCGGTTTCGTCGGCAAGCTGATCGGGCTGGCGCTGGCGGCAGCCGCTCCCGCCATGCTGCGCGGGGTCGGTTTCGACGTGGGCGTGCTGCTGCTCTTCAACGTGGCGACGTACCTGGCTGCGATCGCGCTGTTGCAGGCGTTGCAGCGGCGCGTTCCACTGCGCCAGGTGCGTCGCCGCCCCGAGAGCGCGCGGGCTGCGCTGTCCGAAGGCGCGGCCTTCATCCGCAACGTCCCCTCGTTCCGCTACCTCACGATCGCGCTGCTGGCGCTGATGGTGATCGACACGGTGATCGAGTTCCACTTCCTGGTGTACACCGACGCCGCCTTCCTCACCCAGGAGGCCTACCAGACCTTCTACAGCCTGTATCGCATGGGCGCCGTGTCGCTCGCCTTCGGCGTGCAGCTGTTCGTCACGCGGCGGCTGCTGGTGCGCGTGGAGCTCAAGGACGCGCTGTCGGTCCAGCCGTTCGTCGCGCTGGTGATGCTGACCCTGGCGATCGCCGTGCCTGGTGTCGGGAGCGCCGTGCTCGGCCTCCTGGCGTTCCGGTTGGTGGGCGAGACCTTCCACGACACGGCCCAGAAGGCGCTGCAGGGTCTGGTGCCCGAGGAACGCCGCGGACGCGTCGGCATCGTGCTCGAGAGCTACGTGGTGGCCGTCGGCACCATCGTGGGCGCGTCGGTGATCGGTGCGGTCACCCTCCTCAGCGCCGCCGGCGAGCGCTTCGACTCCGCCCTGATCTACCTACCGGTCGCCGTCGCGGCGGCTGCCTGCGCGATCATCGCGGCGCTGCGCATGCGCCGCGACTACGACGCCAGCTTGCTGAACTGGCGCCTCAGGCGCCGGCAGCGCACCAGTGCCAGCGTGCTGGACGATCTCCTGTGAGCCGCGCCGCGGGCCTGCGGGTGGGCCTCACCTTCGACTTGCGCGACAGCGGCCTGCGGCAGCCCGATGCGCCGGCCGACGCGCTCGCCGAGCTCGACGACGTCGAGACCATCGACGACCTGGCGGCGGCGTTGGCCGCGCTCGGGCATCGCGTGGTGAGGATCGGCGGGCTCGCGGAGCTCGTGGCGCTCGACCCGGGCGAACGCGCGGCACTCGACGTGGTGTTCAACCTGGCCGAGGGCCTGCGCGGGCGCGGACGCGAGGCACAGGTGCCGGCGCTACTCGAGGCCTGGGGCATCGCCTACAGCGGCGCCGACCCCGTCTCGATGGCGCTGACGCTCGACAAGGCCCTGACGAAGCGGGTGTGGCTCGGCTGCGGTCTGCCGACCGCCGCCTTCTGCGTGGTCGAGGTCGGCGCCGAGATCGGCGCCGAGGGCTGCGGCCCGCCGGCAGCCGCGGCGTGGTTCGTCAAGCCCGTCGCGGAGGGGTCGTCCATGGGCGTCGACGAGGGCTCCTTGGTGCTCGACGCAGAGTCGCTGCGCCGGCGTGTCGAGCACGTCTGGCGCGCCTACCGCCAGGCGGCACTGGTGGAGGCCTACCTGCCAGGGCGCGAGTTCACGGTCGGCCTGCTCCGGGGTGGCGAGGTGTTGGGCGTGATCGAGAACGTCAGCGCCGGCGTCGCCTACTCGCACGAGGCGAAGGCCACGCTGGCGACGAGCGATCTGTCGCAGCGCTTCCGGGTGCCGCCCGAAGGCGAGCTGGTGGCCTCGCTCGCGCGCCTCGCGCAGCGCGCCTTCCGCGCGGTCGACTGCCGCGACGTGGCGCGGGTCGACCTCCGCTGCGACGCCGCCGGACGACCACACCTGCTGGAGATCAATGCGCTGCCCGCCCTCGCCCCGCGCGCCTCTTCGCTGCGCTGGATGGCCGAGCAGGCGCAGTGGTCGTATCCGGCACTCATCGGTACCATCTTGGAGGGCGCGCTGGCGCGCCGCTCCCGGCATCGCCAGCACCCAGGAGGCCCGTCTTGAACCACACCGCCAGACGCTTTGGTCGCGGCTTCACCAGCCTCAGCACCAAGCTCCTGATCGCGTTCACGATCGTGTTCACGGTCGTCTTCGCCGCGTCGTACTACTGGTTCTACGCCTCCTCCACCGAGCGTGCGCTGGGGCGCATCACCCTGGAGCTGACCGAGACCATCCAAGGCGTCAGCGCCGGCCTCGATGGCGCCTTGCTGCTCGCGCTGTTCGCCGAGGGCGAGCCGAACGACGCCGGCTTCTCGGATCATCCGGCCTACCTCGCCCAGATGGCGTGGTTCCGGACGGTGCAGAGCATCGAGCCCAGGGCCTGGCCCTACACCTTCGTGCAAGGGCCGGCACCGAACGAGATCTACGCGCTCGCCGACCTCTGGTCGGACGTCGACCCGAGCAAGTCGTACGCCTTCCTGGAGGTGGACCAGAGCACCGGCCCCTTGGTCGGTGGTCTCGAGCGGCTCACCTACCTGATCCCGCGCGAGGCGCGCTGCGCGGCCGCCCGCGAGGCGTTGGCAGGCGCCCCGCTCGGGGCCCTGCGCGGCGCGCTGAGCTATGCCTCGTGCCTCGCCCTGCGCCGTGTGGGCCACACCGATGCTTACGGGAGCTGGGTGTCGGCCTACATGCCGGTCCTGGACGCCCAAGGCGAGCGCGTCGGCGGCGTCGGTGTCGACTTCGAGATGGAACTGATCGACGACGTCCAGAACGCCATCTTGGCGCAGACCGTCAACGCCTTCCTGATCACCTACGTGGTCCTGCTGGCGTTGGTGCTGGTGATGTCGCGCGTGTTCATCCAGCCGATCGTTCGCCTGACCGCCGTCGCCGAGCGCGTCGGCGAGGGCGATTACGAGCAGGACTTCGGGCGCTTCCGGCAGCGCCGCTTCCGCGACGAGATCGGCGTGCTGGCGGAGGTCATCGAAGGCATGACCGAGAAGGTGCGCTCGCGCGAGCACACCTTGCGCCGCGAGGTGCAGCAACTGCGCATCGAGATCGACGAGAGCAAGCGCTCGCAGCAGGTGGAGGAGATCGTCGAGACGGACTTCTTCAGGGAGCTGCAGGCGAAGGCGCAGCAGATGCGCGAGCGGGGCCGCAAGGCCGGCGAGGCGACGCCCTAGGCGCGGACCCGGCCAGTCCTCGCTCAGTCCTCCGAGCGCGCGTCACGCAACAGTGCCTCGAGGACGCGTTGGGTGCGCAGGGCGCTGGCGCCCGTGCTCGAGCAGCGCTCGGGAGCGCCCGTCAGCGCGGCGTTGATCGACGCGATCAGCGGCTCCTGCACGTGCTGCGGGTGCGCGATGTGGTGCCTGCGCACGCCGCCGTCGGCGTCCTCGAGCAGCACCGGACCGTCGGCCAGGAGCGGGACCGACAACCGACCGAGGCTGCCGAGTACGGTGATCGCATCGCGGCGCACGGTACCGTTGAAGCCCCACACGGCCACGCCCTGCACGCCCGACGCGAAGCGCAGGGCGGCCACCACCTGGTCCTCGACGCGCGACCAGGAGAGCCGGGTGGCGCCGAAGGCGCGCACCGCGTCGAGCGGCCCGAACCAGTGGTCGAGCAGGTCGAGCCCGTGGCTGCCGACGTCCATCAGCAGGCCGCCGCCGGCGATGTCCGGGTCCCAACGCCAACCCGCCTCGCTCGGGTCGGGTGGCGGCGGTTGGTGCAGTTCGAGCTGCACCAACCGCGGCTCGCCGATGGCGCCCTCGTCGAGGCGGGCACGGACGTACTCGAAACGCGGCAGCGCGCGCCGGTAGTAGGCCACGAACAGCGGCACCCCGGCCGCGTCGCACGCGCGCACCATGGCATCGGCCTCCGCCAGGCTCGTCGCCATCGGCTTCTCGACGTACACCGGCTTGCCGGCCGCCGCCGCACGCACGGTGTAGTGGGCATGAGTCGAGGGCGGCGTCGCCACGTAGACGGCGTCGACGTCGTCGGCCGCGATGATCGCCTCGGCGTCGGTCGTCCAGCGCGGCACGCCGTGGCGCGCGGCGTAGTCCTCGGCCTTGGCGGCGTCGCGCCGCATCACCGCGACCAGCGAGCTGTTCGGCAGGCGGCCGAAGGCGGGGCCCGACTTCACCTCGGTGACGTCACCGCAGCCGATGATGCCCCAGCGCACGTGCGCCTGCGGCCCGCTGGCGGCGCGCGCTTCACTCATCGGCCGTGGCGCCTGCGAGTCGATCTCACCTCGAGGATCCTTCCCGCACTGCACCGCTCAGCGCAGCGCGCCGCCCAGTGACAGGCTCACGATCACGGTCATCTCGAGGTCGACCAGCCTCAGCGCGCCGTTGAGCGTCGTGATGACGTTGCCGTCGCCATCGAGGGCCGCGAACTCCGCGTACACGGTGAACGAGCCACTCTCGAGCGCACGGACGAGCGTCGCCGACTCGGTCTGGAGGTTGGCGAGGCTCTGCTCCGAGATGGTGTAGCTGTCGGGCTCCGCGGCGTTCACGACCGCGATCGTCCCGGCGTAGGCGAGGTACTGCGGGGTCGCGATGGTGCTCGGATCGGCGAGGTTGGCGGCCGTCGACGGGGCCAACCAGACCGTCATGCGGACGCGCTCGAGGGCCACCGCGGACCCCGTCTGCATGGTGTCCACGCCGCTGACCAGGAACTCGCCGCCGCCGACGCCGACGCTGGCGAGCCTGAGTCCGCCGCGCCCGAGCGCGTCGAGGACCTCGTCGGAGGTCTCGACCTCGCCGCGCTCGGCCACGGCGATGCCCTCCATGACCTCCTTGACGATGGGGCTGTCGCTGCCGGTGAGCCACTCGTTCAGGCTCAGGGTGACCGGGACCGGCGGCAGGCTGCAGCCGGCCAGCACCAGCCCCAGCAGGGCGAGCGCGATCGATATACGTGGTGTACGCCTCGTCTTCATGGAATGGAACCTCCGGCGCTCGCTAGCGAGCGCGCCCGCTCGGCTCGGTTCCAACGTCACGCATGGCAAGGGTCCGTTGGACGAGCCTGACGAAGGGTAGCAGATTCTCCTCGTCGAGCGTCGCCTCCTCGATCTCGGCGATGGCCGGCGCGTCCGCGTGCCCCAGTGCCCGCAGGTACTCGACCTGGGTGCGCCAGCAGCTGTCGGCAAGCGTCTGGGCGATGGCGCTTGCGCGCGACAGCGCCACGTCCAACGCCTCGCCCGAGCCGAGGGCGAGCAGGGCCTCGGCATAGAGCAGCGACGCCTCCATCAGTTCGTGCTGGCTTTCGATGGCCTCGAAGGCCTCGATGGCCGCCGCGAAGTGCGCGAGCGCGGGCCCGACCGCCCCGGCGCGCAGCTCGATCTCGCCGAGCGTGAGGATCTGCAGGGCCGACTGGTAGGCCAGCGGCTCGTCGTCGATCGCCTGGCTGGCCAGGTCGAGTTCCTGGCGTGCCGCCTCGATCTCGCCCTTGCGGGCCAGCACCACGGCCGTGTTGAGGCGGGTCTGCTGGGCATACGAGTGATAGCCCTGGCCGGCGAGATACTCCGAGGCGTGGCGCAACTGCTCGAGCGCCTCGTCGTAGCGGCCCACGCGCTGCAGGAGCCAGCCCCAGGTCGCCGCCGCCTTGGCCGCGTTCTGGGCGTCGCCGTAGCGGTGGGCGCGGTCGCGGATCTCCTCGAACACGCTGGCCGCGCGGGTGTTGGCTCCGGTCTCCTCGAACACCATGCCGAGGTTGTAGAGGGTGCCGAGGGCGCGCGCGACATCGCCGGCGTCCTCGAAGACGCGGTGCGCCTCCTCGAACGAGCGCTGCGCGTTCGAAAGATCGCCCTTGGCGTAGTGGACCAGCCCGATCAGCTTGTCGAGGCGCGCCTGCAGCAGCGGCTCCTGCGCCGACGAGAGGCTCGCCTGGGCGCTGTGGTACCAGGTGAGTGCCCCCTCGATCCGACCGAGCGTGAACTCGAGGTAGCCGAGCTCGATCTGCGTCACCGCCGGGCCGAGCGGATCGACGTCGCTGGCGCTGGTCGCCAACGCCAGCGCGGCCTGCAGCATCGTGCGCGCCTCGTCGAACGCCTCGCGCAGGTTCAGCGTCGATCCCAGCAGGCGGTAGGTCTCCGGGTCGTCGGGCGCGTCGGTCAGTGCCTCGCGCAGGAACCGCTCGCTGGCGGTCAGGTCGCCGCGCACCTGCCAGTGGGTCCCGAGCGACTTGAGGGCTCGCAGGCGGGTGCTCGGGTCGTCGCGCGCCTCCATGAACAGCCGCTCGGCCTCGTCCCAGCGGCCGACGCGGTCGTAGACCCGGGCGAGCGCCAGCGTCGCCTCCGCGCGCTCGCCTGCGTCCCCGGGGAGCAGTTCGAGGGCGAGCCGGTAGTAGCGCTCGGCCACGTCGTTGGCGAACACCTGCTCGGCCCGGCGGGCGGCCTCGATGGCGTGCGGCGCGGCCGCCTCCGGATGATCGGTCTCGACGTAGTGTTCCGCGAGCACTTCGGGCGGCGTGGTAGCGGAGGCGGAGAGCACCTCCGCCAGCGTCTGGTGGTAGCGACGCCGGCGGCGTGCCGGCATCGTCTGGTGGAGCGTCTCCCACAGCAGCGGGTGGGTGAAGCGGTAGTGATCGTGGCTGCCCTCTTCGATCAGGTTGGCGCGCATGAGCTCGTCGAGGTCGTCGAGCAGGTCGTCCTCGCCGGCGCCCAAGAGCGTCTGCAGCAGCTCGAAGCCGAACACCTGGCCGATCGCGCTGGCGGCCGCGGCGCTGCCGCGGGCGCGCGTTGCGAGGCCCTCGATGCGCTGCACGAAGACCTCGTTGATGCTCGGCGGCAGCGTGAACGTCGAGCGGTTCCAGGTCCAGGCGCCGGCCTGGCGCTTGATCTCGCCGGCACGCAGCAGCGCTCCCAACAGCTCCTGGACGAAGAACGGGTTGCCGCCGGAGCGCTCGGCCACGTGGCGTTGCAGCCCCTCGTCGACGTGGCCGCCGAGGAGCTCGCGCACCAGCGCGCGCGCGTCGTCGTCGGCCAGGGGCGTCAGCTTCACGCGCCGCGCCTCGAGGTGGCGTACGACGCCGCTCGCGCTCGGCGAGGCGCGCAGCGGATGCACCGTGACCACCATCGGGACGCGCTCACTGGCGACGCCGCGCGCGAGGTAGCTCACCAGGCTCACCGTGCCCTCGTCGGCCTCGTGCAGGTCGTCGACGAGCAGCGAGAGCGAGCGGCGCTCGGCGAGTCGCCCGAGGAGTTGATCGACGGAGTCGAAGAGGCGCAGCTGGGCCACGTCGTCGGGGAGGTTGGGGGGGCTGACGTCGGGGAAGGCCGACGGCAAGAGCCACGACAAGGGCGCCTCGAGGCCGGCCGCGGCACTCGCGAAGGCCGCCGGCTCGGCGCTGCGCAGGCCCGTGAGCGCGCGCTTCCAGCCATCGTACGGGACGTTGCGGGCGCCGCGCGGGTTGACCACGCGCACCACCGTCAACTGCCGCGAGCGCGCCTCGCGCGCGAACTCGTCGAGCAGACGCGACGAGCCCAGGCCGGTGTCGCCCTCGACCACGACCGTCCGGCCGCGGTCGGTCGTCGCGAGCGCGCCGACCAGCGCCTGCCAGGCCTCGTCGCGACCGATGAGCGGCGCCCGCAGCAGCTGGCCCGGTGTCGCGTTGGCAGCCGGCTCGCCCATGACCGGCGCCGGCTGCGACGAGGCGCCGACGCCCTCCGCCCTGCCGAGCGAGGCGACGATCGAGCGCATCTCGGCGGCCACCTCGGCGGCGGAGCTGATCCGGTCCTCGGGAGCCTTCTCCAGCAGCGCGAGCACGAGCGCATCGAGCCGGGGCGGCACCCACGCGACCTCGTGGGAGGGCGGCGCCGCGGGGTTGCGGATCTGCTTGAGGATGATGTCGACGAACGACTCGCCGCTGAAGGGGGGCTCGCCGACGAGCGCCCAGTACAGCATGCAGCCGAAGGCGTAGAGGTCGGAGCGGGCGTCCACCGTGTGGCCGCGCGCCTGTTCCGGGCTCATGTACGCCGCGGTGCCCATGACCTCGCCCACCTGCGTCAGCGCCACCGTGGCGTGCTGATCGGCCCGCGACAGCCCGAAGTCCATCAGGTACGGTTCGCCGTCGTGGAGCAGCACGTTCTCCGGTTTGAGGTCGCGGTGGACGATCCCCTGGGCGTGTACGTAGGCCAGCGCCTCGGCGACCACCACCATCAGCCGCATCCGCTCTGCCAGGTCGTGCTCATCGGTCACGGCCTGCCCGAAGGCGTCGGCCAGCGATCCGCCGGCGAGGTACGCCATGACCAGGTAGGCGACGTCGCCGTGCATCCCGGTGTCGAACACCCGCACGACGTGTGGGTGCTCCAGCCGCGACATCACCCGGAACTCGCGCCTGAAGCGCAGCTGGCTGTTCCCGGGAGGGAGTGTCAGGACCTTGACCGCGACCTGCATGTCGGCCTGACCATCATGGGCCCGGTAGACGGCGCCCATACCGCCGAGCCCGAGCAGGGCCTCGATGCGGTAGCGATCGTTGATGACGTGTCCGATGGCCAGCAAGGTGGCGGCAGTCTACCGCCTTCGTGGTCGACACGCTGCCGCCGCTGACCCGCGGTCGCGGCGTCGGCTCGCGCGCCTTCGTGCCACCCGCAGGGTCGCGCCCCAGCGGCGCGGGATGCTCAGCCCGAGCGCTTCTGGCGCAGGTCGTTCGCGAGCTGGCTGATGCGCTGGAAGTAGTCCGTGTCGGTGATCTCGGCGAGCTCCTGGTCGACCTTGCGCTGGTTGATCTCGATCTGCAGGCGCCTGACCTCCTGCTTGGCCTTGTCGAGATCGGCGCGTACCCGCATGAAGCTGCGGGCGTTGTCGATGGCGATCGCCGCGTAGTTCGCGAAGGTGGCGACCAGCTCGACGCTCTCCTGGTCGAAGACGCCTTGCGCCATCCGGTTGTCGGTGTAGAGGACGCCGATCACCCGCCCCCGCAGGCTCATGGGGATGCACATGACCGAGCGCAGGTCGTGCATCAGCACGCTGACGTTGCCCTGGAAGCGGGCATCGCCCTGCGCGTTGAGGGTGACCACCGGCTCGGCCGTCTCGAGCACCGTCTGCATGACGCTCCGGGAGAAGGTGGCGTCTTGGTCGGCGACGGTCTCGCGGTCCCAGTTGCGCGCAGCGCGCAGCTCGAGCTCGTCGGAGCCCTCGACACGCAGCATCAGGAAGGCCCGCTCGGCGTTGGTCAACTCGATCGTGGTATCCATGACCTCTTCGAGCACCCGGACGATGTCGAGCGACGAGTTGATCACCGCCGACGTGCGCACCAAAGCCTGGAGTTGATCGAGCTGGTTGAGGATCCGCTTGCTGCCGGTCCGGAGCGTCGCGAGCTCCCGGGTGAGCGCGCCAAGGGTCTCCGCGAGCGCCGCCGGAGGCTGTCCGCTCGGATCGCGGGCCGCGCGTCGGAGTTCGCGCAGGGCCACGGCCAACGGCGCGTCGTCCGACGAGAGCGCTTTCAACGTATCGATGTAGCGATCGGTTGCCACGGTGCTGCACTCCTCGGGGGCGCTCGATGGTCGTGCGAAGGGGTAGGGTAGCACGCCGCGGCCGCCGCGGCCGGTGCATGATGGGCGCGAGTTGGAGGCCTCATGAGCAGCCCAACGTCCGCCCACCACGCCGCCCCCGTCACGCCCGGCGCCGCCG
>SLRS01000237.1 GCA_007130855.1 Trueperaceae bacterium | reverse complement strand
GGTGTTGCGAGACGATCTCGCAGCGGGCGCCGCGGCCCTCGAGCAACTCCTTGACCGAGTTGAGTGACGCATGGTCGAAGCCGTCCGCCGCCAGGATCGCGATCTTGCGTGTCGCGATCGAATCCGTCCGCTTGCGGGCCTCGACGCCGACCTCCGGCGTGCGCTTTTCGACCGGCCGGCTGCCGTCGGTCGCCGGCGGCTCGACGCCGATCCCCTCAGCGACCCGCACCGCCAGGGTGTGGTCGATCTTGTTGAAGAACTCGTGGACCATGCGCTCGCGCACCGCGTGCGTGTCGACCTTGCCGAGCTCGAAGTGGGCGGCGCTGACCAGGTGATCCTGCTCGGGCGGGGTCAGGCTGTGCCAGAACATCGTCGCCTGCGAGAAGAAGTCCTTGAAGCTCTCGCTACGCTCACGGACCTTGTGGCCCTCGACCTTCTCGGCGTAGTGCACGAAGGCGCCGGTGCCGGCCGCGCCGGTAACCGGGCAGCCGCCGCCGAGTGAGTTCGGCGAGTACGACGTGCGGCCGCGGTTGATCGTCTGGCGGCCGTAGCCGTCGCGTTGGTCGTTGTGCACCGGAGCGGTCGGCCGGTTGATCGGCAGCTCCGCGAAGTTGGGGCCGCCCAAGCGGATCAGCTGCGTGTCGAGGTACGAGAACAGCCGGCCCTGCAGCAGCGGATCGTTGGTGAAGTCGATGCCGGGCACGACGTGGCCGGGGTGGAACGCCACCTGCTCGGTCTCGGCGAAGAAGTTGTCGGGATTGCGGTTGAGCACCATCTTGCCGATCAGCTGCACCGGCACTTCGGACTCCGGCACGATCTTGGTGGGATCGAGGAGGTCGAAGTCGAAGGCGTGCTCGTCCTCCTCCTCGATGACCTGCACACCGAGCTCGTACTCGGGGTAGTCACCGTGCTCGATCGCCTCCCACAGGTCGCGCCGGTTGAAGTCCGGGTCCTTGCCCTGGAGCTTCTGCGCCTCGTCCCACACCAGCGAGGCGGTGCCCAGGGCCGGGCGCCAATGGAACTTGACGAAGCGCCCCTTGCCGGCCTCGTTCACGAAGCGGAACGTGTGGACGCCGAAGCCCTCCATCGTCCGGTAGGAGCGCGGAATCGCGCGGTCGGAGAGCACCCACATGATCATGTGCGCCGACTCGGGCAAGAGCGAGATGAAGTCCCAGAAGGTGTCGTGCGCGGCCGATGCTTGCGGCATCTCGTGGTGCGGCTCGGGCTTGATCGCGTGCACCAGGTCGGGGAACTTGATGGCGTCTTGGATGAAGAACACCGGCATGTTGTTGCCGACGAGGTCGAAGACGCCCTCGTCGGTGTAGAACTTCGTGGCGAAGCCGCGTACGTCGCGCACGGTGTCCGCCGAGCCGCGCGAGCCGACCACCGTCGAGAAGCGTACGAAGACCGGCGTCTGGCGCGACGGATCTTGGAGGAACCCGGCCCTGGTCCACTCGCTGAGCGGCCGGTAGACCTCGAAGTAGCCGTGCGCGGCCGAACCGCGGGCGTGCACCACCCGCTCCGGAATGCGCTCGTGGTCGAAGTGCATCAACTTCTCGCGGAAGTGGAAGTCCTCCATCAAGGTCGGCCCCCGCGGACCGGCCTTGAGCGAGTCGTCGGTGTGGTCGACGCGCACGCCCTGATTCGTCGTCAGGTGCTCGCCTTCCGCGGATTCGCGGTGACGCTCGAGGTCCTCGAGCTTGGGGTTCGTCGGTGCGGCTCGGTCATCGCTGTTCTCGGCCATGATGCTCCTCCCGTGACGAAGGCGTAGGTTTCGACAACTGCTTTCCACCGACACCATACTCGTCGCCGCCGTGAGGGTAGGTAGGGGACGTTGGCGGGGATGCTTGCGTGGAGTTCCCCGAGCGCACGATGACGCGTTGGCCTGGACCGGGGCATCCGCGGCCTGAGCGCCGCTGCCGATCGCGCATGTCGGATCCCGGCGCCGTCTATCATGCGTGCACGCCTACTGGTCGACGATCACGCCGAGAGGAGGGGTGATGTCGACGCTCACCGTCCGTATGCTCGGCGGCTTGAGGCTCGAGCGCGACGGCGTCGTGATGCAGCTCGCCTCGGCCCGCGCCCAGGCCATCGTCGCGTACCTGTTGCTGCACCGAGACCGTGCGCACGAGCGAGCCCAGTTGGCGTCCATGCTGTGGCCGGAGTCCGATGAGGGGCAGGCGCGGACGAACCTGCGGCAGACGTTGCACCAACTGCGGCGTGCATTGCCCGACGTGAACCGCTACTTCATCCTGGACGGTCAGCGGCTGCAAGCGCGCCCGGCGGCCGCCTTCGAGATCGACGTGGAGCGCTTCGAAGGTTGCGCTGCGCCCGCCGGGCAGGCCGAGGACGGCGTCGAGGGCACACCGGAACGCGACCGGCTCGAGGAGGCCGTGCGGCACTACCGCGGCGACCTCCTGCCCGAGATGTACGACGATTGGCTCGAGGCGCCGCGCGAGCGGCTGCGTGAGCGCCACGCCGGCTGCCTCGAGCGGCTCGTGGCGATTGCCGAGGCACAGCGCGACTACCGGGCCGCGCTTCGCTACGCACAGCAGTGGGTGCAGCACGATCCACTCGTGGAGGAGCCCTACCGGTGCCTGATGCGGCTCCATGCCCTGTGCGGTGAGCGCGCGAAGGCGATGCACGTGTACCACAGCTGTGCCTCGCTGCTGCAGCGCGAGGTCGGGGGCGAGCCGAGCCGGCGGACGCAGCTGGCCTTCGAGCAGGTGATGCTCCTGGAGCCAGACCCTGTCCTGCGCCCGGCGCCAGCCGCCGACGCTGGACGGCGGGTGGGCAGCGCCAACGCTGCACCGTTCGTCGGGCGAACGCAGGCGCTGGCGCGGGCCCGGACGGCCTGGCAGCAGGCCAAGGCCGGCGGACCCTCACTGGTGCTCGTGAGCGGTGACTCAGGTATCGGCAAGTCGCGCTTCGTCGAGGAGTTCGTGCGCGCCCTGCCGCGGGTCGAGGCAAGTGTGGTACGGGCCCGCTGCTACGCCGCGGAGGGAGCGCTTGCGTTCGCGCCAGTGGCGGCTCTCCTACGCGGCGCAGCGCTGGCTGCCCCGCTGGCAGCGCTGGCTCCGATCTGGCGCAGGGAGTTGCGTCGCCTGCTGCCGGAGCTGGCCGACGAACGGTCCCCTCCCCCCGAGCCGCTCACGGAGGCCTGGCACCGCACGCGTCTGTTCGAAGCCATGGCGCGCCCGGTGCTGGCGGCTCAGCCCATCGTGCTGGTGGTCGACGACTTGCAGTGGTGCGACCGCGACACGCTGGAGTGGCTCCGGTTCTTGCTGCGCTTCGACGCGCGCGCGCGGGTGATGGTGGTGGCGGCCGCCCGAACGCACGAGATGGACGCCAACGCGGCGCTGGTCGGGCTCCTCGCTGCGTTGCGGCACGAGGGGACGATCTGCGAGTGCGAGCTCGGTCCGTTGGACGAGGCGCAGACGGCATCGTTGGCACGCAGCCTGTGGCGCGGCCCGGCGCCGCCCGAGGCCTTGGCCCGGCTGTTCGATCAGACCGAGGGCGTTCCGCTGTTCGTGGTGGAGATGCTCCGCAGCGGTTGGCCGGAACAGCCCGACGCTCCCTCCTCGACCGACGAGGCGCCAGCGCTGCCCTTGCCCCCGAAGCTGCGCGCCGTGATCACGGCGCGAATCGGCCAGCTCTCGCCGACGGCCGCGGAGCTGATGAGCATGGCGGCCGTGATGGGACGCGAGTTCGGCTTCGAGCTGCTCGTGAAGGTGAGTCGGTACGGCGAGGACGTGGTGATGCGTGATCTCGACGAGCTGTGGCAGCACCGCATCGTGCGTGAGGTGGGGGCGGGGCGATACGACTTCAGCCACGACAAGCTGCGCGAGGTCGCCTACGCCGCCTTGAGTCTGACCCGCAGGCGGCTCCTCCACCGCTACACGGGCGAGGCGCTCGAGGCGCTGATCGAGCGAGACGGTGGTGCGGAGGTGAGCGGTCAGATCGCGCGTCACTACGACCTCGCCGGGTTCCCGGAACGCGCGGTTCCGCACTTCCGGCGGGCGGCCGAGGCGGCACGGGCGCTCTACGCGCACGAGGAGGCCGTCGCCGCCTACGAACGCGCGCTGATGCTGGTCGCGAGCCTACCGGCGAGCGCGGCCTTCGAGCGCTGGCGCGACGAGGTCGCCGGGCAGTTGCTCGAGAGTCTCGGCGACGTCCGCCAGATGCAAGGGATGCACGAGGTGGCGCGCGAGCGTTTCGGTGCAGCGCTGAAGCGGCTGCTGCCGGCGGCGCGGATCGATCGTGCGCGGCTGTGGCGCAAGATCGGCGAGACCCAGGTGTCGCAACACCAGTACGGCGAGGCGTTCGCGGCGCTGGCGTCGGCCGAGGACGCGCTCGGCCCGGAGAGCGCCGCTACCGGCACTGCCTGGTGGCGTGAATGGATCGACATCGGGCTCGCGCGCAGCGCCGCGCACGTGTGGAAGGGGGAGTGGGACGCGAGCGCGGGGGTGCTCAGGAGCCGGGAGACGCCCATGAGGCGCTACGGCACGGCCGTCGAGCGCGGCCGGTTGCTGGTGCTCCAGGCGTTCGCGCTGCTCGGCCGCGACGGCACCACCCATTCCGACGAAGCCGTGGCGCTCCTCCGTGCCGCGTTGGCGGAAGTCGCGGAGGCCGACAGCGCGACCGTCGGCAACGCCGCGCGCTTCATGCTCGGGTTCGCGCTGCTGTGGCACGACGATCGCGGTGCAGTCCGGGCGGAGCTCGAGGCTGAAGCCCGGGCGCAGCTCGAGCGGGCCTTGGCGGCCTGCGAGGCATCGGGCGATGCGGTGCTGCGTGTCAGCTGCTTGACGTCCCTGAGCTTCGTGCACCGCTTGGCGGAAGACCGCGCTGCGACGCGGGCTTGCGCGCTGCGCACGCTGGAGGCAGCCACGGCGCTGGCGATGCCCCAATACGTCGGCGCCGCGCACGGACAGCTGGCGTGGTTGGCTTGGCACGACGGAGATCTCACGACCTGTGAGCGCGAGGCTGAGGCGGCGCTGGCGTGTTGGAGCGAGGGATGGCCGTATCCCTTGCAGTGGAACGCGCGCCTACCGCTGATGGCGGTGCGGCTGCGGCAGGGGAGGCTCGACGAGTCGCTGGCCTGTGTGGCGCCGCTGCTCGAGCCCAGCCGGCAGCGCCTGCCCGAGGCCTTGACCGAAGCGTTGGAGGCCGCGGTGGAGGCGGGCACTGCCCCGGAAGCGCTCGCGCCGGCCCTCGAGCGCGTGCTCGTGACGGCGCAGCAGGCGCGTCGGTTGTGATGCGTACCGGCTTGCGGCCGGGGGCGACCGTGCGGTGCGGCGGGACCGATGACCGCAGCCGCGCGATGCGAAGGAGTCGCGTGCGTGAGCGCCCGGGACGCTGGTAGCGTGGTGCGACATGCTGCGTTGCGCCTTGGCGTTGCTGGTCCTGTCGGTGCTCGCGCTCGCTGCGGCGCACAGCGTCCGGGTGCTAACGCCGCCGGACCGCTTCGTGGCACCAGGCGAGTTCGTGACCTTGGTGTTCCGGCTCGAGGCGTCCGAGCGGACCGAGGTGCGGCTCGAGGCGTTGCCGAGTGGCGGCTGGGCCGTGGTGCGACAGCCCGGTGCGATGACGCTCGAGCCCGGTCGTAGCACGCCGGTGGCCGTGACCATGGAGGTACCGACGGACGCCTTGGCCTTCACGGTCGGGCGCGTTACCCTGCGGATCGGCGGCGCCGGGGTTCGGCTCGAGCGGGACGTCGAACTGACGGTCACCGAGCGCACGGCACTCTCGCTCCAGGCGCCGCACGAGTTGACGCTGTCGCCCGACGGGCTCGAGGTGGGCGTCTCGAACGATGGGAACACCACCGAGCGAGCGACATTGGAGCTGCGACGCGGGGCGGCCGTGCTGGCGCTCCGTGATCTCGAGCTCGCGGTCGGCGAACGCGTCACGCTCCGTTTCGACCTGCGCGAGGCCGGTGCGCACACGCTCGTTCTGAGCGGTGAGCGCGTTGGCGAGATCCGGCGTTCTGTCAGCGTCGTGCGCTTCGGGGCTCCAGAACCGGATCCGTTCGCGTTGGCCGGCGAGGTCATCGGCGCGATCGGCTCGAGTGGCGCCTGGCGCGGGAGCCTTGCGCTGCGAGGGCCGCTCTCGGACCGCACGACCCTCGACGCGCGCTTCGAGGCCGCGGCGCTGCGGCGCTCCTTCGCCCAGGTGACCCTCGAGCACGCCACCGTGCGCGTCGGCGGCGGTTGGCGCGACCCGCTGGGGCTCGGCATGCCCAGCGGCCTCGGGGTGGCCGGCACCCAACGGACGGGCAGCCTCGCCTTCGCGGGGACGCTCGGCGCGGTCGACGACCGCCTCGCGGTGGCGATCGGTGCCGAGTCGGCCGCTGCGGGCGCTCGTATCGCCGCCGGCGCAGGCTGGAGCGAGGATGTGCTGTGGCTCGCGGCGCGTGTGGCGAGTAGCGATCGCGCGGCAGGCGCGTCGCGCTGGAGCGTGGCGACGACGTACCGGCGATCGGCCCTCACGCTCGCGCTGGACGCCGAGGTCGGCAGCGACGGCGCCGTCACGGTGATCGAGCTCGAGGCACGTGAACTGCTGGGTGACGCTGCGCTGCTTGCCGCATCGCTGCGGGTACGCGACGCGGCCGGTACCGCGTACGTCGATGCCCGCGTCCCGCTCGCGTCGCCCGAGGCCTGGAACGGCCGCTTCGGCGTCACGCAACGCGTGACAAGCGCGCTCCCTGGCGAGCTACGCGTGGCGTGGCAGGCAGGCACGCGCGAGAGCTTCGCGCGTATCAGCCATCACAGCGCGGTTCGCGGCGGTTGGCGCGCCACGACCGGACTTGGTGTGCGCGCAGACGCCACAGGTGTCGGGCTCACGGCGGAGAGTGGTTGGTCGTACCTCGGTGCCGCCGCTTTCGGCGTCGACGCGCGGTTGCGGTACTACCCCGACTCGGGCGCGTTTGGCGGGCGCGTCGCTGCGCGTTACCAGCTCGAGCGCGACGCGCTCAACGTGGCGCTCGGTGGCGCCTGGGACCTCAGCGAGCGCAACGCGGCCGCGAGCGCCGCGATCGGTTGGTCGGACGGACATTGGCGTGTCGATCTCTCGGGCAGCGGCGCCTACGCCTTCGACGAGGCGTTGCCGTGGAGCGCGAGCGTCACGCTGTCGTCCCGCTACGCCTTCGAGCTGGCCGTGCCCGACGCGGTGGTCGAGCTCGCCGGCGGTCGCGACCTGGGCACGATCGAGGGCCGCGTGCTGGCCGACGACGAGCCGCTCGTGGGCGTCGAGTTCAGCGTCGGACGCTTCCGTGTGCGCAGTGACGAGGGCGGTGCGTACACGCTCGAGGTGCCGCCCGGCCACTACCAGGTCGCCGTCGACGTGGCCACCTTGCCGATCGCGTACCAACTCGTCGGCGGCGCGCGCTTCAACGTGGAGGTGCGGCGTCGGGAGGCGACCACGTTGACCGTCTCCGCGGTGCGCACGACCGTGCTGCGCGGCCGCGTCCTGGAAGACCGTGACGGTGTCGGCCACGCTGACGACCCGCCCGTCGGCGTCCGGGCGCGGTTGCTCGTCAGCGATTCCCAGGGACTGCGGCGCAGCGTGGTGACCGACGATGTGGGCGCATTCGTGCTGCGCGGCCTCCTCCCCGGCCAGGTCACTGTGGCGCTCGTGGAGGTCCCGTCCGGCGCGATCATCGTCGGTGACCAGCAACGGACGCTGCGGCTCGAGCCAGGGGTCGCGGATGAGATCGCGTTCCTCGTGCGCCCCGCCGAGGTGCGCGTGCAGGCGTTCACGCCACAGGCGCTGCGCGTCCGCAGCGTCGCGCTGGAGGTCGACCGCGTGCCGCCGGCTGCCGCGCCGCTCCTGCGCGTCGATGTGCAGGGCGATCCCGATGCGGTGACGGTGGTGCTCGCGGACGGAGCCGAACATGCGCTGCAGCGCGACGACGATGCCTGGATCGGCCGCGTGCCCGTGCCGCTGGAGCACCCTGCCGGCGTGCTCGCGTTCACGGTCGTGGTCCGCGCGGGCGAGGCCGAGGCGACGCGGCGCGCCCAGCTGGTCGTCGATCCGGGCGCGGCGGCGCTGCTGCTCACCAGCGACGCCCCCGTCCGCGCCGGTGCCGCCCTGACGGTGCGGCTCAGCGGCTACCTCGACGCCCGCGGCGCGGCGCTCGCGCACCCCTTCGGCGACGACGTCGCCCTGGTCGAGGACGAGCCCGGCCGCTGGAGCGGTGCGATCACCGTGCCGGCCGGGACGCCCGACGCGGTGTACGAGCTTGCGGTGCGCGTCGAGGGCGCCGACGGGCGCACGCTCGTGGAGACGCTCCGGTTCCGCGTGCTCGACCCGTGAGGGCCACACCGCCGCAGGTTCGTGTGCTACGGGTGTCTGCCGTCTGGACGGATGGGGGGTTCAGGGGTTACGGATCGCCTCGAGCCGGATCGTCAGCAGGTACGTGCCAGGAGGCTCGTCGCCGCTGACCACGAGTGCGTAGTCACCGCCCTCGAACAGCGGTACGAAGCCGGCCGTCGGACCCGTACTCGAGAAGGTGCGGCTGTCGCCTGGGGCGCCGAGGAGGAGCAACCGGCCGCGGACGTCCAAGCCGCCCTCCGGGACCAGGACCTCCTCGATCGCGAGCGTCACCGTGTAGCCACTCGGATGGTTGGTGCTGATCTCCGCTCGGGCGAGGTCGGTCGCCGTCACGGCGAGGGGCGCGCCCGATGTGATCGCGGACAGGTAGGTGCCGACGTCGTTGCCGTAGTCGAACGCGACCGTGAACGTGGTCGCGGACGCAGTGGTGCCGACGAGGCGGAGCACGAGCATGGTCGGCAGCGAGGCTTGCACGTCGTGCGAGACGGCGCTGCCAGTCTCGCGAACCCGGTGCGTCATGCGCGTCGCGACGTCGCCAGCGACCTCTGCGCCGGTGAGCGCCAGGCGGTACGTGACGGTCACACGCACCCAGACCTCGCCCTGCACGGTGCCCTGGGTGAAGATGTGCGCGAGCCTGGGCGCCTCGGTGATGGGCAGCCAGGCCGTCTCGAGAAACAGCCTCGTCCCGTTGCGGTTCGTGACCGTGTAGCGCGCCTCGAGTTGGAGGCTGATGCCGGGGTCCCAGCCGGCATGGAAGGCGTCGACCGTGTAGTCGCGGTTGGGGTTCTGGCGCTGCACCTCGAAGATGATCGCCGGTCCCGGGTCGGGGTACACGTACGTGCACCCTGGGCACGAGGCGGCGGCCGCGAGGTCGTCGTCGCCGACCGTGAACGTGACCGGACCCGACGAGACGTCGCTGATGCGGCCGTCCTGCGCAACGGTGACACCGCCCAGGCAGGCGAGGACCAACGAGACCAGCGCCAGGACCCAGCGGTTCATGGCACGTCGAAGGGCAGCTCGCCGGCGAGGACGCCGCCGCGGCTGTCCTCGATGAGCGCCAGCGCGACGTAGAAGCCTGACTCGAGGTCCTCTGGCAGCGCGAACGTGAGCTCGCGCTCGCTCTCACGCAGGACCGGCACGTCGGGCACGTTCAGACGATGCACGACGCCGCCGGCCTCGTCACGGATCTCGACCACGCCACCCAAGCGCATGACGGTGTTGCCCGTGTTGAGGATCACGGCGGTGAGGGAGTGGTGGTCTCCCTGGTACATGTCGATGAGCTCGGAGCCGTCGCGTTCGGTGCCGGCGACGGTGACGTAAACGGTCAGGCCGATGCGCGTCGTCGTCGTGACGCCGACGTTGGCATTGCCGCGAGCGGCGGGGATGACGGCGAACAACACCATCGCATGGTGCGTTCCGTCCGCATCGTGCGGGATCTGAGCCGCGATGGCGACGTCGACACTCCCGCCGGGTGCGATCTCGAACACGTCCGAGCCAACGGTCAGCCAAGGCGCAGCCGACGCAGCGACCGTCGAACTGGGCATGTACGTGAGGGACCCTGACAGACCCATCGTCCAGTCACTGAGGTCGACGGCGATCTGCTGCGCGTGCTTTGACGATGTCACCACGGTCGCGGAAGCAATGACGACCGTGCCTGGTTCGCCCGTCACCTCGATGCGAGACGGTGCGATGCCTAAGTCGGCCGCGTGGCCGCTCGCACCGATCAAGCACGACAACAGGACGAGCCACGTCCTCCGAGGCATGTTCCACATCCCGAAGAGCATAGCCCCACTCCGGACGTGCGATAGCTGGGTTCTCGCCGGCATCGTCGTCTCCTCGGTGTCCGTACATGTGCGACTGCAGGGTCCTGGCATCTCACCAGGACCCTGCAGCTTGGGGAGGAGGTCGTCTATGGGTTGGAGATGGTGTACACGACGAGCGCGTCGTACGTTCCGACAACCTCGAGGCCGTCGAGCGTCAGGCGGTAGTCTTCGGGGGCGATGCCGAGGCTGCGCCAGCCATTGGTCCGTGCTTGGCCTTCGAGGACCGACGTCGAACCCCCCGCGTCCGTCGGAAGCGTGAAGCGAACAGCACCGGCGCCGTCGACGACCGTGATCTTGCTCCAGTCGAAGTCGCTGCTCGCGTTCTCAACCGTCACGTCGAGGTCCCAACCGCCGTTGGCGAAGACCTTGATGTCGCCCCAGTTGGGATCGTTGGTGGGAGGAAAGGTGCCGACGGGCTCGAAGTTCTCCGTGGTCCAGACGAACGCGACAAGTTCCGGAGCCGCCTGCAGCGCGTCGGTGCTGCCCAGGTCAGCGGTGAAGCGGATCATCAGGAGCGAAGGGATGGTGATCTGCAGCTCGTGAGAGACGGAGGCGTCCTCGCTTCCCTGCCCGGAGGCGACTTGCGCTGCCGCCGTGCTCAGCGCGGTGAGTGCAAGAGCGACGATCGAGATGACGACGAGCTTCTTCATGAGACCCTCCGGACATGAAAGCTTCGGCCGGTTGCGCTACTAGCTCCCTCTGACCCAGGCGCTCAGATACAGGTACAGAGTTCATCGCTTCCGAAGCGGTGGCGCCGCCAGATGATGGGATTTGCGGCGCCTTTGCCTTATGGCCGCATCGTGGCAGGCGCACTCTGACCGGCCTCTTACTTTCGGGCCCGAGAGAGTGCCAAGATTCTCACAATCGCGTGGCGTTGGAGCGGGTTGTGAACGACCTCACGCGCCGGTCGTCGAGCACGTCATGGACGAGCGAGCGTGTACGCGATCAGCCCCTGGTAGTCGCCATCGGCAGGTTCGTTCACGACACCGTAGTCGACGTGGACCGCACGCCATCCACCCGTGCTGTGCCCGGTCGCGACGACCGTTGGGCTGCCGTGCAGTACGTCGCTGTTTCCGAGCGCGTGCCAGCTCAGGACGAGGCCGGAGTCGTCCACGGTCGACGTGTAGCTCACCGAGAGTTGCCAGGCTGTGTTGGCGGAGACCTCGAGCCGGGTGGAGGCGGGGTCGATCGTGCGCAGTGCTCCCTCGACGCGGATGCTGACGTTCACGGTGGCGTGGTCGCTGGCGACGTGTTCGTCGATCCGCAGACGGAGCACGGTCGGGATGCTGACGCTGACCTGGTGGTTGGCGCTGCTCTGCGCGAAGGCCGATCCCGCGAGCGCGAGCGCGACGATGGTCGCTACTCCTGGTAGGAAGCGCATCCGAACCACTCCTTAGTGTGGTTGGGATGAAGCCCGTTGTCGGTGTCGTACGTACGTGCCACGGTTACCGGATGCCGTGGCACTGCGACGAGCCGTGCGGGGAAGCCGTGCCCCTGCGAACACCGCCGAGCCCACCGGGCACGTCGCGCCGCCACGGGTCAGGTCCGCCTTCGCCGTCGACCCGGAGGAGTCGCGTGCAGCCATCGCGTCCGGTCCCTCGCCCAGCATCGAGCCGTCGTCGATCGGGCCCTTCTGGACGTCCGCAGAAGCCCGAGGGTTCGTCACGCGTGCCCTATGCACGACCCCACTCGTCGTGGCTGCTACCGAGGCGGTGAGCTGCCTTCTGCCGGCGCCGTCTGGCGCTTTCGTGCGATCGCCTGGCGCCGCCGCAACAGCGATGCCAGCGCCAGGCTCACCATGAACAGCGCCAAGGCGAGCAGCACGATGGTGGTGTCGATCGCCACCGTGGCGTCGCGTATGCTCCCCTCGACCGACGACCCGGCCAGGACGGCTGAACTCATGGTCAGCGTGTTGCCGACCGCGATGCCGGCGAGGAAGACGGGGAAGCGGATCCGCAGCATCCCGGCCGGCAGGTTGACGGCGTCGGCATGGAGGTACATCAGGCCGCCCGCCACGACGCTCTCGAAGGAGCGCCGCCGCAGCGTGCGCAGGATCGACCAGCGCGCCGGCAGTTCGCTTGCCAGCCCCGCCGAACCCAGCAGCCGGCCGATGCCGTAGCCGACCGAGGCGGACGCCAGCGTGCCGGTCAGCGCCAGCGCGAGCCCCGGAAGGAGGCCGAGGACGAAGCCCGATGCCAGGTTCACGACCGTGATCGGCACCAGGAGCAGAGGGCGGACGAGGTACAGCGCCAGGACACCGGCAGCGGCCCAAGGCCGCTCTGCGACGTGCTCGATGCTCGCGCCGAGGTAGTCGAGCGGACCGAGGCCTGCCTGGCGCGCCCCCTGCCAGAACGCGATCAGCAGGAGCGACCAGAGGACCAGCGCCACACCGCGGAGCACCACCCGCCAGCGCAGCTTCCGCCTCCCGGGATCGCCAGGGTCTGGATCGAGGTGCGTCATCTTCCGTCGCGGCTGCCGGGGGTCAGCCGTTGAGGTCGGCGGATCGCGGCTCGTTGGCACGGCGCCGGCGCGCGCGGCGGCTCTGACGGTCGAGGACGAACGAGTGCAGCGCGTAGAAGGCCACGTAGCTGAGCGAGCCGTAGGCGAGCGCAGTCTTCAGCGGCCCGGGCTCGACGAGCAAGGCCACCAGCGCCACCACGCCCCAAGCACCGCCGAGCACGAAGTGGAGGAGCCGGCCACGCGGCAAGCGACTGACGTACAGGAACCGGACACCGGTGAACACGAGCAGGCTGAGGCCGATGACCAGCGCGGTCGTGAGCGCGGGAGAGAGGTCGAGCAGGTAGGCGTAGAACGCGACCACGTTCCAGTAGGACGGGAACCCAACGAAGAAGCCCTCGTCGCTCTGCTTGGCCGTTGTGCGCGAGAAGCCGTACGCCGAGCTGAACGCGACCAGCGTGGCGAACACCCACACCGGCTCGAGCAGCAGGCCGGCGTGCATGAGGAACAGGATCGGGAGGAACACGTATGAGACGAAGTCCACGACGTTGTCGAGCAGCGGGCCGTCGATGTTCGGCACCGTCTGCGCGACGCGGTGCTTCCGGGCCAACGCGCCGTCGGTTGCGTCGATGAGCAGCGTGATCGCCATCGCCACGAGCGCGAGTGTGTAGCGCCCGTCGAGGATCCACTGGACTGCGAGGACCACGAAGAGGAGCGTCGATGTCGTGTACAGATGCACGAGGTAGCCGCGGGCTTTGGACGGGGACATGGGCCTCCTGGCGGGAGTGGGAGCCGGGGGTGGCGCCGGCCGCGCGGGTGGCGCGGGGCGCCGGCGCGTCAGGATACCCGTGATCGCTGCGCATGGCCGTGGGTTGGCGTCGCCTAGGCCGGGTGACGGCGGCGCACTCGCGGGCATCGACACCCTGGAGGGCTACACGGAGTGGATGAAGGGTTTCTTCACTCCTGTACCTGATGGCACCTACGACCTTCGCTCCTTCGCCGTGGATGAGGCTCGAGGCAATGTGATGGCGTACGGCGTCTTCCGCGGTACGCACACCGGTGAGGG